>CAZMHC010000070.1:0-15608 GCA_964565955.1 uncultured Occallatibacter sp.
GACACGAACGGGTCGGACTGAAGGATATCCGCATAGTCTCGCATGGTCAATCCCGGGCCGAGCGGTATGCCAGTGTTTGGGTCGGTCCCCCAATCGGAGAGATCCCAGATGCGCGAGGTATATGGGAGCCATTGTGAACAACTCGGAGTTGGATAGTACGGGTTTTTCAGGCACCAGACCGGAATTCCAACGATGTCCGGGTAGGGATATTGATTGGGATCGCATCCGCTAACACCTTGGTATGCAGACGGCGGGCCAGCAGGATTATTTATATCGCATGAGTTCGATGCCAGACCGGTCCAGTCGAGAGTGGCAGTACTGCCGGTACCTGTGACAGTTCCAGCTATGACCGGATTCAGCCATATGTAGATGACGTCGTTGTCATGGTCGACGCCCAGAGATGAACTGATCGGTCCCATGGTAGCCACTGTGTTCCCTTGTTGTGTCTGAACGGCTACAGAGTTGCTTACCTCAGTTGAAGCGCCCCATGTGTTACTCGTGTTATAAGAGATCGATCCACCAAAGCCAAATAATCCAATCCCCACGGTTACTGAAGATGAAGTTGAATTCGTCGACCCATTGGTTGTGGAAATGGCGTCGGTGGATCCGACCACTTGGCTGCTTGTGTAGGTAACGGAACTGGCCGATCCTGGCGGAGCATAGACCACCCCCATCACCTGATATTTAGGGAATGAGTATCCTGATGTTTGCGCGCAAGCGACATTCGACGACGCGGCCAGAACACAGAACCACGTCAGGCAGAGTGGGAGCAACCACCGGTGTGCGAGTTTCAACGTTTTTCTCCTTAGGGTTTCATGGTTCGGGCGTGCAAACGACGCGTTGCGCTATCTGGATGCGCGGTGAGCCTGTCCGACCGGACAAAGCGACGCACTATCCCATCTTGAGGAAAGCATCTTGCAAAAAGTGCATAAAAATCGGCGAAACGACATCTCAACTCCCTTTGCTCCGCCCTGTTCCTGAGGCGTAGAACCGAAGGCTCCGCACCGTCCGGCCGCCGAAATGTTTGAGGGCATATAGCGAGACACACCCCCATCTTTCGCTCCTCGCGGAGTTTTCCCGCTTGAGCGAACGCGGGTGGTGCGGACAAGGCATCGCTTAAATTCCGGGGATCGATGCACATCAACTCATTTCATGCTTATATGTGAAAGTCAAATTAAATTTCGCGCTTGTGATCCTTGTCACACCCAGCCAGCATTATGCGTGAACCTGTAACGAGCACGGCATTTTGCTGACCGGTTGTGTTTTCCGAACCAGTTGGACCCAATTCCCATGGTCCAGCCCTTCTTCGATTTCTCTGGCAAGCCTCGGTTGGTTGTCAAGCGCCCAACGAGAGTTTTTGAGGCATAGCCATGCCCCACAGGTTGGCAACCAGTCCGCGATACTGTCCGAATGGACACTGCAATGGATGGTAATTGAGGTAGCATCGATCCATGTCCTCCGCACTCCAACCTGCGAGATCGGTTCGATACAAAGACGTCACAGAAGCGAAATTCGACGGGGCTACGTTCACACCGCGGAATCTGGCCGGCTTTGTCGCCCGGCAGATTGCCGCTAATGTCCAAGCATCGAACCCAAGGAGTATTCGAGCGCTCGATCCGGCAGTGGGCGAGGGCGCGTTGCTGACAAGCCTTCTGGAGGAGTTGTTCGCGCATGGGATTCGCAATGTGGAAGTCCACGGATTCGATACGAATCCTTCATCCCTTCGCGTCGCGGAGCAAGCCATCCATACAAGATTTCCATCGGTTCCAACGAACTTTTCAGCAATAAACTTTTTGGAGTATGCGGAAAGATTCGCCAGCGCCGATTCGCTCTTCAGTGGGGAGATCGACCGCGGAGACATTGACGAGAATAAGTTCGACATCATCATCGCCAACCCGCCCTACGTTCGGACGCAAATCATGGGAGCCGCGGCGGCGCAGGCCCTGGCAACCCACTTTGGACTCGGCGGCCGAATCGATCTCTATCATGCCTTCCTGTTGGGAATGATCGAAGCGTTGGGAGACAACGGCGTCGCGGGCATCATTGTCTCCAATCGATTCATGACGACGAAATCCGGCTCCTCGGTGCGAAGAGCGCTTCGCGAAACTGCAAGTCTGAAGCATATCTGGGATATGGGAGATACAAAACTCTTCGGCGCGGCGGTCCTTCCGGCAGTGATTCTTCTTGCAAAAGGCGAAAGGCAAGGAAAGGAAACTCCTCGATTCACTTCGATCTACGAAACGGATGAACCTGCCTCCCGCGGAGCGGAGGACGCGATCGCGGCTCTTACTGAGTCGGGGACGGTTTCCATAGCGGACGGTCGCCGCTTTCATGTGACGCACGGGACGCTCGATCTCAGCACCGCGCTGGAGGGAGTTTGGCGCGTGGCAAGCGAAGAGTCGGACGACTGGCTCAAGACCGTGGAAAAACACACATGGCGCAGGTTCGGCGATATAGGAAGCATTCGCGTGGGCATCAAGACGTGCGCCGATCAGGTTTTCATCCGGACGGACTGGGATAGCTTTGAAAAACACGATTTGCCGGAACTTCTGCGTCCACTTACGACGCACCATATGGGACGCCGATTCAAGGCGAATCAGGCGAAGTCGGGGCGGCAGGTTCTTTATCCGCATTTGACGAAGGATGGGCGGCGCGAGGCGGCCGACCTGGCTAGCTTTCCCAGGTCCGCGGCCTATCTCGAAAAGCATCGCCCGGCGCTGGAGGGCCGCGCATACGTCTTGGAAGCCGGGCGGAAGTGGTATGAGATATGGGTTCCGCAGGACCCGGAAGCATGGGAGCTTCCAAAACTTGTATTCCGCGACATCTGCGAGAGACCCACGTTCTGGATCGATCTCGACGGAAGCATCGTCAACGGGGACTGCTACTGGCTGTCGCCCAACCGCGGCACGGACTCCGAGTTGCTTTGGCTGGCTTTGGCGGTGGCCAATTCCACGTTCATCGAAACGTTTTACGATCGGCGCTTCAACAACAAGCTATACGCGGGGCGGCGCAGGTTCATCACTCAATACGTGGAGTGTTTTCCTTTGCCGGACCCATCGCGCGAGGAAGCGAGGACGCTAGCCAAGCTTGCCAGGGAGATATACGACAAGATGCCCGCCACGGAGACGAAGGAGCTGGAAAGCCGTCTTGACGAGCTGGTTTGGCAAGCGTTCGGCGTCAATCGTAACCTAAATCTAAATCGAAAAAGCCGGGGGGCAATGTGAACTGATCTTTGAGGTTCTGTCCTCTGATCTGTTTGAACCGTGTAAAGAATTGTTCTCCTGTGGTGAGAAAATTATCGGTGTCATGGCAGTTGTCCCTCAGTAAATCCGGCACAGTAACCCCAAGCGCTTCGCTGAATACCTCAAGGGTGCTCAACGTAACATTCCGCTCCGCCCGTTCGATAGCGCCGACGTAAGTGCGATGCAAGCCGCAGCGGTCGGCGAGTTCCTCCTGGGAAATCCCCAGGCGGGAACGCAGCGCGCGCACATTATGCGCCAGCGTCTTGCGAATCTCCATTCCGGCTTTTCGGAGTGTTCTTTGGCGCTTCATTCAATGGGCAAAGTCGAGGGGGTCCGCACAAAGGATCGAGGAAATGATCCCTGGGGGTCTACAGAATACGAGTAGCATCCTGTTGGCGGGCCAAACTTCACTTAGGATGACAGATTTGCGAGGGTACGGCGGTTTTGGGACGATCCATCCGGGGCTGAAGCCCATAGCTATTTTACTGCGCTTACGGCACGACTGAAGTCGTGTCCTTTCAAAGCAAAATGTATTTGCGCATCCTGTCAAGGTCCGTCAAGTTGCTACTCGCCGGCGAAGGGATTGCCGTCATGCGGCTTGAGCAGGGTGGGGTCGGGTTGAGGAGCGGTCTCCTGGGCTGACAGCGATCGCTTGCCGGCAACTTGGCCGGGAAAGGCGTTGAAGACGCGGTTGGGATCGCCGGGGAGCAGACGATTTTCTTCGAGAGCCAGGCGGACGCGGCGGCGGAATTCGCGGACCGGGGCGAACTGCTGAGTAGCCAGAGTTTTGAAGACCGCCGAAAAGACGAGTTCGGAACCTTTGATGGCATCGACTCCGAAGACTTGCGGGTCGGCGACAAAGACGTCGCGGAACTCTTCGCCGTTGCGGATTTCGATGGCGATCCCCTTGAGCAGTTGCAGAACCGTATCTGGGTTTGCGGAGAAGTCGACGCTGACATTGACGGTGGCCAGAGAGTACCCGATGCTGAGGTTGGCCACGGTGGTTATCTGCGAGTTGGGAACGGTGTAGAGGGTTCCGTCGTTGTCGCGGACTGCGGTTCTGCGCAAGGTCATGGACTCGACGGTGCCGGAGAGTCCGGCAATGCGCACGGTATCGCCGACGTTGAACTGGTCCTCGACGAGGATGAGGATGCCGTTGAGCATATCCTTGACGATGTTCTGGGCAGCCAAGCCGATGGCGATTCCTGCGACCCCGGCAGAGGCCAGCAGCGGGGTGAGATTGACTCCCAGCACATCGAGGAACTGCAAACCGGCGATCATCCCGATGACAGCCAGGCCGGTGGCACGAATCACCCCGGCCAGGGTTTTCACCTGCGAGAGATGCACCGAACTGCTTGAGGGGCGCTCGGCCAGATGGATCATTCTGGAGCAGACGATCATCAGGAACCGGTTGAGGATGAAGGCGATAGCCGCAATCGTGAGGAGATGCGGGAGCTTGATGTGGACAAACTCCTGGGCATCGGCGATCCACTCGTCCAAGACCTTGCCGAGGAATCGGCCTTCGGCAAACCAGCCCATTCTTGCCGCCAGCAAAAAAGAATTCATTCCCAATCTCCTCGTTCCAGACTAGACTGTGCGCAGGAGGGCCAGAGCGATCCATGCGAAGAGGCCCGACGGTGGAGATTCTATCGCAGAGCAAGGGACAACTTGAATGGCATCTCCCACAGGAGGTTCCCTATGCGGTTCAGGAAGAATCGGGGTTTGCGGCGCGAGCAGGGCGAATCCGTGCGGACGTGGAGACGGGAGTGGGCGAGGATATTGGCCAGTCTTGCAGTTGGGGCAGCTGTAGCGGGCGCTGCCGTGCTCTGGCTGGCGCAGTCGAGTTCAGCGCAAGGCGGTGGAGGATGGTATCGTCCCACCGCTCCCCTGCCCGATGGCGCCCAGCAAATTGAGATGCGCGATCAGGAGGCCAAGAAGCAGAACTTCGAGGCCGCCAATACGGAGCGGAAGAAGCTGATCGGCGAAGAGAGCGCGCTGCTGCTGAAACTGGCTACGGAGTTGAAGGCGGAAGTGGACAAGACCAACAAGGACACGCTCTCCATCGCTGTAATACGCAAGGCCGACGCCATCGAGAAGCTGGCCCGCGACGTGCAGGCGAAGATGAAGCTGACGGTGGGGACAAACTGACGAAATATGCGCCTTGCGCGGCGATACGCTGATGCGAAGAGGGTTTGCCTTGATTGATGGGCGGAGTGCGTTTGCCGGCTGTCCAGGATGCCGGCTGCGGCCGGGAGCGGTGCGCGGCGCGCTTCTGCTGGCGCTGATGCTGGCGCTGCCGGGCGGCACACGGAACCGGCCCGCCGGGGCGCAGCAGCCGATGATGGGGCAGCTGAGTCCAGGCGAATTGAGTCGAGGCTTCCAATACGACGATTCGGATTCATTCGACGATGCAAAGCGGCAGCGCGTCTTCAACGCCGAGCGACAAAAGTCGATGGTTTCAGACGCGGACAAGCTGCTCAAGCTGGCTGGGGAACTGAATGCGGAGGTTGTCGGCGCGTCCGACTTTTCTTTCACCGCCAACGACCTGCGCAAGGCGAACGAGATTGAGCGGTTGGCGCACAAGGTGAAGGAGAAGATGAGTTATTCCGCGTCGGGTTTCTCGGCGTCTTCGCCGTCTACTCCGCATCCGTTTCGATAGCCTGCGTCGATCCTTGTGCGGAGAGTGGGGCCGCTGCCGCCCTGTTGCGAATGGGGCCGAATTGTTACAATTGAGTGAGGAAATTTGGGCAATAACGGAAAATTGGGGGGAGTGACGGAGATGGGATCCGCAGTTTCCAGCGCTCGTGAGTCCGGGGCCGGCACCGCCTGCGGTGGCCTTGACCCTCAACGGTTGGTCGAGATTTACCGGCTGATGTTTCTCTCCCGTTGCGTGGACGACCGCGAAATCCTGCTCAAACGGCAGCA
Source organism: uncultured Occallatibacter sp. (assembly GCA_964565955.1). GTDB lineage: Bacteria > Acidobacteriota > Terriglobia > Terriglobales > Acidobacteriaceae > Telmatobacter. Next base: position 6,168 of record CAZMHC010000070.1, read on the forward strand.
GAAGATATTCTTCCAGCTCTCGGCGGCGGGGCACGAGGCGCTGCAGGTGGGGGCGGCCTTGGCGCTGCGTCCCGGCCACGACTGGGTCTTTCCTTACTATCGCGACCGCGCGCTGTGCCTGGCTCTGGGCGTAACTCCAACGGAGATGCTCTTGCAGGCGGTGGGGGCGGCCACCGATGCAGCCAGCGGCGGACGGCAAATGCCCACGCACTGGAGCAGCCGCGAACTGAATATCGTCAGCACATCGTCCTGCACCGCATCGCAGGTGCTTCATGCGGTGGGCTGCGCCGAAGCCGGACGCTACTTCAGCCGCCATCCCGAAGCAGCCGAACGCGCGGATGGAGATTATCGCGCCTTTCGCGAGGTGAAGTTCCACGGCGACGAGGTGACGCTGACCTTGCTGGGCGAGGGCTCGACCTCGCAGGGCGAGTTCTGGGAGGCGCTGAACACGGCCTCGAATCAAAAGCTGCCGGTGGTCTTCTGCATCGAAGACAACGGCTACGCCATCAGTACGCCGGTGGAGGTGAACACGCCGGGCGGGAATATCTCCAAGCTGGTTGCCAACTTCCCCAATTTTCACTTTGCCGAGGTGGACGGCAACGATGCGGAGGCCTGCCTGCGAGCCTTTGAAGAAGCCGTGGCTTACTGCCGCGCCGGTTTCGGTCCGGCATTTGTTCACGGCCGCTGCGTTCGTCTTTACTCCCACTCGCTCTCCGACGACGATCGGCTTTACCGCACTGCGGCCGAGCGCGAGGCGGACGCGATGCGCGACCCTCTGGCGCTGATGCAGATGCGCCTGCTGCGCGAAGGGATTCTCAGCGACGAGGAGATCACCGCGCTGGAGAAGCAGTTGGAGGCCGAGGTGGCCGAAGCCGCCGAACGCGCCCTGGCTGCTCCGATGCCGCTGGTTGCGGAAATTGGCAAGCACGTTTACTCCGAGGATCTGGACCCCACCTCTTCGAGCTTTGCCGCCGAGTACGCGGAAGCGCCGGGATCGGCGGGAGGAGGCAAGGCTGTCCGCGGCAAGGGCAGCGAACCGCGCACCATGGCCGACCTTATCAACGCCTGCCTGCACGACGAGATGCGCCGCGATGCGCGCATCGTGGTCTACGGCGAGGACGTCGCCGATGCCAGCCGCGAAGAGGCGCTGGCCGAGGTGAAGGGCAAGGGCGGCGTCTTCAAGCTGACCGCCGGCCTGCAAACCGAATTCGGTTCCGAGCGGGTCTTCAACTCGCCGCTGGCCGAGGCCAATATTGTTGGGCGCGCCGTCGGCTATGCGGTGCGGGGCATGAAGCCGGTGGTCGAGATTCAGTTCTTCGACTACATCTGGCCGGCCATGCACCAGATTCGCAACGAGATGGCGCTGATGCGCTGGCGCTCGAACGGCGGGTGGGCCGCGCCGGCGGTGATTCGCGCCCCGATCGGCGGCTATATAGGCGGCGGCGCCATCTATCATTCGCAGTCGGGCGAAAGCGTCTTCACGCATCTTCCTGGGCTGCGGGTGGTCTTTCCGTCGAATGCGCTGGACGCCAACGGACTGCTCCGCACCGCCATTCGCTGCGACGATCCGGTGCTGTTTCTGGAGCACAAGCGGCTCTATCGGGAGACCTACGACCGAGCGCCCTATCCGGGGCCGGAGTTTGCCATTCCCTTCGGCAAGGCGAAGATCGTTCGTCCCGGCGCACACGTCACGCTGGTTACTTATGGCGCCGTCGTGCCGCGCGCCTTGCAGGCCGCCGAAAAGGCCCATCGCGAGCACGGCATCGAGGTGGAGCTGATCGACCTGCGCACGCTCAATCCCTACGACTGGGAGGCCATCGCCGCGTCGGTGCGCAAGACCAGCCGGGTAATCGTGGCGCACGAGGATATGCTCAGCTGGGGTTACGGCGCGGAGATCGCGGCGCGCATCGCCGACGAGCTATTCGACGATCTGGACGCGCCGGTCAAGCGGGTGGCTTCGATGGATACGTTCGTTGCCTATCAGCCGCTGCTCGAAGATGCCATCCTGCCTCAGCCGGAGGACGTTCTGAAAGCCATCGTCGCTTTGAAGGCGTATTGAGGAGCGCGTACTCTTTGGGAGCCGGCAAGGCGGTTTTGAGGAGCGGAACGTGACGATCAAGCTCTTGTACGGCGGTCTACGAATCATTCTCGCATTCGACAACTGGCCTTCGGTCCTCTTCGCTCGATTGTTCGATCGCAAGAGCGGGTTTGTAGCGTATCGCAAGAAGGGATTCGAGATACTCATCGATCATCGCGGCGGAGATGAAAATGGAACGCGCGTGTGCATAGCCACCGATATGTACCGCAAATACCTTCCCTTCCTCGACCTGCCCGGGCCCGCTCGCGTTCTCGATGTGGGCGCGAATGGGGGGGGATTTCCTCTGATGTTGAGAATTGCGGGCATCGAGTTGAGCCGCATCGTTTGCGCCGAGATGAACCCGATGACGTTTCTGCGGCTTCAGTTGAATCTGGCCACCAATTTCGGCCCTCAAGCTGTCGCAATCAACGCCGCGGTCTGCGGCATGACGCCGGATACTGAGATACTGCTCAAACCCAACCGGGGAAGCGTGTCCAACAGCATATACAAGGACCGGCCCGATTCCTCCATGGATCACGTTGCGGTGAGAACCACGACCTTGCAGGCTCTTTACGATCGATATTTCGACGATGGTCCGGTGGATATCGTCAAGGTGGACATCGAAAGCGCGGAATACGATCTTTTCGCATCGTGCCCGGACGATTTGCTGACCAAGTTCAAGTATCTTGTGATGGAGTTGCACGATCCATCGAGAACCCCCGCGCTCGTTGAAAGATTTGCGGCTCTCGGTTTCGAGGAGCTGGGTGTGGAAGACGGCCCCAGGAAGAACGTTCATGGAGACGTCAGGGCATTTCGCGGACCGCGAGCGCGATCCCGCACCGCGCCGGAAAGGTCCGCGATCCGCATTTCCGCGGACGGCGGTTTGAAATAGCTGCGATGTCGACGACCCGTTTGGCGCAAGAAGCGAAGCCGCGAAAGGTTCTGATCTACCGCCTGGGCAGTCTGGGAGATACGGTGGTGGCCTTGCCGTGCTTTCATCTGATTGCTCGCGCCTTTCCCGATGCGGAGCGAGTGCTGCTCACCAACATTCCGGTTCATGCCAAAGCCCCGGCGGCGGCGGCGGTGCTGGATGGCTCCGGCCTGGTGCATGGGTATATGCGCTATACCGTGGGTACGCGCCAGGTCGGAGAGCTGCTGGGTCTCGCGTTGCGGATTCGCCGCTTTCGCCCGGATGCGTTGGTCTACCTTGCCGCGCCGCGCGGCGAGGCGGCGGTGAAGCGCGATGCAAGGTTCTTCCGGCTTTGCGGAGTCAGGCGAATTGTCGGCCTTCCGGAAGGGGAGTTGGCGGAGAATCGCTTCGATGCGGCCGGCGATCTGTGGGAAAGCGAGGCCGCAAGGTTGCTTCGATGCGTTCATCCGCTGGGCGATGCCGATCTTCTCGATCCGGGCAACTGGGATTTGCGGCTGTCGGATGCGGAGTTGGCCAAAGCGAGCGAAACGCTGGCCCCGCTCGGCAACCGCCCCATCGTCGGCTGCGGGCCGGGCACCAAGATGCAGGCAAAGGACTGGGGGCAGGAGAAATGGCGGGAACTTCTGGAAAGACTTAGCCCAAAGTTACCTCGTCATGGGCTGGCAATGATAGGAGCGAGGGAAGACAGCGCCGCCTGCGAATATGCCGCCGCCGGATGGAAGGGGCCGGTTGTAAATCTGTGCGGAAAGCTCTCGCCCCGCGAGTCCGCCGCGGCGGTTCGCCGGGCGGAGTTGTTTCTGGGAACTGACAGCGGCCCCATGCACCTGGCAGCGGCCTATGGCGTGCCGTGCGCGATTCCGTTTGCTTCTCTGGACCGGCGCGGGCGCTGGTTCCCTGTCGGCAAAGGCCACCGGCCGCTCTACCGCAAGGTCGAGTGCTCGCATTGCGGCCTTGAGGTTTGCATCGAGAAAAAGAAACTCTGCATCGACTCCATCTCCGTCGAGGAGATGATGCAGGCCGCAATGGATGCGATCGGCAGCAAGGCGGTCTGCGAATGAAGAGCGAGGCGCTGACCAGCCCGGAGAGCAAGATCATGGCAATCGAGCAGCTTCAGGAGCGTGTGCGGCGATGGCGCGCCGACGGCCTCGACGTGGTCTTCACCAATGGCTGCTTCGACCTGTTGCACATCGGTCACGTAACGCTGCTCGACAGCGCGCGGCGCGAAGGCGACCGCCTGATTGTCGGCATCAACAGCGATGCTTCGGTGAGGCGTCTGAAGGGACCGTCGCGTCCCGTCGTGCAGGAGTATGCGCGCGCCCGCGTTCTGGCGTCGATTGCGGCCGTCGATGCCGTCGCGGTCTTCGATGAGCCGACTCCGCTGGAGTTGATGATCGCCGTTCGTCCGGATGTGATCGTGAAGGGAGGCGACTATGTTGCCGATGAGATTGTGGGAGCCGCGGAAGTCCGGTCCTGGGGCGGTCGCGTCAAGATCGTTCCCTTTGTGGAAGGATTCAGCACCTCGCAACTGATCGCGCGAGCCGCTCTTCCCGAGCGAAGCTGAAGCGGCATACAGACGCCTGGAACGGCTTCCGGGGTGTAGTAAGATAAGGCTTCCGTCCTTCGGGGGCCCAATATTCGCGCGGAAAGAGATGCCTGGATGACAGCAATAGATCGTCTGATCGACTACGCCTCACGGCCCGTGCCGCTGAGAACGCTCCTTATGCGAAAGCTCCTCGGACGTTGGCCCATCGGTTCTTACGAAGCGCGCTTGCGCGCCGAGGCGGTGGAGCGCCCCAATTATGCATAATGCGTTTATTTTGCCGCGCTGGAGGCCAAGGCCCTGGGGAAAAAGGCAATCAGCGTAGTCGAGTTTGGCGTCGCGGGAGGCAATGGTCTGGTGTGCTTGTGCGGGCATAAGAAGGCCATCGAAAAGGCGCTAGGCATCGAGATTCTCGTGGTTGGGTTCGACAGCGGGTCGGGACTCCCGGCCAGCGGCGATCCCCGCGATATTTTGTATTGCTGGCCGGAAGGCTCGTTTGTCATGAATCGCGCCGCGCTCGAAAAGCGCATTGGCGGCCAGGCTCAACTCGTGCTCGGAGACGTATCCAAGACGGTTGCGAACTGGCAGCCCGACCCGCGCGCTCCCCTGGGCGCGGTGCGGTTCGACTTGGATTACTATTCCTCGACCATGAGCGCGCTGCCGGTGCTCACCAAAGAAAATGTCTTGCCACGGGTCTGGTGCTATTTCGACGATATCTGTGCCGGTCCCGAAGAAGCCGTGATCGATATTGTCGGGGAACGCGCAGCGATCTCGGAGTTCAATCTTTCGCCGGACCGGAAGAAGTTGAATGACAAAATCTCATTGGCCCACTGCTTCAAAGGCATCCAGCCTCAGTCGTGGCATCGGCATATTTACATCTACCACCGCATCGATCACCCCAACTACAACGTATGCATCACCAAGTATCGGGACCAGTTGCAACTCGCCTCAAGGTGAGCGGTCGATGGGGGGATCCTCGCCGAAGTATGTGCAAGATCGCTTTCCCAACACCGGGAAAGCCACTTGAACCGGGAGGCGGTCTTATTCCGCGCCGGAACCCGCACGAGTTTCCAGATATGCCTCGATTCGCAAGCAATCGCCGTCATAGAAGACCGAGCGGTCATCGATTACGTAGTCGTAACGCGGCTTTCCCATTTGCAACTCGTCATAGCGGACGCCCCATCCGGCCAATTGCCGCTCGGTAAACTCTCGTCCGATGCGCTCCGCTTCTTCTCGATTCCCTTTCGCTCTGCCCATGAACCGGCTTGTGTGCAGCACAATGCGATCTCCGCGATCGTGGAGCCGGTTCAGCAAATCGATCATGGCGCGGTTAGGCTGTGCGTCCTGGTAGTTGCCCTCCACCTGGCCGCACAGCACTCCGTCGATATCGAAACAGACGGTCATTGGGACATCCAGCCCGCGAAGTCTTTGAGGAATCCCTGAACGGACTTATCGGTGGCCGGGTGGCTTGCCATCTGCTCGATGACCTTGGCGCCGGCGGTTACAATGTGACCTCCGGCGAGATGAGCTTCCAGAATGTCTGTCTGCATGCGGATGCTGCCGACGATGATCTCCGCTTGGTGCCCCGCCTGATCGAAGATGCGGCGGGTATTTCCGATGACGCGCACCGGGTCGCCGCCTATATCCTTCAGCCGGCAATGGAAGATGGAAACATAACTCGCCCCGCTGGAGGCGGCCAGGACGCATTGCTCCTCGGTGAAGATGCAGGTGCAGTTCACCTTGATGCCCAGCTTTGCAAGCGCATAGACGACCTTCAACTCGTCCCAGCCGATGGGAACCTTGATGTTCAGTTGCGGGTAGGCGAGTTTCTCGACAATCTCTTGCGCTTGGGCGATCATCTCGTCGGGCTTGGTGGCGAAGACCTCCACGCTGAGCGGCAAGCCGCGGCCATCGGCCTCGATCAGCCTCACGATCTTCGCTATGTGTCCTAGAAAGTTAGCCTTCGGCTCCTTGGCGAGCAGGGAAGGGTTGGTGGTAACGCCGGAGATGTGGCCGCGCGCCAGGGCGTTTTCCACGTCCTGAAGATTGGCCGAGTCGAGAAAGAGTTTCACTTGGGTTGCTCCTGTCTTTGAGTTGATTCAGAGTTAAAGTCGGCATCGATATGGTGATAACTCATACCGTCTTCGACCAGATACGAATCCGCGTCCGAGTCGCGGGTGGAGACTTCAAGGATCACCGTGTCTTCCAGGCCGATGCGCATATGCATTACGCCGGGCTTCACGTCGTAACTCTCGCCGGCCTCCATCACGATGCTACGGTTCTCGGCGCGCCCTATGCGAAGGCCGACCCGCAGCAATCCGGAGTGGATATAGTAGCTTTCCCGCTTCTCTACGTGATATTCAAGGCTGCTTTGGCCGCCCTTCACGACGAAGATTCGTTTGGCTGCCACTTCACCGCTCAGGATGGTCTCGATGCGCCCCCAGTATTTCTCGCGCACGTCCTCCGTAGGCTGACCCAAAGGCCTGAGTTCGAGAAAATCGAGCGCGCCAAACGCGGATGCGGCGGCTTCTTCGGTCTCGACCGGAATGCCTGGCAACCCCTCCGCCGAGCGCGGCCCAAAGAGATAGACGACGACGCCCGCGACGCTGGCAAACCCATGCACGTGGAAGCGTGGCAGCGGCAATACTTCGCCCGCGCGGGCCGTTCCAGAGAGAGAACCGCCGAGGCTATCCAAACCGCGCACGACCACCTCGCCCGACTCGACAAAGGCCCGATATTCGCTCGGGAAGAAATGCAGCGGTTGCGCGCAGCCGGCCTCGATCACCACGCGAACCATCGCATATTCCTCCATCTCCGTCAGCGAGGTCACACTGCCCCAACTTTTCTTTTGAGGGGTAGGCCGGTTCGTTCGCCGCACCTGATCGAGCGTCAATCCATACGCCATCTCATAACTCCTTCAAGGCCCGCAGTAAGTCTTCTTTCTTAGGTGGCGCGGTTCCGTGAATCCGCACCGAAAGCCCCGCCCACGCATTCGCCAGGCGCAACGCCGCATCCGGGTTATCCATGCCGGCAAGACAGAACGCGGCGAGAAACGCATCGCCCGCGCCGGTGGTATCGGCCACATCCACTTCGTTCGCCGGGGCATAAGTGACACGCGCTCCGTCTTGAAAAAGCGCGCCCTCCGCGCCTAGCTTCACCACGATTCGCTCGGTATCCAGCTCGCGATTCAGAACGGCGAACGCTCCGGGATCCCGCGCCGGCTCAAAACCCGGATCGATGCATCGCGCCTCTTTCAGGTTGAGGCAGATCGCACAGCCTCCGCGATAGATTGCGTGATTGCTCGCGTTCTGCGAAACCTGCGAATCCACATAGACAGGCTTCCCGGCCGCGTGCAGGCGCGGCAGCAGAGCTGCAATGAGTTTCGGCGAAAGGAGGCCGTGGCGATAGTCGGAAATCGCCGCCACATCCGTCCGCGGCAATGCTTTCTCAACCTCGTCGAGCACTTTTTCGGCAATCCCATCGGCAATTGCTCGATCGTCGCGCTGATCCAGTTGGAACAGCTTGTATCCATCCACCCAGAAGCGGTGTTTTACCGTGGTGGGCCTCTCGGAGTCGATGACTGCCAGCATTTTCAGCTTGGGCGCGGCAAACTCCCGAACTCGCGCCGCTTCCTCGTCGGCTCCGACAAGAGTTACAAACTGGACCGTCGCGCCTAGCTCCAGCAGATTCCTGCATACCAGCGCCGCGCCGCCCAGCGAATGCTTCACTTCCTTGCGGCGGGCCACGATCGTGGGAGTCTCCGCGGAAAGCCCCATCGCCGAACCGTAAGTATAGATATCGAGGATCGTATCGCCCAGCAGCAATACCTGGACGGAGGCAAACCGGTTCACGATCTCTTGCAAATCACCCATAGAACCATTCACGCCGACACTCAGACCCCAACCTCGACAGACTTTCCGCTCTTGATCTTGCCGATAATGCCGGTCGATGAGTAGCCCTTGACGATGGGGAATATTTTGATCTCCACATCTTTCGGAATCTCATCCCGTTCGCGCACCTGTTCGGCCAGCCATTCGCCGCCCTTCACCACGATGGCAGGGCGCAGAAGAGAAATCAACTGAGTCGGCTTGAGTTCGTCGAAGATCACCACCTCATCGACGAAACGAAGAGCCTGGAGCACGGCTTTGCGGTTCTCCTGCGAATTGACCGGGCGGCCTTCTCCCTTGAGAGCGTGCGCCGAGGCATCGGAGTTGATGCCAACCACCAGCCGGTCGCCCAGATTGCGAGACCAGTTCAGCAGATCGAGATGACCTTGATGAAGAATATCGAAGATGCCGTTGGCGAAGACCACTTTGCCGTGCGGATCGGGGGAGATGCGCTCCACGCGCCGCACATGCCTGTGCTCGCCGAACTTCTCCTTCAGCCACTTGTGGCAAATCTCGATATTCGCCTCCTCGGAGCATATCCACGCTCCCAGGCATAAAACATTGGCGTCGTTGTGTTCGCGGGATTTGCCTGCGCTCTCGTAGTTATGCACCACGGCGGCGCGCACCCGGGGAAATTTGTTGGCCGCGATGCTCATGCCGATGCCCGTGCCGCAGATGAGAATGCCGCGGTCACAGTCGCCGTTCTGAACCAAAGTGCCAATCAACCGGGCGTAATCGATGTAATCGACGGAAGTTTCGGAAGTATAGGGACCGAGATCGAGACAGCGATATTCGGCTTCGACCAGAGAGGCTTTGATCTTGGATTTCAGTTCCACGCCGTTGTGGTCGGCGGCCAAGCAAACGATCGTATCGCTCAATGGGACTCCTTCCCGTCGGTTCGGCCCAAGGGTCACCGGCATATCTTAGCACAGGCGGCGCAAGGAAGAAAGGGCGACTCTTTTCCAATACAAGATGAGCCTGAAGAGGGGAGCTGATTCCAACACAA
>CAZMHC010000071.1:0-15397 GCA_964565955.1 uncultured Occallatibacter sp.
CGTTGACCGCTGCAGCACGGCGTTGAGTTTGAGCGGCGTCAAGCCGGCCGCCAGGGCCGCATCGATGCCGGACAGCGTTGCGCCGAGCCGCGCGCCGCCGGTCAAGCGCGCGAACCGCACCGGGTCCACCGAATCGAGCGACACGTTGACGCGCTCGAGACCGGCGGTTTTGAGAGAAGCCGCCATGCACCCGAGCCGCGCGCCATTCGTAGTCAGCGAGACTTCCCGCACGCCGCGCGTCGCGACCAGACGCTCGATCAGGCGTTCGATTCCCAGGCGCACGAGCGGTTCGCCGCCCGTCAGTCTGATCCGTTCGATGCCGAGGCGCGGTACCAGCCACGCCGCCAGACGGCCGAGTTTGTCGAGCGGCAGAGGAACGGAGTCGCGCACCGCGCCCGCGGGCATGCAGTAGCGGCAACGGAAATTGCAGCGGTCAGTGACTGAGAGCCGCAGCAAGCGAGTCTTCATGCGAGCTCCGGGACCGATCGTGATTCAGTCCGGAATGTCGCATCGCGTTGGACGCGCAGCCACCCCGACGTTAGAATCTGACATCGCAGCCCGCCGCGCCCGCGCAGCCATCGCTCGGCGCCGGCTCCGACGGCGATGTCCATCCAGTAGCAGGGGCGGCATTCTTCGACGCCGCGCAATTGAATCCCTTGCAATTCGAATGCGACGCCGATCAACGAATTCAGATCCGCTCCGCTCACGATGAGGTTGCGGCGCAGCGCCGACGGTGGCACTCCGCCAAGACCCAGTTCGCGCCGCATCGCGAGGAACACCTCGCGCGAGAACAGGGTCACCTGTCCCAGCGAATGCTTCGCCGAAGCGAAGAACCGGTCGCCCCGCAGCCCCAGGCCGGCAACGCATTCGACCTCATCGAGTTCCAGGATTGGATGTGATAGCGCACCAAGGCCGTGGCGCCCGAAGAACTGGTGGCCCTTCGAGATATAGATATTGTGCAGATCCAGGGATGGTCGAGACATGGCCGAAGACCGCGGTCAGCGCGGGAAGAAAGCCTCCGCGTATTCCCTCGCCTTGACGCCGCGAAAGGCGGGGACAATCACGAACGATGGCTGATTGGCTCCGTCGGGTTGCACGGCGCCGTCGCGTTTGGCGATCTCCTCAACCGGCCCGAAGCTGAGCGCTTCGCCAGGGCACGTCGAAACGCAGGCCGGCTGCTTGCCCTGATCGAGCCGCGTGTAACACAGGATGCACTTTTGCATCTTGCCGTTCTTACCGTATTTCGGCGCTCCGTACGGGCAAGCTGCGCCGCAGCTTTGGCAGCCGATGCACTTCTCCCGCTCCACCACCACAATGCCGTCTTCGGCGCGCTTGGAGATCGCCTGCACCGGGCACACCTTCAGGCAGGACGGCTTGGCGCAGTGCATGCACGCCTTCGATATCGCTATGTTGTTGACGTTCGGAAACTCGCCATCCCACCGGTTCACCACGTGGCGCCACCTGGGTCCAAGCTCGACCGCGTTCACTGCCTTGCAGGCAACTTCGCAAGCCTGGCACTGCACGCATCGTCCCGCGTTGAAGCAGAAACCGAGTTGCTTCGCCATACCTATGCCTTCCTCACCTGCACCAGCGTCTGGCTTGTCATAGCTGTCACCACCGGATCGTATGCCTTCTTCGGATCCGTGCTGTACATCAGGTTGGCGTTGGCGCCACCGCGCAGCAGCGGATAGAACGGCTTGCCCAACTCGTTGCAGCCCTGCCACCAGCCGTGGAGCATCATCACTGTATCCGGCCGTATGCCCGGGTTCACGTCGGCCTTCACCTTGACCACGCCGTGCGGCGACTCGACGATCACCCAATCACCGGTCGCAATTCCGCGCGGTCGCGCCGTATCTGGGTGTATCTGTAGCGTTGGGTCCGGCATTACTTCGCGCAGGTACGGCACATTGCGCAGCCAGCCCGCGTTATATACCTTCGAAGTGTGAAAGTCGGAGAAAGTTAGTGGGTACTTATGGAGTAACTCGGGCGTCGCAGTCGGACTCTCGGGCGGTTCCACCCACTCCGGCAGCGGGCTGAAGCCGTTTTCTTCCCAGGTCGTGTTATAGATGGCTACCTTGCCCTGCGGCAGATAGGGCGGCTTCGAGATCCGTGTACTGGGCGTCTTGAAAACCTGTTCGTATTTTTCGTACACCGGCTCGCGCCGGGGCTGCCGGATCCCGGCCGGCTTGGCCCGCAGTTCCTCTTGCGTCACTCCATACGGCTTGAGCTGTTCGTTCATACACTCGGTAATGCTTCCGTTCCAGAAGTCGACGCCGTAGCCCATGCGCACGCCTAGGTCGATCCAGAATTCGTAATCCGACTTATAGTCGCCCAGCGGTTCGATCACCTTGTTGCGCGCCATCACCCAGCCGTCGCCGGCTTCGAACGGATGATCGGTCTCATAACCAGTCGCCACCGGTATCACAATATCGGCGAATGCCATGTCGGCCGTTTGCGTCACATCCACCACCACGTAGAAATCGAGCTTCTTGAGTGCTTCGATCACGTTGCGCGTGCCGCGGGTGCTGACGGTTGGCTGCGTGCCAGGAGCGATGATGGTGCGCACCGGATACGGCTGGCCCGTCAACACGCTCTCGAAGATGCGGTAGTACGCCGATGACGTGCCCTCCCCGCCCGGCTGCAGCGCACGTGGGAATTCCGGCCCCACCAGTTTGTCCACCCATTCCTTGGTGTAGCGATCCTGCAGGCCGAGTGGTTTACCTCTGCCACCACCTCGCCCGCCGGAGAAGACGTCGCCGCCGGGTTTGTCGAGGTTGCCCGTAATCGCCATCAGGATCGCCACCGCCCGTATAGCGCTGTTGCAGCCGGGCGCATGCTCGAAGCCGTTACCGTGATCGATACAGGCCGGCTTGGTGGTGGCGTATAACCGGGCCACGTCGCGGATTTGTTTTGCCGGTACGCCGGTAATCGGCTCAGCCCATTCTGGCGTGTGCTTCTGCACGTGGTCCACCAGCTTGTCGAATCCAAATGTCCATTTCTCGACGAAAGCGGCGTCGTAGAGCTTCTCCGTCACGATCACGTGCAGAAACGCCAGCGCAAGCGCGGCGTCCGTTCCGGGACGAATCGGAACCCAGACATCGGAGAGCGCCACATCGGGTTCCATGGTCGGCTTGATCGAGACAATCTTCGCGCCGCGCGCCTTGGCGTCTAAGAGTTGTCTGACGCTGCCCTTTGAACTTCCCGCGTAGACGGGCTGCTTGCCCCAGATCACCAGCAGGCTGGTGTGATCGATGTCCGGCTGCGGCTGTGCGCCCAGCGTATAGGAGAACGTGAACCCTTTCTGCACCGCGCAAATCCCGCTATGGCCATAGTTCGGGCTCCCGTGCGCGGTCAGGAACCGGTACAAGTAGTTACTGTAGGTGCGGTGAGCGGGCGACAGGATCGCCAGCGATTCCGGACCGTACTTCGCCTTCTGCTCCTTCAGCTTCGCCGCGATCGTGTCGAGGGCCTCGTCCCAACTAATGCGCTGAAAGCGGCCCTCACCCTTCGCGCCTACCCTTTTCAACGGGTATTTGAGGCGCTGCTCGGAGTACACCCACTGCGGCGCCGCGTGCGCCTTCGGGCAGTTCTTGCCGTGGTTGAGCGGAGCGTCGGGCCAGCTTTCGATTCCCACGAACTTGCCATCGCGCACGATGGCCAGGATTCCGCAGCCGGCGCTGGGACCGCACATCGCGCAAAATGTCGGAATAGTTCTTTCCACTCCGGGCGCAGTGGGCGTGGCTTCCGCGGCGGACCCGCCGAGAATCATGGATGCGACACCGGCGGTTCCGGTCACCGCCAGAACCTCGCGTCGAGTCGGAGCGCCGATCAGAGTGGGCATGGGTGGATTCTCCTCATGAGACCCGAAAGTCTGCTTCGTGTATATCGAGTATAGCCGGGTCCTGACAAACAGGCAAGATTTGTCGATAGACACACCTGAATTTTGATACGATGCGTCCATGGCATTCTCCCAGCCAGCACGCGTAGCCGGATTCGTTCTGGTCGGTGGCCGGAGTTCCCGCATGGGCCGTGACAAGGCCCTTATGGCATACGGGGAGTCAACACTCGTCCAGCATGTCGCGCGGTTGGTGGATTGTGCTTGTGGCACAGTTGTTCTTGTGGGACGCCCGGAGCGCTATCGCGCGCTCCCCTTTCGGACGATTCCGGATGTCCTGCCAGAACAGGGGCCGCTAGGCGGCATACAGGCGGCCTTGTCGGCGTCCGACTGCGACTGGAACCTAGTTGTCGCCTGTGACATGCCCTCAATCACCATGGAACTGCTGGATTTGCTTGTGGATACAACACGGGAATGTGCCGCGGATTCGATTGTGCCGGTTTCCCCGGATGGACGCCTGCAACCGCTCTGCGCCGTCTATCACCGCCGGTGCCTTGCCGCCGTAAGCGGTTTGCTTGGCTCTGGAGTTCGGCGAATGAGCGAGGCAATCCCTCATCTTGGCGCGGTCTTGCTTCCGATCGGCTCGGCGGAGCCGTTCGGGAACCTGAACACCCTAGATGACTGGAGGGCTCACCGGACGCGCTCGCATCAGCCTTGACGATCTTGGCATCGCCTTTCCGCAACTTTTTGTTGACCTGCCTCTTGACATGTCAATCCATAACACACTATACTCTATCTGAGTACTGGACAATTAGCAATAAGAGTTGATTATCCGGTGTCTCAGTCGGTATCTGAAAGAGGTATCGAGTGCAAAGCGAAGCAGGAGCAATGAACATGAGTTGCGAGTCTCCGTCGCCATCGGGCGCGCTGAGAACACCGCCGGCGTTGGTTTCTTCGCTGGCTGCGCGCCGGTCTTCGGCTATTGAAGCCATTCGTGGTTCTCGATCTGCCTCCTGTTGTTGTTGCTTCTAACCTCCATTTCCCGCGCTAGAATCCTCTAGCTCGTGTCCACCAAGCAAGGCTTCCATCGGCGCGTTCTCGATGAACTGATTGAGACTTGCCGTTGGCTCTTCCGGGCAACCTCGTTGTCGCTCGTGCGAGCTTTGCGTTCTGGGCCCTGAAAACGGTCCCAGCTTAACGAGATTGCCAATGAAAGGCAGACATATGAATATCAGATTCTTAGTTAGCGTTCTTCTCATTTCCGGCTTGGCTTTTACCCAATCGTTTCAGGGCTCGCTGCGCGGCAGAATTCTCGACCCCAGTGGGGGTGCGGTTCAGAACGCCAAGCTGACGATTACCGATGAAGCAACCAAGCTGAGTCGTTCGACCATCACTAACGATCAGGGCGAGTATGCGTTCAACTCCTTGACGCCAGCCACTTACACCGTGAACGCGGAGGCCCCTGGCTTCAAGCGCCTGGAGCGTCCGGGCGTCCTGGTTTCCACACAAGCCGCCGTCACGGTGGATCTTCGCCTCGAGTTAGGCGCCGTCGATCAGCAGGTCAATGTCACTGCCGAAGCTCCACCTTTGCAGACCGGCGACGCGTCCACCGGACAGTTGATCGACTCCCAGAAGATCACCGATCTGCCGGTGTTGGGACGCAACCCGTTCTACGTCGGGAAACTGGCGCAAACCGTCGTGTTCGTCGCCAACCCGAAGTTCGCGCGCATGCAGGACCAGAACGGCAACTCGCAGGTATCCATCGCCGGCGGCCCGCTGCGCACGAACAACTACCTGGTCGATGGCATTTCGATCACCGATTCGAACAATCGTGCGGTGATCGTTCCTTCGCCGGAAGCCGTTCAGGAGTTGAAGGTTCAGGCAAGCACTTATGACGCAGAGGTGGGCCGCACCGGCGGCGGCACCTTCAACACATTACTCCGTTCGGGCACGAACGACGTACATGGCAGTGCGGTCGGCCACATTCGCGAAACGGATTGGCTGGCCAATAACTTCTTCGCCAATCGCGCCGGCAACAAGATCCCCGACCAGCCGTTTCGCGATTGGGCCGGATCGCTCGGTGGCCCGGTCGTAGTGCCGAAACTCTATGACGGTCGGAACAAGACCTTCTTCTTCTTCGGCACGGAAGCCTACCGCCAACGCGATGGCTCGACCAACTTCCTTGCCGTGCCGACCGCGCTCGAGCGCGCCGGCAACTTCTCGCAGAGCTTTACCAAGAGCGGATTTCAATCCGGAAGCGGAGCGATACAGACTATCTACGACCCGCTCAGCACAAGCTCCACCGGAGCCCGAACGGCATTTCCCGGAAACGTCATCCCGCAAAGCCAGTTGAACCCTGTCGGAGTGGCCCTCGCAGATTTCTACCCGAATCCGAACGTACCCACGCAGTATTATCAGCAGACCAATTACGACTTCACCGGGAGTTACCCGAACCGCGGCGACCAGTATACAATCAAGGCCGATCATCAGTTCGCATCCTGGGTGACCGCCGCGGTATCCTACATTCACCAAAAGACATTCGAAACCGACGCTCCCGGCAATATCTTCCCCAATCCCGCGACTCCCAGCCAGAACCTTTGCTGCGACCGCAAAATCGATGCGACACAAGCCAACACGACGCTAACGCCCACCCCAACAACCGTGGTAACTCTCCGCTGGGGTTTCAACCGCTTCTATTCGCGGAGCACGCAAGAGAGCGCCGGCTTTAACGAGACTTCGATCGGACTGCCAGCATCGCTCGCGGCCGATACGCCCAACCCGGCTTTTCCCGCCATCACGATGGGCGGCGCCGTGAACGGCTGCTCCACCGCTTCCACCAACGACTACACCGGCTTTGGCGGTGGTTGCGCCAACCAGGATGTGTTCTATTCGCGCAGTTTCAACGCAACGATAGCCAAATTCCTGGGCAAGCACAGCGTAAAGGCCGGTTTCGACATCCGAACCATACACGACTTCGGTACTCCGGCGGCCGGACCCACCAGTCTCGGCTTCACGGATGTGTTCACGCGCGCAACCGCGGCGAGCGCCACGGCTGGAACCGGCAGCAGTCTGGCGACGCTCTTGCTCGGCTATCCCACCAGCGGGCAGGACTCGCCCGTGGTCAACACGTTCAACGACTTTGTCCGCTACTACGGCGGCTTCGTTCAGGACGACTATCGAGTCACTTCCAGACTGACTCTCAACATAGGCCTGCGCCTGGAATACGAGTCCGGCGTTCAGGAGTCGAATAATCGGCTGATCGTCGGGATCGACCCCTCCGTCGCAAACCCACTGCAGCAGAACGTCACCGGCTTGCAAATTCCGGGTGGCGTGCAGTATGCGGGAGTCAATGGGAATCCGACCCAAACCGGGAACCCCATTTCCGTCAAGACGGGTCCGCGCGTCGGTTTTGCGTACAGCGCCAACGACAAGACGGTGGTGCGCGGCGGATACGGGATTTTCTGGGCACCATCCTTCTTTAACTTCCAGAACCCGATCGGCTATTCGCCGACCACCAGCATTATCGCTTCGACTAACGGCAACTATACGCCCGCCGCCACTCTGTCGAACCCCTATCCCAACGGGCTCTTGCAACCCACCGGCAACTCACTGGGCGCGCTTTCGGGTATTGGCCAGGCGATTACGATATTCAATCCGAACTCTTCCTCGGCCGGTTACGTCCAGCAGTTCTCGCTGGAAGTGCAGCGCCAGGCGCCACAGGGATTCGTTCTCACTATCGGCGCCTTGGGTTCGCACTCGCTCCACTTGTTCGAGAACGGCCAGAACATCGACCAACTCAACCCTTCGTTCTATTCGTTGGGTGTGGCCGCTCTTTCGCAGAGTGTACCGAATCCGCTCTACGGTAACGGTGGAGTAGGAACGCTCGGAACCGCCAAAGTCACTCAAGCGCAGTTACTCCTTCCGTTCCCGCAGTACACCTCCGTGTCCGTCTCCGATTCGAACACCGCCGCCAGCCGCTATTACGCATTCTATTTCAGGGCGCAGCGCCGCTTCTCCAACGGGTTGAGCCTGCTGACCTCCTATACCTGGTCCCGCAGTGTGGATGATGTCACTGGCCTGAACACCGCGGGTGCCGCCCAGGTGGTCGCGGTGTCCGGTCCGCAAAACGCGTACGACTTAGCGGGAGAGTGGAGCCTTTCCACGCAAGATACGCCAAATCGGTTCACCACCGCAATCACGTATGAGCTGCCGGTCGGCAAGGGAAAGCGGCTCCTGGCGAGCAGCCGGGTTCTCAACTATGCCGTTGGCGGATGGTCCCTGAACGCCTTTGGCGTGATTCAAACCGGGTATCCGTTGTCGGTGACGCAGCCGAACGGCAACACACTGATCGGCGCCAGCTATCAGCGGCCCAACGCCACCGGCATTTCCCCCGTCACATCCGGGTCTACCGACCAGCGCCTCGGCGACTGGATCAACCCGGCGGCATTCAGCGTCGCTCCTGAACTTACCTTCGGCGATGTCAGCAGGTTCCTTACCGCCCGCGGCCCCGGCTTGTTCAACTGGGACGTTTCGCTCGACAAGAAGTTCTCCATCACCGAGCGCGTCACGGCGCAGCTTCGCTTCGAAGCTCTCAACGCCACCAATTCGCCCTACTTCGGCACGCCGAATACGACTCTCGGCAGCTCCACCTTCGGGCAAATCACCAGTCAGGTCAATAACCCGAGAATGGGCCAGTTCGGTCTAAGACTCACGTTCTAACACACTCTGAGGAGAGTCATTCAATGAGCATGCACACAGTTCTCAAACGCTTCTTCGCATCCCTGGCCCTCTGCGCTGCAATGGCCGGTCTCGGCGCTGTCCGTCCGGCCTTCGCGCAGAACGTGCCGTCCCAGCCCGCCGCGGAAGCCCCTCCCATCGTCGAATGGGTTTACGCGACCAAGTGGGGCTATTTCGACGACTGGTATACGATCTTCAAGAAGTATCAGATCGCCATTCTGGATGAAGAGAAGAAAGAAGGCATCGTCACTAAGTACATCGTGCAGAAGGGTGGTGGCCACGTTGGCGAAAGCGAACGCTGGGACCTGCGAGTTCTGATCTATTACAGGGACGCGGGATACCGGACCGAGGCTCGCGGTATCGCGAAGAAGCTGTTCCCCGATCAGGAAACGTTCCGCAAGGAGGAGCAGGACCGCTGGCGGCTGACGGTGGCGCATTGGGACCGTCCGCTCACTGAGGTGGACCCCCACGCCGAGCCGGCACGCAACTAGCCCGATCTCGACGATTTGGAGAGAGGCGTAGGAACGCTGCGGCGTTCCTACGCTTCGCGGTAGATGGCAGATCGACACTCGGAAGAATGAGGGAATAGACATGAAACTGAACAGTATGTTGACGATACTATTCGCCCTTGCGCCCGCCGCATTGGCACAACCCGTGGCCGGCCTCTGGCAAGCGACCCTGACTACGAAGGATGCAGAAGTTCCGTTTCGCCTGGAAATCGCGGGCGACGGGGCCACCGTGCAAGGTTGGTTCTTTAACGGCGACCAGAAGGTTCGCTCGACCGGGGGCCGCTTCGAAAACGGCAGGCTGGTGCTCAACTTCGACCACTATGCTTCCAGACTCGAAGCCACGCTCAAAGACGGCGTTCTGGAAGGTCAGTATGGCCGTTACTCGATATCTACACACAGCATCACGCGCGGCAGTTCGTTCCGCGCCACAATTTACAAACCACAACCCAAAGCGGCGGCCACCGAAGCCCCGTCTATCGATGGCCTGTGGGAGATTCCACTCAGCGAAAGCAGGAAGCATGGTGAGTCTTCCTGGCGCTTCATCGTGAAACAATCCGGGGCAGATGTCTCCGCCACCATTCTGCGAATCGACGGAGACACCGGGGCGCTGACCGGCAGTTACGCCGATGGCAAGTTCGTGCTAAGTCACTTCTCCGGCGGCCGTCCGGCGCGCCTGGAAGTGACACAAGCCGCCGACGGATCGCTTGACTTGGTGCTTCGCGACGGTCACCCCGAGGTCGCTCCGGGAAACACACTCAAAGCCGTGCGACCGGCGCAAGCCCGCGCGCAGGGCCTTCCCGTCCCTTCCGATCCGACATTGCACACTGGCGTGAAGGATCCCAACGAACGCTTCCACTTCAGCTTTCCCGATTTGAGCGGGCAGACGATCTCCGACGGTGACGCGCGCTTTCAAGGCAAAGTCGTGCTCGTCAACGTGACCGGAAGCTGGTGCCCGAACTGCCACGATGAGTCACCTTACCTGGCGGAACTATACCGCAAGTATCACAAACTGGGCCTGGAAATCGTCGCCCTGAATTTCGAGGAAGAGGAGCAATTGAAGGACCCGACCCGGCTGCGCGCTTACATCAAGCGATACGGAATCGAATACCCCGTTCTGCTCGGCGGCACGCAATCGGAGGTTAACGCCAAACTGCCGCAAGCGGTCAATCTCAATTCCTGGCCGACGACGTTCTTCCAGGATCGCAGTGGCCACATTCGCGAAGTCCACGTGGGTTTCGCGGCCCCCGCCAGCGGACAGTTCAACACTTTGCTGAAAGAGGAATTCACTACCGAAATCGAGCGCTTGCTGGCGGAGAAACCGTCTCCGTTGGTTTCACAGAATCAGGGTGCGGCCCGATAGCTGGGTCGATCTAAGGAGAATCCATGAACGCCAACCGACGTACGTTTCTGCAGACTGTGGGCATCGGCGGGGCACTCGCTCAATACCGGCCCGTTCACGCGGCCACCGGGACTCCCGTGGCACCAAACCGGAGTGTGTCCACCAATTACCTGGAGCCGGCGCGTCAAGTGGCGGCGTGGATTCGCGCGAGCGCTCTCAAACAATCCACCGGCATTGCCTGGCCCTATGAACCGGATAAGCCGGATACAGTGGGGCCGGACATCTACAAAGGCAATGCCGGCACCTTGATCTTCTTTCTCGAATTGGCGCGGGCAACCAACGACTCGTCTTACAGTGATGACGCCCTGCGGGCCGCCGACTTCGTAATAGACCGCGCAGCCGGGATTGAGGGCAGCGGATTCAGTCGCGATCTGGCGGGCGCGGCCTGGTCGATCCTCGAAACCTGGAAAGCGACCGGAGAGACTCGCTATCGCGGCGCTGCGATCTCGATAACCGACGCCCTGGTGAGCCGTGCGCACTCAGCAGGGGCCGGAGTCACCTGGGGGCCGGCCTTCGATGTGAGCGGCGGGGACGCGGGGATCGTCTCGTATCTCCTATACGCCGCCAGGACCTTTGACCGGGACGACTGGCGCCAAGTGGCGCGGAATGCGGGCAAGCACCTAATAGAGATAGCGGCGAAGAACCCGGAGGGCAATCTCCTCTGGCCCGGTGGGCTGGCCGCAGGAATCACGATACCGAATTTCGCCCATGGTACTGCGGGCGTGGCCACCGTACTGGCACAACTATATTCTCAGACGCACGACCAGGAGTTTCTCGACGCCGCTCTGTCGGGCGCGGCTCATCTTAAGAGCATCGCGCGCGCCGACCGAGACACCTTCCTGATCCACCATCATGAGCCAACCGGCCTGGACCTTTTCTACCTGGGCCAGTGCAACGGACCCGCAGGCTCGGCCCGCCTATTCTACGAACTCCACCGAAACACCAAGGATCGGGACTGGCTCGACATTACCGAAGGCGCCGCCGGAGCGATCCTCAAGAGCGGAATTCCGGAGCAGCGGAGAGACGCCTATCCGCAGATACCGCTGCGCGTCGAGTATTCGGTCAAGCCGGGTCACTTGCCCGGTTTCTGGAATAACATCAGCCAGTGCTGCGGCGCGGCTGGAATCGCGGACTTCTTTCTCGGCCTATATCAGGCGACCGGCAATGATCAGTACCTGGACTTCGCACGCCGCGCGCTCGATAACGTCGTCAACCGCGCCTTCATCGACGATAAGGGCTACCGTTGGTATCAATCCGAGTTTCGGGTCCAACCGTGGATTGTCGTCGCCCAGACCGGCTACATGCAGGGCGCCGCTGGCGTTGGCAGCGCGCTCCTGCACCTGCGCACGGCGCTCGATGGCAAGTATCACGCTGTTCTGTTTCCATACGACCCGTTCCCCCACGGCGCCTTGCGGGAGAATGCATAACTCCGTTGGCGCCGCCACCGAACGACAACTCAAGAAAGACAGTGTGGAGAGCATTCCTTACGGCCGGTCGGTCTGGTCGAAGTGTACGCTTGGGCCCAGCAAAAACAAGCAGTGACCACGCCGGATGCTCCAAAGGCCATCCATCGCCCATATTCGCAGGCGATCAAGGCTGGTGGTCTGGTGTTCGCAACGGGACTGATTGCGCTCAATCCCAGTACCGGCGTGATCGTCGGAGATGACACGGCGGCCCAGACGGACCGTGTCCGGTGCGTTCTGGCCCGTAGAGCGAGTGCTACTCGGGCGCCGGTCCACGTGAGCGTCAGTCCTCATCTGTCCATTCCCGATCTATCCGGCTTGAGGAGCCGGAGCGGTTCATTGGGATCGTAATCGAACCCTGCCGAAGCTGACGCCGGCGCTGGCTTGCGTTGTTTGAGTGCCGCGATCCTCAGTGCAGCACCGATCGGCGGCGTTGGCTTTGGCACAGTCGTGCCAGCGGTTGACGGTGGGAATACGACTTCGCTCGAATCGGCAAACTTGGCGCCAGTTCGCTTCGCCATCTTCGCCATTCGGGCCCGAAGCTTCATGAAGTGGTGTATGTTGCTCGGGGATGTGCTCACCTGGCATTCCTCCGCCAGCACGCGCGAGATTTCCATGAAGGTCCGGCCGCGTCGACGCATCTCTTCGATCAGCGCGGCATGTGGATCCAAACGCGAGCGCGGCGGCTTGGCTGGCAGTCTCTCGAGAATCTCGTTGACCTTGTCATCCATCTCAATCCCACCTGAAACGCCCCTGGCAAGAGCCCAGCGGCTCGCCAACGACGTTGAATGTCCGTCGAATGGCGATTGAACGTTCATCGAATATCCATTGAATATTCGTTGAACGTGCATCGAACAGAGCGCGCTGCGCACGCGCCGAAAAACCTAAGCCGCTAGGCTTAGGGATGGTGTCTCTGTCCCTTCAGAACCGCCGTAGGCGCAAACTCTCATCGCTATCCGCGCTCCCCATCCGCATCGATCCTTTGAACGATGATCTCTCGGATGAACCGCACGCCAACAGCGGAAAAACGCTCTGGCCTCGACGGCTCGCGCACGGCGCCCACCCGCTGTGCTGCCAGGTCAGCCAACAGCACCGACAAGCCGCTGCCTCGTACCACGACGTCGTGCGCCACGAAAACCAAACGGATCTCGTCCTCGCCGCCTTCGGCATACAGAAACTGGCTCCACGGCAGGACGTACGTCCGCTTCAGTAGAACGATTTCCAGGGCAGCCGTCCGCTCGTCAGGCGCTATCGACCATGGCTTCCCGTTATCGGCTGAGACCGCGTTCATGGGTTCCCTCCCTCCTGATCTGCTGCCGGATCTTACCCGGCAACGATGTCACGAATCGTGCCGCCCTCCTGGCAAGATCGCGCGCGGCCGCCAGCCCGCGTAGCTCACCTCGCGTGTAACACCGCCTCACTCCCCTCGCCAGTTCTGACGCTGACTTGCGCGCAGCCGAACTCGCCACCGAGGCCCGCAGCCCCACCTTGTCACTCGTGATCACCGTAACGCTTCGCCGCCCGCGCGATGCCGCCACATAGAACAACTCCTTCTGCATGCCGTCGGCAGAGATGATCACTGACTCGACGGTCTTGCCCTGGCTGCGATGCGCCGTTACGGCATAACCGTGCGCGAACTGTCGGAAGTTGGATGGCAGGACACGGCCGTCTTCGAGTGCGATGCGCCCTTGTTCGTTCACCGACGAAACCGTCACGATTTCCCCATTGGTCGCGCGGAATCCCAGATCCCTTCGGTTGGCCGTGAGTAGGAGCCGGTCACCTGCTGCAATCTCGATCCCTCGGCGCTCCATGACATCGAAACTGTTTCCCTGTTGGCCTGTGATCCGCCGTTCTTGGCCGCGTTCATTGCGAACCGTGACGTGGTTCCCGCTCACGCATACCACCTCAACCGTTTCATCTTTCTCGATCCCTTTTGCTTGCCTGTGGAAGCAGAGGATTTGGCCGGGACGGAAGTTGCGCAACTCCCGTTTCTGCGCCGTGCTCCAGCTCAGCGATACATCGCGCACCGTTTGGACCGCCGCACCCAACCCGCCCGAACGCCTCCGCTCCGCGCGGATCGCCTCGGTCACGCGACCGATCTCCTCGTGCGTGGCGCAGACGACCAATGCGTTCTGCGCCCCGGCCTCCGAATAGGCCTTGGCAACGGCCGCCGCACGATCAGCCGGCGCAGCCTCCCTCACGGCACCGAGGGCGTTCAGCTTCTCGAACCCACGCTCCGGGTTTCGCCGAAGTTCTTGCATGGCGTCCCGATAGTCGGGCGTCTGCTGCCGCAGAACTTCCGTCAGGGCTGCGCTCTTCAGGCGCGATTCTCTTTCCAACACTCGCAACGCGTCGCCCGCCTCGACGCTCTGAATCTGTTTTGTGTCGCCGCTGAATACGATGCGGGCACTGTGACGCTGAGCCAGTTTCAGCAACTCCCCCATCTGGCGGCTGGAGATCATACCGGCTTCGTCCACGATCAAGACCTTGCCACCGAGTGTGGCGTGGATTCGCTGATCCAGTATCAGTCGCTCGACCGTGATAGCGTCCTGGAAGCCTACCTTCTGTAGTTCCTCGACCGCGCTCATTGTAGGCGCGATGGCCAGCAGTTCACGACCCGCCTTGACTAACTGCCTCCGCACTTCCTGAAGCGTTGCTGTCTTGCCGGTACCTGCAGCTCCACAGATGTTCACCGCGAGGTCCCGTGAGGAGAGCACGGCCTCAACAACGCTCCTCTGCTCGGGGCGTAGCCGATCGGATGTGGCAACCGCAGCCCCGTTACCGAGCGCTTCAAAGCCGCCAACGCCACCGTTGATGGTTTCGATCATGGCGCGCTCCCGGTTGAGACTGGCCACCGTGGCGATTTCGTTGCCCTGACGAAGGACCGCCCCGCGCGCCTCTTGAACCGCTAGCGCCCCTTTCAGCTCAGCCGCACTGACGCGTCCCCGGCCGTGGCGTAGCGCCTCGGTGAGGAGCACGTGATCACGCGCAACCGAAACGCGCTCGAATACGTGCTCCTGGGCGTACTGCAAAGACAGCGTGGCCGGCTCCAATGGAACCGGCACCGTGGAACTCGATTGCGCTAAGCCTGTCAGCGTCTCAGCTTCCGTGGCGGTTAGCCTCTCGCGCTGACGGGAGCGCAACTCCCTGGTCGAGATTTCGGTCAGCTTATCCGGACGCGATTCGCGCACCAGCACGGCGACTTCGTTATCACTCGGCTGACGTCCGTTTGTTTCGACGAACTGTCGGATCGCGGCGTCACGCTGCTGACTCCGCTGGCTGAACTTGGCAAGGATCTCTGCAGAAACACCTGCAATCTCAAAACCGCAGTCCCGCCCCTTGGCGTCGCGGCGGTCCTCGATCCGGTAACCAAGTTCCCGCACTGTGCGGGCGAGCGAATTGCGGTAGACCTCGGTCAGGTAAGCGCGACGCTCGTAGATGCCAGACGCCTGCA
>CAZMHC010000072.1:0-15210 GCA_964565955.1 uncultured Occallatibacter sp.
ACCGCGATCGGAGTTATAAACTCGGCGGTTCGGTCGAGGCCGACGTGGGCTATGTGGGGCGGCCGCGAAGATCGCCGCCATAGCGCTCAACGCCGCAGGCAAAGGAAGTCCAGGCAATGAAGTCCATCAACTGCGCAAACAGGAACTTGCCGACGCTCACGGCTGCCTCCAGAGAGAAGGTCTCCGGTTGCAGCGCGGCAAATTCAAATAGATACCACCCATAGACATCCGCAACCTTCCGAAGATCGAATGGTTGCAGACAGCGGCTTAGTCGTTAACCCGACAGCGGTGAAGAAATCCATAAACTTGCTCCCAGCCCTTTGTGTGGGGACGGTGAAGCCGCGCTGCTGGAGGTATACTTCGATTATCCTCTCTTATTTGCGACTTGCCGAAGATTTTTGTCGATGCGGAGAAGCGGAACCTGATGAATTCTTCTGAACGCCGGTCGTTCGCCGTCTGGCTGGTCTGGGCGGCCGCGATAGGTTGCTTCGCGGCGCTGCACATACTCCACCTGAGCGCCGACTTTCCCAACCACACGCTGTGGTTTTCAGACTGGGCAAAGTACACCGACGAGGGCTGGTACGGGAACGCGGCGGTACGCGCACACCTCTTCGGCAATTGGTATTTGCGCGGCGACTTCAATCCCGCCCCCGCAGTGCCGGTGTGGCCCTTCCTCGAATGGATTCTCTTCTTCTTCACCGGGGTCTCGATAGAGGCCGCGCGCGGGCTGGCTGTCGCGTTCTTCTTTGTCAATCTGCCGCTGAGCTATCTGCTGCTTCGGAGCAGCGGGCCGCGCTGGATGGCGATGCTGGCTTTGACGCTGATCGTCACCAGCCCCTTTCTCTACTGCTTCAGCCGCCTGGCCATTCTGGAGCCGATGCTGATCGCATTCACGCTGGCGGCCTTGAACCTGGCCGTTTGTCTGCCGCGCTTGCGCCGCCCGGTCGTTGCGTCGGCCTGCATCGGCCTGCTCTATGCCTTGTCGACGCTCACCAAGACCACCGCCGTTTTCCTGTTGCCGGCGTTGGGGTGGGCGATCCTCGTGCCGCTCCGGCGCAACCGCAAGCTGGCCCTGCGCTGCGGCCTGACTGCCGTGGGAACCTGTGTGGCGGCCTATGGCCTGTGGATGGCGCTGGTCGTCCACGCCGGCCTGCTGCGCGATTACAACTACCTTTTCTTCGTCAACAAATACCCCAAGCCGCCAGAGTTCTACTGGCCGCTGGTCAGTTTCTGGTGGGCCTTGCACGGCACACTGTGGGTAGACAGCATTCTCATCCCATTGGCCGGTCTGGTTTTGCTGGGGGCGCTCGCTTCCACATTGTTCAGGCGGAGTCTGTGGGGCCGCAATCTGCTCTTGGACCCGATCTTCGGCGCCTCCATCCTGGCCGTTGCCGGTTCTATCCTCTTCATGACCTGCCAGAACCATCCCCAGCCCCGCTACTACGCCGTGGCGGCCTTCTTCGGCTTCTTCGCGACAGCGAAGGGAGCGCAGGCGCTGGTGGCTCTCGGCGGTCGGATACGCCTCGTGGGCGGAGCGGTCGTTGTCCTGGCTGGGCTAGCGGCAGTTCTCAACGGCATCCAGACCGTGACCTACGCCGCCCATCCGGAGTACACTTTCGTGAACGCCGCGCGCCGTCTGACCCAATACGTCGATGCCCATCCCAACGGCAAGCGACTGCTGGTCTCCATAAGCGGCGACCAGATCGCACTCGTGACCCACTTGCCCAGCCTGTGCGACGACTTCGGCACACAGGATCTGCCCGCCAAACTGGCCGCATACCAGCCCGGCTGGTACGCCACATGGAACGATTTCGACCCCGGCACACTGGAGGACATTCATACCCATTTCTCGCTGGAACAGGCAGCCGTCTTCCGCGCCTTCGACGATCCCCAGCGCAACCGGCTGGCGCTCTTCAAGCTCCATCCTCTGCCCGGCGGTCAAACGCGCGACCCCGGTACGCAAAACCTGCAAATGCCGCTGCCCGACGACAAGATCGAGATTCCGATACAGTAGCGTCCGCGGCCCCACCGTGTGATTGCAATCACTCGACAGCGCCGGACGCGGATGCTAGGCTTCCATTGACCATCTTTCCTGAAAAAACTCGTCGCGTACCACGGGACGAGTTCGTGTGCGTTTCTAAAACTTCAATTTGGGGGAAAAAGTGACAGTCATCAATTGGATGGAGTTCTTTATGGGCGTGAGCGCGTTGTCGCTCGTTGTCGCCTGTATCTTCGCGCGCCGGGCGATCGGCTCGAACCCAGGAACCCCGGCGATGCGGAAGATCGCCGCGGCCATCGAGAAAGGCGCGGAAGCATTCGGCAACCGCAAGTGCAAGACAGTGGCGGCCCTGCTGGGCCTGCTGTCGCTGCCCGCATTCGCCGGCGCACAGGAAGCTGCGGGCGGAGGCGAAGCCAGCCTGAAACTGCCGGATTTGCGGTCCGTGAGTTTCGCTAATTTTTTCGGCTTGAACGGACATGCCCTTCTGTCCATCGGATTGCTCTTCTGCGCCGCGGGCCTGCTCTTCGGCTTGGTGATTTTTGTGCAGTTGAAGAACCTGCCGGTGCATCGCTCCATGCGCGAAATCTCCGAGCTGATTTATGAGACTTGCAAAACCTATCTGGTAACGCAAGGCAAGTTCATTCTTCTGCTCTGGGTCTTCATCGCGGTCATCATCTCGATGTACTTCGGCTGGCTGGCGCCGGTGGGCAATGTTGCGGTTACGCTGCCCATCATCCTGTTCTTCAGTCTGGTCGGCATCGCGGGCAGCTACGGCGTGGCGTGGTTCGGCATCCGCGTCAACACCTTCGCCAACTCGCGCACGGCATTCGCGGGATTGCGCGGCAAGCCGTATCCTTGTTATGCGATTCCGCTCAAGGCCGGCATGAGCATCGGCATGTTGCTGATCTCCGTCGAGCTGCTCATCATGCTCGCCATTCTTTTGTTCATCCCGGCCGATTATGCCGGCCCCTGCTTCATCGGCTTCGCCATCGGCGAATCCCTGGGCGCGGCGGCTCTGCGTATCGCCGGCGGCATCTTCACCAAGATCGCCGACATCGGCTCCGATCTGATGAAGATCGTCTTCAAGATCAAGGAAGACGATGCCCGCAACCCCGGCGTCATCGCCGACTGCACGGGCGACAACGCGGGCGACTCGGTCGGCCCCAGCGCCGACGGCTTCGAGACCTACGGCGTCACCGGCGTGGCCCTGATCACCTTCATCCTGTTGGCCGTTCACGATCCCAAGACGCAGGTGCAACTGCTGGTCTGGATATTCGTCATGCGCGTGGCCATGCTGGTCTCCAGTTCGGCCGCTTACTTCCTCAATGGCGCAATCGCCAAGGCGAAATACGCGAACGCCGACGAGATGGACTTTGAGGCGCCCTTGACCTCGCTGGTCTGGATCACGTCCATCGTTTCCATCGCCTTGACCTTCTTCGTGTCAAAGCAGATGATCCCCGATCTCGGCGACGGAACGCTCTGGTGGAAGCTGGCTTCCATCATCTCCTGCGGAACCCTGGCGGGCGCGATCATCCCCGAACTGGTCAAGGTCTTCACCTCAACCAACTCGGCACACGTGCAGGAGGTAGTTACATCCGCCAAGGAAGGCGGCGCTTCGCTGGGAATCCTGTCGGGCCTCGTGGCCGGCAATTTTTCCGCCTACTGGCTGGGACTTAGCATGGTCGCGCTCATGGGGCTGGGCTATTTCTTCAGTACCGGACCATCCATGGATGCCCTGATGCTGGCGCCCGCCGTCTTCGCCTTTGGCCTGGTGGCCTTCGGTTTCCTCGGCATGGGTCCGGTGACCATCGCCGTCGATTCCTACGGCCCGGTCACTGACAACGCGCAATCCGTTTACGAGTTGTCGCTGATCGAAACTCTTCCCGGCATCGAAGCCGAGTTGAAGAAGGACTTCGCCATCGACGCCAAGTTCGAGCGCGCCAAGTACCTGCTGGAAGCCAACGACGGCGCCGGCAATACCTTCAAGGCTTCGGCCAAGCCGGTGCTAATCGGCACGGCCGTGGTCGGCGCAACCACCATGATCTTCTCCATCATCATGGCCCTGACCCACGGACTGACCGTTGGCAAGGAGAACCTCTCGCTGCTGCACGCGCCCTTTATGCTTGGTTTGATTACCGGCGGGGCGATGATCTATTGGTTCACCGGAGCTTCCATGCAGGCGGTCACCACCGGCGCTTACCGCGCGGTCGAGTTCATCAAGGCCAACATCAAGCTGGAAGGCGCGGAGAAGGCCTCGGTCACAGACAGCAAGAAGGTGGTGGAGATCTGCACCAAGTACGCGCAGAAGGGTATGTTCAACATCTTTCTCGCCGTCTTCTTCGCCACGCTGGCCTTCGCATTCGCCGAGCCGTTCTTCTTTATCGGCTACCTGATCTCGATCGCCGTCTTCGGCCTCTACCAGGCCATCTTCATGGCCAATGCCGGCGGCGCCTGGGACAATGCCAAGAAGGTCGTCGAAGTTGACCTGAAGCAGAAGGGAACGCCTCTGCACGACGCTTGCGTTGTCGGAGACACCGTCGGCGATCCCTTCAAAGACACTTCGTCGGTGGCGCTGAACCCGGTCATCAAGTTCACGACCTTGTTTGGATTGCTGGCCGTCGAACTGGCCGTGACATTGACTGCCAAGAATCCGATACTCGCAATGTCGCTGGCCGTCGCATTCTTCCTGGTGTCGGTCTTCTTCGTGCACAAATCGTTCTACGGCATGAGGATTGAAACCAAGGAAAGCAAGTGATTCCTGCTCTGCAAACCAAAGAAAACGCCGCCTGCAAACGGGCGGCGTTTTCTTTGCGGAATAGGTTCCGGATAATCAGACCTGGCCCTCCGCCGACCTTTGAGCCGCCTCGGCCGCCTTTGCCTCTTCAAGCGGATCGTTGTCGCGGTCGGTGACCTCGATCAATGCGGCCAGCGGCGCGGCCAACTCCGGCGGCCAGTTTCCCTCCGGGGCGCGCCAGTTCCAGTTTCCGCCCGCCACCGACGGCGTATTCATGCGCGCCGCCGCGCCAAGCTCCAGCAAATCCTGCGCCGGAAGCACCGCCATGCGCGCCACGCTGGCCTCCAGGGCACGAATGAGCGGCCAGACCGGACTCTCGCCGACCGGACCCACGAGAGCCTCGACCGCATCGCGCTGCAATTTGCTCGATTCATGCCACCAGCCCAGTGTGGTGTTGTTGTCGTGAGTGCCGGTGTAGGCCACGGTATCGGGCGTGAAGCGAGGGGGCAGGTGAATGTGAGCGCCCTTGTCGCTGAAGCCGAACTGGAGCACCTTCATGCCCGGCAATCCCAATTCATGCCGCAGCGCTTCCACTTCGGGGGTAATCAAACCGAGGTCCTCGGCCACCAGAGGCAGCGGTCCGAGCGCCGCCTCCAGCGCCTGGAAGAGTTCCAGCCCCGGAGCCTTGACCCATGCTCCATTGACCGCCGTCTCCTCCTCGGACGGAATCGCCCAATATGCCTCGAAGCCGCGAAAGTGGTCCAGGCGGACCACGTCGTAAAGCTCGCAGGCGCGGCGGATTCTCTCAATCCACCAGTCGAATCCGCGCTCCGCCAGCACGTCCCAGCGATAGAGCGGGTTGCCCCAGCGCTGGCCAGTTGGCGAAAAGTAGTCGGGCGGCACTCCGGCGATGCGCAGCGGCTTCAGCTCCTTGTCCAGTTCGAAAAGATCGGGGTGGACCCACACGTCGGCCGAATCCATGCTGACGAAGATGGCCACGTCGCCCAGGATGCGAATCTTATGGCGCGACGCGGCCTCGCGGAGGCCGTTCCACTGCCGCGAGAAGGCATATTGCAAGACTTGCTCCTCGGCCAGCGCGCGTCCATGCTTGGCGGCCGCCTGCGCCAGAGCCTTGGGCTGGCGGCGGCGCAGCGGCAGCGGCCAGGTGGTCCATGCGCCGGTATTGAAGCGGCGGCGCAGCACGGCATAAAATGCATAGTCGGCGAGCCAGACCGCCTCGGCGCGGCAAAACTCCTCGAACTCGGCCCACTGCCCGGCCAGCTTCGGGTATTGCGTCGAGTCCAGCGGGGCGCGGTCCAAAAAGTTTCCCGCCGCCTCATAGAGCAGCGGCAGCTTGCGCGCCTCAACCTCGTCGAAGTCCACCGGGCCGCCTCGTCCGGCCAGACCGGCAATGCGTTCGCCGTCGATCCAGCCCCAATCGGAGAGGAATTCGAGGCTGATGAGCAAGGGATTGCCGGCGAAGGCCGACGTGCCCGCATAGGGCGAGTTGCCGTATCCGGTTGGGCTGAGTGGGAGCACCTGCCAGATGTGCTGCCTGGCCGCGGCCAGAAAGTTCAAGAACTCGTAGGCCGCTGGCCCCAGGTCGCCGATGCCCCCATACGATGGCAGCGAGCTTACGTGCAGCAGAACTCCGGACGAACGCTGAAACTCCATGCTCGAATTATCCTAGAAAGAGCAGTTGGCTAGCAAAAGAGCCTATGTTTGGTGGAGTTGTCGGGGTCGAATTGGGATGATTTGTGCAAAATGCGCAATTCAGTCCGGGGTAGCTTGCCCATGCTCTTCGCTTTCCATGCAGCGGGCAGTAAGTCCAAACCTGGACGCGGCTACGGCTGCCCTTGCCCGTCGGTCTTGGCGACCTGGTTGATGATGCGCTGGATGACGAAGATTTGGACGTGGATGTGACGGGCTACGTCGGGCAAAAACTCGGTGACGAAGTTATCGATGGGGGCGGTGGCCAGGCCGGTTCCGTAACGGGCGGCGCTGGCGGGCAGATTGGTTTGGCGGCCGGGAACGAAGAGATTGTCCACCTCGTCGGTGACGGCCGCGCCGGCGAGGTCGCCGTAGTTGATCATCCCCTTGCCATTGTCGCCTTGCGTCCACACTACCTGATAGATGGCATGGGCGATGCGACGTTCGATAGTGGCCTTGGGCATTCGGTGGTAGTGCGGGTCCTGGCCGGCGATGGACGGGATGAGAAAGGTGCAGAAGAACTCTCCGGTCATGTCCTGGGTATAACTGACGCCGACGGAGCGGCCGAAGCCGCGCATTCCGGGGCCGTAAGGAGAATCGGCATCGGAGCCAATGGCAATCGCCGAACTGGCGAGAATGGTTGCGTCGTTGCCTGGATCGATCACGTTGCGCACCGCCAGCCAGGCCTTTTCTTTCGGGGTCATGGGCTTGACCTTCGGCCCGTCTAGGAAGCGGGCGAACCAATTGGTTGGCCGCGGCAGCGGACACGGGGCGTGCTGGGGATTCGAGCTTGTCGCCGAATTGCCGGCGCCGGAGGCCGGTGTCTTTGGAGAACTGACGCTCGTGGCTGGACAGGGCGCCGCGGCTGGGGCGGGGATTTGTGGCTTTGGGGCCTCCGGTAGCGACGGCTGGGGCGCGGCAAGCTCCGGCTGGCCAGCCCGCGCCGGACGGACTGTCATAAGCAACACCGGCAAAAGCAGTGGGAAAGCGGCAAGACGCTTCATCCGCATCCGGCTTGGGCTGTTCCGCACGGATGCGCTTCCGTTCCTTTTGTGAACCCCAGAACCGCTCTGCAAGAGCCGCCTCTCGCAGGTTAGCGAACCGCCGCAACGAACCCCGCTCTGAAAGTGTG
Organism: uncultured Occallatibacter sp.; assembly: GCA_964565955.1. GTDB lineage: Bacteria > Acidobacteriota > Terriglobia > Terriglobales > Acidobacteriaceae > Telmatobacter. Next base: position 7,576 of record CAZMHC010000072.1, read on the forward strand.
ACGCGAAAATTCCCGCGAAGGTCACCGCTTTGCGGAAAGAAAATCGGGGACGGGAAGGATTGGGAAATGGACCGAGTATTGACCATTGCGGCACATACGCGGGTTCGGCCATTGACGGACCGCGCGCAGCGCCGCAGACTAAGGAGGATGATCGCGTTTTAGCGTCGTTCAGGAGGTTGCCAAGTGAGTTCCTATCCGCCGCCCGGCCCCGGCGCGAGCAGCGTAGGCCGCCGCATCGATGAGGCCATCGAGTCGATTGAGATGGAGTTGCGCCATGCCGTCGCCTACGTGAACGACGCGGTCATACCGCAAGTGCGCAAAGAGTCGATCTCCGCCTTGCGCAAGGCATCGGAGAAACTGCGCGATCTGGCCGACCGCTTCGAGCGCGAACATCAACCGCCAACCGACCCGCAGGCGCGATGAACGGACTCCGCTTGAGGTACGAGGCTCCCCAACCGGGCCGCGAAAGAATCGAAACGCAGGCCCTTCGGCTCCGCTTCGCTCCGCTCAGGATGACAGCGAAGGTGGGGCATCCACGTTCTTGCCGCATCCGGCACGGGCATTTGCGGGACAACGGGGCTGCGGCGGCGCTGGCTCTTTTGGCCGCGGCGCTTCCGATTTTGTCCGGCTGCGGGCATCGCCGCGAAGAGGCTCCGCCGCCGCCGCAGGCCATTGCGCCGGCACGGCAAATTTCTATGCCCGCGCCCCGCACAGTTCCGCCTGCGCGCATTGCGCCCACGCCAGCGCCGCCGGGAGGGGTCAGCGCCGCGGACCTGGACTATGTGAGCACACACACGCCCATCGCCAGCCAAGAGGGCCTGGCCACTTGGTACACCGCGCCCTACAAGGGCCGCAGAGCCGCCAACGGAGAGGTCTTCGACGACTATGCCCTGACCGCCGCGCACCGCACCCTGCCGATGGGGTCTCTGATCTTGGTGACCAACCTGAAGACCGGCCAGTCCAGCGCCATGCGCATCACCGACCGCGGCCCGTTTGCCGACGACCGGATTCTCGATCTTACCGTGGCCTCGGCCAGGGCCACCGGCATTTACCGCGCTGGCCTGACCCGCGTTCGGCTGGACGTTTACCGCACCCCGAAGCCCATCGAAACAGGGGGCCGCTGGTGCGTTCAGATCGGCGCCTTCGACAGTGAACGCAAGGCCCGGAAGCTCAAGGCGCAATTGATGCGCAAGTATCCCGACTCCAATGTGATCGAGTTTCCGGGCGAGGATAGCTACTGGGTACGCATCCGGCCGCAGGGCGACGATCGGGAACTGGCCGAGTCGATCGCCCGCAGGCTCCGTCCCGCCGAGGGAGAGGCGTATTTGACGCGGTTGGACTGACAATCGCAAATCCGCAACAATATCGAGCGAGTTTCGATCCCATGGCGTTTCCAAGTTGGCATTGCCGGCAATGCGAGGCGCATCCGCCGGGAGCGCAATACCCCTCGGCGCATTCTTTTGGACTTCGTGGCCCCATCCACGTTTCCCTGCTACGCTGAATCAATCCGCATGGCGCTCTTTTTCGGCATTTCGGCGTACTCCAGGGTGACCGCGCTGGCCTCCCGGCAACCGGTTCATGCCGCGTTTGCCTGGCTGCGCGGAAACCCCAAAACGATCATGGACTGGCAGCTGGATTTGGTGGCGATTCCCGCGCCGCCCTTCGGTGAGCAGGCCCGCTCGGAGTGGCTGACGGCCCGCTTTGCCGAGGCTGGATTGAGTTCGATTGAAACCGATGCCGTGGGCAATGTCTTCGGTTTTCTGCCCGCCGCCGGTTTGCCTGCGGAGAGCACCGGTCCCATCATCGTGCTTTCCGCGCATCTGGATACGGTTTTTCCGACTGAAACGCCGCTGAATCCGGCGCTTCGCAGTGTGGATGGCCAGGAGCGCCTGGAGGCTCCGGGAGCCTGCGACAACGGTGCCGGCGTAGCGGGAATGCTGGCCATCGCCCGCGCGCTCGTTCACGCCGAAGCCCAATTGCCCGCCCCGCTGGTTTTTCTGGGCAATGTGGGCGAGGAGGGAGAGGGCGACTTGCGTGGCGTTCGCCAACTGTACGAGCGCAACGCGCTGGCCGGCCGCATCGCCGCACACATCGTTCTTGACGGTCCAGGCGCGGAGTCAGTCGTTACCCAGGCCCTGGGCAGCCGTCGCTACAGGATCGTCATCGCTGGACCCGGCGGGCACAGTTTTACCGACGCGGGCACTCCCAACCCCATCGCCGCGCTGGCTTCGGCGCTCTCCACGCTGGCCCGGATTTGGCTGCCCGACGAACCCCGCACCACGCTCAATCTGGGCACCATCCGCGGCGGCACCAGCGTGAATTCCATACCGGAGAGCGCCCAGGCTTCCATCGATCTCCGCTCTACCAGTCACGAGCAGTTGCTGCGCTTGGAAGCGGAAGTGCAAAGCGCCGTCGCCGATGCCGTTGAGCGCTGCAACGCCGAGGCTAAAGCCAACGGTGCGCGCAACCGAGGCCAACTCCGCTTCACCGTCGTCAAGATCGGCGATCGTCCGGCGGCGCAACTTCCTGCCGACTCTCCGCTGCTGGAGACTCTGCGCGCCGTCGACCGTCATTTGGGGCTGCGCACCGAGCTGCAACTCGGCTCGACCGACGCCAATATCCCGCTTTCGCTGGGAATTCCGGCGCTTTCGATGGGCGCGGGCGGCCAGGGCGGAGGCGCGCACACGCAAGCGGAGTGGTACTGTTCCAAGGACCGCGAAGTGGGCCTCAAGCGGGCGCTGTTGCTTTCCCTGGCGATGGTGGAGTGGGCCGCGGAAAAGTAGAAATATGCAGACTCAAACCGCAGCTTCAGTCGCCGAAGTCCCGATTCTACCCGGTCTCCACGGCTCCCGACCGGATCGCTGGCAGTCGCATTGGGAGAGACAGCACAAGGAATTCATCCGCGTCGAGCAGGCCGACTGGGCCACGCCAAGTTGCGATGATTGGACCGACGCGCTCGATGCCGCAATCCGCAAGGAGAACGACAAGGTTATCCTGGTTGGCCATTCGCTCGGCTCCGTGACCATCGCGCACTGGGCCTTTCGTTACGGACGCGCAATCGCCGGAGCTCTCGTTGTTGCGCCCAGCGATGCGGAAGCCGCTACCTTTCCGCAAGGAACAACCGGCTTTGCCCCGATCCCTCTTTGCCGTTTTCCGTTTCCCAGAATCCTGGTTGTCAGCACGGAAGACCCCTATATTTCCTTCGAACGGAACAGGGAACTGGCCGCGGCATGGGGAAGCAAGTTGATCGCAATCGGTTCGCGCGGTCACATCGGCACAGCCGAGGGCTTCGGTCCCTGGCCACAGGGACTTACGTACCTTACCTGTTTGCGCCGCCCCGGAACTGAACGATCCGCCGCCGATCGCGTTTCGAGGGTCTATGCTCCGGCAACGGGGCGAACTCTCGCATAGCCTTGCGTTCCTCGGCAACCTTCAGCCGCGCCGCCTTGCTCGCTTCGGTCTCGCGATAGAGCGTCTGCGCCACCGCCGAAGGGCCGCGTATCTCGCTGAGCAGCAGTACCTCGACCTGAAACTCGCCGCCCTCGTTCCTGACCTGCAACAGGTCGCCCGTGCGGACTTCGCGAGCGGGCTTGGCGGCAATCCCGTTTGAGTGGATTCTGCCCAGGTCGCAAGCCTTGGAGGCCAGCGCCCGCGTCTTGAAGAAGCGCGCCGCCCAGAGCCATTTGTCAATTCGCACAGGAGCCATGCCCTATTTTCCTATAGAAAGCAACGGCCCTTGAATTTTCTTGGCCTCCTCCCATTTCTGCAACCTCCTTTGGGAGCGGGAAAACAAGCCGCATCCACCAAGTTGGTCATTGAACGGAAAACGATTGACACCGTGTATTGCAAGAGGATGCAAGGATTCGAAGTCGATTGACTGAATTTGTATCGCGCCCAGTGGCTGGCATTTCCCAGTTCCGCGAAGCTGGCACTTTTGAGAGTGAGAGTGGGAGAAGCAATAAACCAAGCATAACTTCGCTACGGACGCTTTTCTCCCGCCTGCGCCAGCATATACCCCACCGCCGCCTCCAGTTCCGCCGCGGTCACGTCCACCACGACTCCCGCGTCGCCGATCCCCACCGGCAGCACAAACCGCCTCACCCCGGCCAAATTCTTTTTGTCGCCGCCTGTCGCCGCCACCACCTTGCTCACCCGCAGCTTTACCGGCGGCAGCGGTCCATAGAGATGGATCAGGCGCTCCATCTGCTCGAACTGGGCCTTGCTTATCGTTCCCCGCTTCTTCGCCAGGAAGAGCGCGGCGACCATTCCCCAGCCCACGGCCTCGCCGTGCAGCAGCGCCTTGTAGCTGGTCGCCTGCTCCAGCGCGTGCCCCACCGTATGCCCGAAATTCAGGATCATCCGCAGCCCGCTCTCGCGCTCATCCAGATTGACCACTTCGGCCTTCACGCGGATCGAGGCGGCGATTACCTTCTCCAGCGCCTTATCTTCGCCCTTGAGAACATCGTCGGCGTGTGCTTCCATGAAGCGCACCAGCGTCCGGTTGCGGATGATCCCGGCCTTGACGCTCTCCATCATTCCAGCCTTCATTTCGCGCTCCGGCAGTGTGCCCAGCACGTCGATGTCGGCGAAGACCGCCAGCGGATGATGAAAGCTGCCCACCAAGTTCTTGCCCTCGGGCAGATTTACGCCCGTCTTGCCGCCCACCGAAGAATCCACCTGCGCCAGAAATGTAGTGGGCACTTGAATATAAGGGATGCCGCGCATATAGATCGCGGCTACAAATCCGCCCACATCGCCCACAATTCCGCCGCCAAAGGCAATCAGCAGCGATCCGCGATCCCCGCCCGCCGCCGCCATCTGCCGCAACAGGCGCTCCGCGCTCTTGAGCGTTTTGCGCTCTTCCCCGGGGGGAAGAAAGAGCGCAATCGGGGCCACCGGAAAGGACTGCTCCATGCAATGGCCCCAGAGTGCCCAGATAGGCGCCGAAGTCAGCACAAAAACCCGTCGCGGCAGACTGCCGACGACCCTCTCGATGCGCGGAGCCAGCGTCTCCAAAAGCCCGCTGCCCGCCGTCACGTCGTACTTCGCCGAAGCTGTTGCTACTCGTATGGTTTGCACGCTGCTTCAATCCTAAAGCACACCTCGGCGCGGCGCGTCCGGAAAAACCATCGTCTTCGGCCCGCTCAAACGAGACGATCGTGTCTACACATCAATTGTGCCGAATGCGTCGAAAGCTGTGCCGCAGGCCATTGTTCGCGGCAAGGCAAGGCCAACGGCATCGCCATCAGCATGAGTCGCAAAGCCAACCCGTCGGACAACGCGCAGTGCGAGTCGTTCATGAAGACGCTGATCGAGCGCTTCTGGCTCATTCGTGCCCTTTGCCGGACTTACCGCTCTCGTTCCGTCGATCTATCCCTCAATGTTCCAGTACAATATCCTCTGGAACTCAGGTTTCCGTGAGGCTGTTCATGAATCTTCGCGCTTTGCTTGTGCTTGCCCTGCTTCCAGGGGCGGCTGTATCCGCGCAAGTGACTCTGCCCAGAATCCTGGCCAGCCACATGGTGATCCAGCGCGACCTTCCCGTGCATATCTGGGGAACGGCTGCGCCGGGAGAGAAAGTTAGTGTCAGCTTTCGAGGCGAGACTCGCTCGACGGAGGCTGGGCAACTGGGCCGCTGGAGCGTTTATCTAACTCCGGGCACGGCCGGCGGGCCGTTTCAGTTGGCGGTGAAGGGAACGCCCGCAGCCGCGGGCGGGAATGCCGCCCCCGCGCAGACCATCGCGCTTGAGGATGTGCTGGTGGGCGACGTCTGGGTCGCCTCCGGGCAGTCGAATATGGAGTTCGAAATGCTCAAGGCAGCTACGGCCGCCGTGGACCTGCCGCATTCGGCCAACCCGCGGATTCGTTTGCTGACGGTGAAGCATCAATCCGCGGAATATGCGCAAGACGATGTGGATACAGATGGCTGGGCCGCGTCAAGTCCGGAAACCGCGCGCGATTTTTCCGCCGTCGCGTGGTACTTTGCCCGCGAGATCGAAGCGCGGGAGCGTGTGCCGGTGGGCGTCATCGAATCCGCTTGGGGGGGCACAATGGCGGAGTCCTGGACAAGGCTAACCGCGCTGGGCGAGGATGCCGCGCTGGCTCCGTTGTTTGTCTCGCGTGGCAGGCTGACCGACCGTCAGTCCGATGCAATGCTCGAAGAGAAGCTCTGGCTGAAGCTGCGCGACGAGGCCAGAACTGAAGGCAGGCCGGAGCCCGCGTTTTCCGGGGTTCCACCGCTGAGTATGTGGGCTCCGGGACTGCTCTACAACGGCATGATTGCCCCGCTGACGCCGTTTCCCATTCGTGGAGTCATCTGGTATCAAGGCGAGAGCAACAGCGCCGTGGAGAGAGCTCCGCTCTACAACCGGCTGTTTCGCACCCTGATCGAGGATTGGCGCCGACAATGGGGCGAGGGCGATTTTCCCTTCCTCTTCGTGCAGATCGCCAACTTCAAATCGTCCCCGGCGGAGGATTGGGCCGCGCTGCGAGAACAACAGTTGAAGGCCCTGGAACTGCGCAATACGGCCATGGCGGTTACCATCGATATAGGCAACCCGGACGACGTTCACCCCACGGACAAACTCGATGTCGGTATGCGTCTGGCTCTTGCCGCCCGCTGCCTCAGCTACGGAGAGGCTATCGAATACTCCGGCCCGCTTTTCCGTCAGGCAACGCCAGAGGGCAAATCCATTCGCGTCTGGTTCAATCATGGCGAGGGCTTGGAGGCAAAAGGAGGGGAACTGACCGACTTCGAGGTTGCGGGAGGCGACGGCAAATTTTCGCCCGCCACAGCCCGGATCGACGGCGCGACCGTCGTGGCCGCCAGTCCGTCCGTTGCCGAGCCGGTCTTCGTGCGTTACGGCTGGGCCAACAGCCCCCGCTGCAATCTATTCAACGGCGAGCACTTGCCCGCGTCCCCGTTTACTTCCGTCAAGTAGGATCGACATACGGGCATTTCGTGTTTTGGAAAACGGCTTCGTTGCTCATCGAGAAGCAGCTTCGCACTATGAATATTGCCCATGAAGGATTGCGGCAACTCTTAAACGATCTGGATGAGGGCACCGCTTCTTTTACGCATGGACTTGGCGCAATCGGCAGCAACCCACGATTCAACAACCTTGCCGCTTGCCGCGAGGAATCCTAAGAACTCGGGTTGACGTTCGCCATAAGGGCGGGGAATGAAAATCCGGCTCGATTGAAACAGTTGCAGACAGGAAGAAAGAGACGGCTAACCGCCAATCATTTTACGATGCCTGTCATTTTACGATGTCAGTCATTTTACGATTTGGATGATCGACGAAGGACGATAGAAACGAAGCTTCAATTTGCCCGGATGGCGAAACTGGCAGACGCAGCGGACTTAAAATCCGCAGACCGCAAGGTCGTGGGGGTTCAAGTCCCCCTCCGGGCACCACAAAACAAAAGAGTTATAAGAAAAATGCCTCCCCTTTTGTGGGAGGCATTTTTCGTCTGGTGGCTGTTCTGATGGCTGTTGGTTCTTACTGTCAAGCCGCGGCTCCGGATGGCTGTTGAATAGCTGTTCCCGCGATCCGCTCGACGACGGACTGCTTGTGCGACGGCGACAGATGGCTGTAGCGGGCCGACATGGTGATCGTCTTGTGCCCTGCTGCC
>CAZMHC010000073.1:0-14987 GCA_964565955.1 uncultured Occallatibacter sp.
GCCCGTTACCGTTGCTTCCTTCCGGACCTGGCGGGGTTGGCGGGATTGCGTCGCGTAGGACCCGGCACTGAACGATTTTAGCACCTCCGGCCTCTCGCGGAATTCAGCGATCCGATGGAAGCCGTGCCCCTTCATAACCCGACTTCACCGCGGGACGATCGACGCGACGAAGCTTCTCGCCGCTGCAATCGTCTTCTCAAGCGGCAGAGAACATCCGTCGGATAACTTCATCGAACTATGGAACCTCCGATTGTAGACGGCCGCATAAATAAGGCAATGCCTCGCTATTGTGGGATGCTGTGCTCAATAGGAATTCGGACCGCAGATCGTTGCATTATTAAAACAGAGAGCAATAAGTCGTCCATCCGCGGTGTACTTGCATCCAATGGCTGGCCAATATGGTTCTATAACTCACGAGTCTTGAAATCGGTGGTTTGCTCATCATAGCGTTTTCGCCAGCCAATTCCCGGTATGCGAGAGCGGATTGGCCGCAATCTCCTCGGGAATTCCCTCGGCCACGATCTTGCCTCCGCCTTCGCCGCCCTCCGGTCCCAGATCGATCACCCAGTCGGCGCACTTGATCACATCCAGATTGTGCTCGATTACGATCAGCGACCCGCCGCCGTCGATCAGCTTGCGAAATGCCGTCAGCAGCTTGGCGACGTCGTCGAAGTGCAGTCCGGTAGTCGGCTCGTCCAGGATATAAAGCACTCGGCTGCCCTGCGAGGGCTTGGCGTTGGCGTTGGCCGCGCGCACCTGGGCCAGGTGCGCCGCCAGCTTTACCCGCTGCGCCTCGCCGCCGGAGAGCGTGGTCGCCGACTGCCCCAGGCGCAGATAGCCCAGCCCGATTTCGTCCAACACAGACAGCTTTTCCATGAGGCGCGCCTGGCCGGCAAAGAAGCGCAGGGCTTCCTTGACTGTCATTTGCAGCACATCGTGGATATTCTTGCCCTTGTACTCGACTTGTAGCACTTTGGCCTGGTAGCGGGTGCCGTTGCAATCCTCGCAGGGCAACTCCACGTCGGCCAGAAACTGCATCTCAACGGTCACCGTGCCGTCGCCCTCGCAGGCATTGCAGCGGCCGCCGGGCACGTTGAAGGAAAAGTGCCCCGGGGTGAGCGAGAGCCGCTTGGCCTCCGGCTGCGCGGCAAAGAGCTCGCGGACCAGATCGAAGCCCTTGATGTAGGTGATGGGATTCGACCGCGGCGTGCGTCCGATCGGCGTCTGGTCGACGAGCACCGCGTCGCTCAGCCGCTCCGCTCCCGACAAGGAAGCGAAAACCCCGCAAGGGTCCGCCCCCTCGCTCTGCCCCAACGCGCGCTGCACGGCTCGGTAAAGAACACTATGCACCAGCGTGGACTTGCCCGAGCCGGAGACTCCGGTAATGGCCACCAGCATCCCAAGCGGAATCTCCACGTCCAGCCCGTGCAGATTGTTGGCCCGCGCGCCGCGCAGCGCCAGCCGCTCCCGCCCGGGCGCTCGCCGGCGCGCGGGCACAGGAATCGAAACCTGCCCGGAGAGATAGCGCCCGGTGAGCGAGTTGGGGTTGGCTTCGATCTCGGCAAGCACTCCCTCGGCCAGCAAGTTGCCGCCATGCTCACCCGCCCCCGGCCCCAGGTCGAGGAGATGATCCGCGGCGCGCAGCAGATCGGCGTCGTGCTCGACGACCAGGATGGTATTGCCCAGATCGCGCAGTTCCTTGAGAATCCGGATCAGCCTCTCGGTATCGCGCGTATGCAGGCCGATCGACGGCTCATCGAGGACATAGAGCGCGCCCACCAGCCGCGACCCCAGCGAGGTCGCCAGTTGAATCCGCTGCGCCTCGCCGCCCGATAGCGTCGAGGCCAGCCTGTCCAGGGTAAGGTATTCGAGGCCCACCGCGTCGAGAAAGCCGAGGCGCTGACGAACCTCTTCGAGGATAGGCCCGGCAATCTCCTCCTGCATCGGCGAAAGCCGCAGCGCGCCGAAGAACTCCTTGGCTTGCGCGATGGTCAGCGCCGACGCCTGGCAGACATTCTTCCCCTGGATGCGCACCGAGCGGGCTTCGGGGCGCAATCGCTGGCCGCGGCAATCCGGGCACTCCGCGTAGCCGCGATACTTGCTCAGCATCACGCGCACGTGCATCTTGTACTTCTTGCGTTCCATCTGCTGAAAGAAGCCGTAAACGCCCACAAAACTTCCCTTGCCGCGCAAGACGATCTCTCGCGAGGCCTCGGTCAGTTCGCGCCAGGGCACGTTCATGTGTATCTGAAACGACTCCGCGTTTCGGCGCAGCTCGCTGTAGCACGTCCGGTATTTGGGACGGTTCCACGGGTCGATCGCCCCGTCGGCAAGGCTCAGATTCTTGTCCGGGATCACCAGATTCAAGTCGTAATCCAACGTATTGCCGAAGCCCTGGCATCGCGGGCAAGCTCCGAACGGGTTATTGAAGCTGAATAGGCGCGGCTCCGGCTCGCGGCCCGGCCGGTGGCAGCTCTTGCACTCGTAGGCGGCGGAGAAGCGATGGCGCCTGCGCTCCGCCGCCTCTTCGCGCGGAGCTTCCTCGAAGATGACCTCGCCCGCCTCGCGGTAGGCTATCTCAGCCGCGTCCACGATGCGCGCGCGATTCTCGGCGCTGACGACGATGCGGTCGAGAAGGATAAAGACGGGCAGCGTGAAATCGAGATCGAGGAGCGACTCCGGCGTGGAGAACTCGACAATCTTGCCCTGTTGATAGAGCCGGTTGAATCCGCTCGACCGCAGTTCGGCAAGCCGCGCCTTCAGCGTCTCCGTATGGGGCGAATCGCCTCCGCTCGCCACCGGCTTGCTCGCGCTCTTCGCGGCGGACTTCGCCGCGCGGCCCGAGGTCTTCACTGGCGTGGCCTCGGCTTCCCGCGGCGGAGTTGCGGTGGTCACGGGAAACAGCGCATTCAGCCGCTTTCCCTCTCCCAGCGCCAGCACCGCATCGGCTACCTCGTCGATGGAGTCGCGCTTGACCAGACCGTCGCAGTGGACGCAATGGACGGTTCCGCAGCGGGCATAGAGCAACCGCAGGTAATCGTAAATCTCGGTCGCCGTCGCCACCGTCGAGCGCGGGTTCCGGGTAGTGTTTTTCTGCTTGATGGCGATGGCCGGGGCCAACCCATCGATGAAATCGACGTCGGGCTTTTCGATCCGCTCCAGAAACTGCCGCGCATAGGCCGAAAGCGACTCCACATACCGCCGCTGCCCCTCGGCATATATGGTGTCGAAGGCCAGCGAAGACTTCCCCGATCCCGACACGCCGCTGACCACCGTCAGCTTGCCGTGTGGAATCTCGCAGGAGACGTTCTTCAGATTGTGCGTCCGCGCGCCGCGGATGACGATCGCATCATTCAAAGGGAAGGCACCGGGAAATACTTGCCCAGCCGCATCCATGCCGCATCTGCAACGTTCGGAACGCAACGGGCCATTATTCATTATAGGGCGCGGGGCCGAGCAGTCGTCTCCTACGCGAATTTTCACGATCGCTGAATTACTTTTGAACTTTGATCCGTGGAATGCCAAGCATTCGCACCTGTTTTGAACTAAGATTCTTCCCGTTGGCGACGAACTTATGGAATGCGAGGTAAGCGCTTATTGAGGCAACTACATGAGCATTAATCTCCCGCGGCACCGATCCCTATTCGGAACGCCGGTACGCCTCATGCCAGCCACTTGAAATATTACGAATCTTGACTAGCACTACAGTTGTAGATTGCGAGATCGGAGGGAGCAGAGGCCTTCAGGCCTCTGAAATTGATACCAAAATGTTGGGCCTTTAGGCCCGGGCCTTTGCCAATCTCAGCCGAAATCCAGATATACAACTGTAGTACTAGGATTGCAATTCCCTGCTGTCCGGTTAGATGTCGAATAGATTCAGTTGGTTAGAGAAGTCCGGTTGGTCGGTTCTGTGCAGATATGGCTGAAGGGCGCATGAAATCTCGGTTTTCTCGAAGATCGATACCGACAGAATCTGTAGGCAAGTGTAGAGAGGGGCGTCGAGCTTCATCTCTTTCTTGCCCATGGCGATCGGCACATAGGTTGCTATCGCGCACCAGATATGGCTCCTCACGGCATTCTCGCTGGTGGCGATGAAGCGCTTGATGCGCAGGTGCTGCTTGATCCATTTGAAGAACAACTCAACCTGCCAGCGGCTTTTGTAGAGCGCGGCGATGGTCAGGGCAGGCAGTGCCGTGTTGTTGGTAAGAAACACCAGTGTCTTGCCTGTCTCGCCATCGTGCAAGCGAATGCGGCACAGATGTTCGGGGTAGTTTTTGGCCGAGTAGTAGCCGTTGAGCGTGACGCGCTGATCGCAGATGATGCCACTCGCGCGGTCAACCGGATACGAATACACGCGCCGCGCATCCATGTTCTGCTTGGCGCGTGTGACGAAGAAGGCGCCGGCCCGGTGCATCGCTTACAGCCGCAAAATTGGCACACGTTGAGATGAGTCGTAATGGCTCGACCTCTCATTCCGGCATTGCAAGGAGCGTCCAGGAGCTCTTCGCATAGAAACGATAGATGGTGCGGCGGTCGACGGCGGAGTCGGCCAGGGCATCGTGATCCGGCAACGGAGGCCGAGGCTCAAGGCCGGCCTGCGCCTCATGGATGCGGGCGGGCGAGGCGGGATCGATGCCCCAGTTGAAGCCGAGAACGCCGCTCGCGTCGTGGGCTTGCAGGCGCTCGGTCTCCGGCGCGGCGGACAGGGCCATGAGTTGCGCCGGAGAACTGGCGAAGAAGACCAGCAGCGAGACCGTTCCGCGCGCCGAGCAAAGGACGGCCCAGTCGGAGGAACCGGGGCGCTCCAGGCTGGCGTGTACGACGTTCTCGGGGCCGCGCGCCTCGTATGTTTGGGGAATGAGGCAGCCGCGCCTGTCGAGCAGGTCTTGCACCGCATGGGGCAATTCTGGAAACGAGCTGACGGGAAGATGGCGGATGAGGTAGCGGGTTGGATGGCCGGCGACGACGATTTGGCCGGATTCGGTGAGTTGGGCGGGGGGCGGCTGGGCCGAGGCTCGAACAGCGATTAGGAGCGTGCCAATCATTCCCGCCACTACAACTTCCCGCCATCTTTTCATACTGCCTACTTCAAGTTGAGGCCAAGTTGAACCGCGATTGCAGCCTCCACTCGTACCATATCCTCGTTGTTCAAAACGCCGATCTTTTTGCCGAGCCTTTCCTTGCTGACTGTCGTTAGCTGGTCGCCCATTGCCTTGCGCTCCTCACCTCTAAAGCGAACGATGGCTTCAGCACGATAGACACGGGCAATTTGGGAGGTGACTGGGACAACCTGTACGCGATTCATGGCCAAGTTGGCCGCGTTGTTCGACACAATAATCCCTGGGCGTATCTTGCGCGTCTCCCCGCCCACGCTGGGATCCAAGTTGACCCAATAGACTTCGCCTCTTTCAATAGGCATCGCCGATCAATCCTTCAACCCACTCCCGCGCTTCGGCTTCGCGCTCCTGGTCAGCGGCCATTTGGCGGTACTCGTCCAGCAAGGACGATTCCTCTCTCAGTCGCAATTCCTCGACGCGGGCGTGAACAGCGTCCGCAATTTCATCCGGTAAGATAAACCAGACCGGGTGAGCGGTCGCTGTCGGCACACCCATCTTGCTCTCCTTCTCGTCCCCATTCCAGCGAATCCCAATTCGGAGCTTGTCAGCGTAACGAAGCCTAGCCACAGACCAGCTATAGTCGACTGGGCCAGTGTCAAAAATAACCTCCAGGGAATCCTTATCAACCTTGCTCTTTGGAGAAATCACGGTCTTGGGGTCAATGTACATGGTAGCTACATCCTCCTCGCTTAAATTACTGCACGTACGTACATCCGTCAATTCCGCAGTGGCTTGCCCGTCTTCAGCGTAAAGGCAATCCGCTCCTGGGTCTTGCGCTCCCCGCAGAGGGAGAGGAAGGCTTCTCGCTCAAGATCGAGCAAATACTCTTCACTCAGCAAGGTTCCCGCCGTGACCCGGCCGCCAGCCAGAACGTACGCGATCCAGCGGGCCACTTTTTGGTCGTGCTGGGAGGCGTAGCTGGCCTCGCCCATGAGGAAGACGGCGGTCTCCAGCGTGGCCAGGACGGAGGCGCCAGGGGCGGGAATCCGCGTCCGCGGCTGGGGCGGCGTATAGCCGGTGCCGGCCAGGGCCGCTGCCTGCGCTTTGGCGTCGAGCAGAAGACGCTCACGGTTCATGGTGACACGGTCGGCGGGCGAAAGCAGGCCCAACGAACGGGCCTCGGCTGCCGATGTGGAGACTTTGGCCAGGGCGATGGTTTCAAAGGCGCGGCGCAATGCCGTGGCCACCTCGGCGGATTGGGCAAAGCGGGACTTCTCGTCCAGCGAATCTTTCGGCGGAGTCACCGCGGCGGCAGAGTCCAGGGCGCGCAAGAGCATTTCTTTGGTCCCACCACCGGCGGGAACCAGGCCCACCCCTGCCTCGACCAGCCCGATATAGGTCTCCGCGTGCGGCTGGCGGCTGGGGGCGTGCAGGCAAATCTCCGCGCCGCCGCCGAGGGTAAGGCCGAAGGGCGCAACCACCACCGGGCGGGGACAGAACTTGATGGCCGCGGTCATTTGCTGGAAGCCGTGGATGAAGGCGGCCAGTTCGTCCCACTCGCCTTCCTGCGCGGTCAGCAGCAGTTGCAGCAGATTGGCGCCCACGCTGAAGTTCTCCCGGTCGCCGGAGATCACGAAGCCGGCAAAATCGCGAACCGCATCGGATGCGGGATTGAGGACCGCGGAGAGTAGGGCCATCACGTCGCCACCGATGGCGTTCTTGAGCGAGTGCAGCTCGACGGCGGCGATGCCGTCTCCAATATCGACCAGCGATGCGCCCGCATTGGCGCGGACAATTCCGTGCGAGCGGCGGAAATCGGCGAGGCGGGCGTGGCCGGGGATGGGGGCTACCGGCTCCAGCTTGCCGGTTGCGGGCTGAAAGCACTCGCGGCCTTCACGGGCATACCAGGACGGCTGCCCGGCGGCCAGCAGCGCCAGAACGCGCTGGCTAACCGGCAGGTCGAGCGCCTTCATGCGGGCGACGGTCGCGGCGACTCCGGCGGCATCCCACATCTCGAAGGGGCCTAGCTCCCAGTTGAACCCGGCACGGATGGCGCGGTCAATGGAGGGCGCATCGTCGGCTACTTCGCCGATGCGGTCAGCGGCGCAATTCCATAACGAAGCCAGAAAAGGCCATAGAAAAGCGGTCGCTTTGTCTTTGGCGGGATCGTTGGCCAGCAAAAGCCGCAGCCGCTCCCTCGTCGTGGCGGCATTTTTGGCCATTTCGAGGGAGGGAAGAGCGGGTCTGGCGGCGGGACGATACTCGAAGGTCGCAAGATCGAGCGCCATTCGCCGATCGTTTCCGTCCGCACCCGCGATTTTCTTGTAGAATCCCTGGCCCGATTTGTCGCCCAGCCAACCGCGCTTCACCAGCGATTCCAGAACGGAAGCGAAGTCGCCGGGAGCCGCTTCCTGCCGGAAGTTGGCGGCCACATGGGCCAGAACGTCAATGCCCACAAGGTCGGCGAACCGAAAGGTGCCGGTGCGCGGCCAGCCGATCGCCGGGCCGGTCAGCGCATCCACCTCTTCGACTGTCAGGCCTTGCTCCCGCATCAGCCGGGCCGCGGTAAACATCGCGTCAAGGCCGATGCGGTTGGCGATGAAGTTGGGAGTGTCATTGGCAAAGACCGCCTGCTTGCCCAGGATGCGGTCGGCGAAAGCGGCAAACGCGGCAAGTAGGGCGGGATCGGTTCGATCGGTGGGAACAATCTCCAGCAGGCGCATATAGCGCGGCGGATTGAAGAAGTGGGCGCCGAAGAAGCGGTCCAGGCGCGCCGCCGGAGTCTTCTCCAGGCCGGCGGCAATTTGCGCGATGGGCAGGCCGGAGGTATTGGTGGTGAGCGCGGCATGGGGCGCAAGATACGGCGCCACCCGCGCCAGCAGAGCTACCTTGATCTCCAGATTCTCGGCGATGGCCTCGACGACCCAGTCGCACTGGGCGAGCTTGGGCAGGTCGTCGTCGAAGTTGCCCGGGGCGATGAGGGCGGCCAGCGAAGGCTCGAAAAAGGCGGCGGGCTTGGTCTTGGCGAGCGCATTGAGCGCGTCCAACGTCAGCCGGTTGCGCGGCCGATCCGTTTCTCCGTGGGGAGCAAGATCGAGCAGGAGCGTCGGAATTCCGGCGTTGGCCAAGTGAGCGGCGATGCGCGAACCCATGGTTCCGGCGCCCAGCACTGCGGCGCGGCGGACGAGAAGCGTCGGAACGGCGATGCCGGAGGCGGGAGTCGCTGTCTGGGAAGTCGCGCCCATACGATCTCTCCTTACTCCACGGTCACCGACTTGGCCAGATTGCGCGGCTGGTCCACGTCGCAGCCGCGGCGGACCGCGATGTAATAGGCCAGCAATTGCAGCGGCACTATCTCGACGATCGGCGACAGCAGTTCGATGGCCGGAGGAATATGAATCACGTGCTCTACCAGCTCGCCGATGGTCGTATCTCCCTCCGTGGCGACGGCTATTACTCGCCCGCTGCGGGCGGTAACTTCCTGAATGTTGGAGAGCGTTTTCTCATAGCGCAGCTTCGAGGCCGGATCGGTCTCGTCGCGCGTGGCCAGCACCACTACAGGCAAGCTCTCGTCGATCAGCGCATTCGGCCCGTGCTTCATCTCCCCCGCCGGATAGCCCTCGGCGTGGATGTAGGAGATTTCCTTCAGCTTCAGCGCCCCTTCCAGCGCGATGGGGAAGTGAATCCCCCGCCCCAGGTAAAGAAAGTCCTGGGCATTCGAGAACTCGCGCGCCAGTTGTTCGCACTGCGCCGAGCGGGAACGCAGCACCTCCTCGATCTTGACCGGGATGCGGCTGACTTCTTCGATCAGCGCCACCGACTGAGCCGCGTCCAGCTTGCCGCGCAGTTGTCCCAGCTTCAGCGCCAGCAGGAACAGCGCCGTCAATTGCGCGGTGAAGGCCTTGGTCGAAGCGACGCCGATCTCCGGCCCCGCGTGGGTATAGATGGCGCCGTGCGCCTCGCGCGCCACCATCGCATCCACCACGTTGCAGATGGCCACAGTTTTCGATCCCAGCGCGATCATCTCCCGCTGCGCAGCGAGCGTATCGGCCGTCTCGCCGGACTGGGTGATGAGCAGCCCCAGAGACTCCGGCCCGGCGATGGGCGAACGATAGCGGTACTCGCTGGCGTAGTCCACGTCCACCGGCAGCCGCGCCAGCCGCTCGATCATGTATTTGCCGGTCAGCGCCGCGTGCCAACTGGTGCCGCAAGCGGCGATGCTGAGGCTGGCGGCGCTGGCCAACTCCGCGTCCGAAATCTTCATCTCGCCCAGGTAGACCTTGCCGGAATCCAGCGAAACACGGCCCCGTGTGGTATCGGTGACGGCCCGCGGCTGCTCCCAAATCTCCTTGAGCATGAAGTGCTTGTAGCCGCCTTTTTCGGCTTGCACGGGGTCCCATTGAATGCGCGTGATCGCCCTCTCGACGGGCAGGCCATCGAAGTCGGTCAGTTGAATCCCGGCCAGGGTCAGAATGGCCATATCGCCGTCGGCCAGGAAGTAAACGTTGCGCGTGTGATGCAGGATTCCGGGCACGTCCGAGGCGATGAACGACTCGCCCTCGCCCACCCCGATCACCACCGGCGGACCCAGCCGCGCCGCCACGATCTTGTCCGGCTCGAGGGCCGACAGAACCCCCAGCGCAAAGGCCCCGGTGAGCCGCTTCACGGCGAGGCGCACCGCCGCTTCCAGCGCCACCGGCGCGCCCGCCAACTCCGCGTCCTTCTGTATCTGCTCTATGAGGTGGGCAATGATCTCGGTATCGGTTTCAGTGACGAAGTTATGTCCCTGGGCGATAAGTTCGCGCTTCAGGTCGAGATAGTTCTCCACGATCCCGTTGTGGACCACCACGATGCGCCCGGTGCAGTCCCGATGCGGGTGCGCGTTCTCTTCCGTGGGCCTGCCGTGGGTGGCCCAGCGGGTGTGCCCGATGCCGAAGCTGCCCTCCAGAGGATGTTCGCGCAGAACCTCTTCCAGGTGGCTTAGCTTGCCCGACGCTCGCCGAATCTCAAGCGTGGAACTGGATGGGCTGCCGACGGCAATCCCCGCCGAGTCGTAACCGCGATATTCCAGCCGCCGCAGTCCCTCAAGGATGACCGGGACCACCTTCTTTGCGCCCACATACCCGACGATTCCGCACATAGGAGGATTCTAAACGACGCGGCATAAGTCAAAGCATAACGATGAACCCGGACTATGAGGCCGTTCCCGAGTCGCACACAGCCAGCACATCGCCATCAACTTGCTTTTTTCCTCACAAGCGCGCGCGCTCCTCTGTCGTCAACCGCAGATCGGTATCGCGCGCCAGGGACTTGGCCATGATCTCCATAACAAAGTCGCTGTCGTCGAGATTATAGCCCCTTCTGCGCAGTTCAACTCGATACTTTGCGAACTCCGGATCGTCGGCCAAGGCTGTCGTCTCCGCGCTCTTTCGCTGCCCCGTCCGCTCCTGACGGTCATGTCCGCCTCTTGCACCCAACCGCCCTCAAGGTGCATTCTGACCCTGCGATGAAAGCCATACAGATTAGCGAAACAGGCGGGCCGGAAGTACTGAAGCCGGCCGAGTTGCCCATCCCCCAACCGGGGCCGGGGCAGGTGTTGATCCGCGTCGAGGCGGTCGGGGTCAACTTCATCGAAATCTACTTCCGCAAAGGCACTTACAAAGCCTCGCTGCCGCTCACCCCAGGCAGCGAGGCGGCGGGCACGGTCGAGGAACTGGGCCCGGGCGTGACCGGCTTTGCAGCGGGCGATCTCGTTGCCTCGGTAAGCGTGCTGGGCAGCTACGCCGAGTATGCGCTGGTTCCCGCCGCGCAACTGGTCAAGGTTCCCGCCGGACTGAGGCCGGATCAAGCCGCCGCGGCCATGTTGCAAGGAATGACCGCCCACTATCTGGCCTACTCGGTCTTTCCGCTCAAGGCCGGCGATACGGCGCTGGTTCATGCCGGAGCCGGCGGTGTGGGCCTGCTGCTGACGCAGATGGCCGCACGTCTGGGCGCGCGGGTCATCGCCACCGTCTCCACGGCCGCCAAGGCGGAGCTTTCGCTCGCGGCGGGCGCTTCCGACGCGATTCTTTATACCGAGCGGGACTTCGAGGCCGAGGTGAAGCGTCTTACCGCCGGCAGGGGCGTTGACGTGGTCTACGACTCGGTGGGACGGACCACCTTCGAGGGCAGCCTGAACTGCCTGCGCCCGCGCGGGCTGCTGGCGCTCTTCGGCGCCTCCAGCGGCCCCGTGCCTCCCTTCGACTTGATTCAGCTGAGCGGAAAAGGATCGCTGTTCCTGACCCGCCCCACGCTTTGGCACTACCTGGCCGCACGCGCGGAGCTGGATTGGCGCGCGGGCGACGTGCTGGGCTGGGCTGCCAAAGGCGATCTCAAGCTGCGCACCGAGCATCTCTATCCGCTGGCCGAGGCCGCGCAAGCGCAGACCGATCTGGAAGCCCGCAAGACTGCGGGCAAGATTTTGTTGGAGCCGTAGAATCGGGTTTCAGTGAATGGCTATCGTCGATCGGAAATCGGCGAAGACGATTGTTCGGCTCGCACAGCGAACGAATGCCGATCCCCCTGGAGTCGGGGGATTCTGGCATGAGCGCCGCGCTCCCAGGTCGGCAAGAACCGGACTAAGTCCAAAGTTATAGACAAGGCGGAGTGGCCCTTTCGGGTTTTGAAGCGCGTCTCCGGCTATGCCATGGCCGGCCATCGAGTCATGGCGAACAATCGCCACCGGCGTCCGACGGTCTTCGCATCGGTCAACCTCCGCCAACATCCCAAGAAGTTATTGGGCATGATAACTCCGCGGTCGAGCCCGCTGGGAGCGCAGTGTCTCCGGTGGCCGAAAAGCGGGCGGCCCTGAAGTAATCCATGCGCGGGTACGCATTTATGCGGCGAATCGCCCTCGATGTTACTCTATACGATTACCTAAGATTTGTTGCCTTGCAACGGGAAAAGTCATACAGTTATCGGGTGGGCAGTTCTGGGGGAGGGCTGCTCTAGCGTCCGCGACCCGAATAAGGTCCGGACGCTTTCTTATGCTCCGATAAACTCGGATGAACCTGGCGAGCATCCTAAACCAAGATGAATAGTCGGGAATTGCAGGCGAGCGGGGAACCGTTCGCCGTTTGCGGGTTGGAGGCCATTTGCGACTTTAGCGGTCCCTCACGCATCGCATATGCAAGCGGCGGAGGATACACTGAAGAAAGTGAAGCCGCGAGGAGGATCATGGCTGGAGTGGGAATCTTGGAAGTAAGCGATGCGACGTTCGACCTGGAGGTGCTGCAAAACGAGCAGCCGGTCCTGGTGGATTTTTGGGCTGCCTGGTGCGGTCCCTGCAAGGCCATTGCGCCGATCATCGAGGGCATCGCCGCGTCCTATGCGGGCAGGCTAAAGGTGGCCAAGGTCAATGTGGACCAGAACAGCGCTTCGCCGTCCCGGTACGGAGTGCGCGGAATCCCCGCGCTGCTCTTCTTCAAGGGCGGCAAGGTCGCCGACCAGATCGTGGGCTTCGTTCCCCAGGATGTCATCGAAGGCAAGATTCAGCTTCTCTTGGCCTGAGAAATCCATCGAACAGGCGACGGAGCCGCGGTCGCCGCGCCAAATCCCATCAATTGGACATTGGAGCTACCCGCTGGACTCTCCGGGCCGCATAGCGTGGCCTAAGAAGATTGAGAGGATGGCACGCAAGCGTTCTCGATAACTCGGCGGATGAAATGAAGGGCTGAAGTCGATTCAGCCCTTTGCTCTTGCAACCGTTGCGCTACTGTCTCGCGGGCAGGTAAATCAGTTCGATCCCCTTGCCGGTCTTGGGATCCTTGTTCCGGGAGTACTGGCGGCTCAGGTCGTTGTCCCAATGTTCGAAGACGCCCAGGCTGGCGACCGGCCTGCCGTTTTGCAGGTAAGTCGTGCCCGATGGCGGATGATCCGCAAGCGCTTCTTCCTGCAAATAGTCGTCGGCATTTTCGCGGATCAGTATGCGCGCATGATGGTTCTCGTCTTCGTTGTTCTTGGTCTGCGAGTAGAGTATGTCGAGACCGACGGAATCCAAAGCCACGCCGTCGAGGGAAGCCAGGATGCTGGAAGGCCAATCCGTGTTGGCGTACGGTTCCACGCGATTGTTGAAGGGCGCGTTGGGAAAATGCAGCGGAAAAGACTGATGGCGGCGCGCGGCGTACAGGCCATCCAGCATATAGAGGATGGTTTTTGCGCCCAGGTTGGGAGACGCGGCCAGATCCACTATGGGCGAATAGGCGTGGGGTGTGCCCTTCCGATTGGTGTTGATGGCTTCGTGCAGTTCCGGCGTGCCCTTGATGGAACCGAACTGATTCTTGCCGGTCATGGTGACGCCGGTCTGTCCTTCGTCGCCGCCCTCGGCGGACGCGTAGGGATAAGAGTGCGCCTTGAGCAGAGCCAGGTTGACCAGATAGGTGGCGTCCATGATCTGTTTGGGAATCAGTTTGGCGTCGTGGTAGCTGTTGGCGGAATAGCTGACGCCCTCCACCCACTGAGCCTGCTCCAGGCCATGATAATCGCCGTAGCCGGGATTCTTGGGCTGCCTGGGATCGGCCGCATCCGCCTGCACAAAGCGCACATCCTTGAATTCGCCCCACACCTTCTTCAACAGGCCCGGATAGATGTCGCGGCGCGCATCGTAAACCACGATGTTGCCGGCCGGCACGTGCGCCCCATCGACCAATTGGCGCACCACCGCCAGCGCCGCCTGCGGCGAGACGTTGACGATGTTGCCCGGCCCCTCGATGCCGCTGTTGTTCAGATTCACCTTGACGGCTACAATCTCGCCGGCGCGATAGCCTTGTTCCAGTCCGCGCGAACGGCGATTGTAATAGGAGAAAATCTTCTTCCATGCGGCTTCGTCGCTGGCGGCGCCGGTCAATTTGCGCAGCGCGGTCGAAACCATGGCATCGACGCGCCCCTGATCGGTGCTCGAATCCATCCACCACTGATCGGCGGAGGAGCCTATCTCGCCATTCCAATGCGCGGCCTGCGGATCGCGCGCCCACACCACTCGTCCGGGAAATACCCCGCGAGCTTCTCCGAAGGCGACATTGTGCGTCTGCGGCGCGAAGTTATAGCGAGTTGCCATCTCCGCCGCGGCTATGGAACGGGTGCGCGCCATCCAGACGCTGAACGCCACGGCGGCAAGCGCCAGCATGATCGCCGCCGCATGGCGATACCGCCGCGCCAAGCTTCGCATCCCGGCAAAGGAAAACGCCCCCGCGGCCGAGGCGCAAAGCCACAACGCAAACGCGCTGGCCAAAGGAAACGCCGCCCGCTGGCAGGGATAGCTGGCCCGACTGGGCTTGGGAATCACACGCAGCAGAAACCACACCAAAGCCGCGCCGCCAACCGACGCTGCCCAGATGCGGTTCTTGCGAATGCAACTTGTTCTCTTATTGAATTCGTTCTCGTGCCGCATCCCGCCTGCCCCCTTTATCGCGGTTCCAATATCGTTTGCGATCGCTCTTGTTCGCTATCGGTCGTTCAGCCGTCTATCTTCAATCCGCGCAACGGCCACCGTGTTTTTCCAGGGAAAAGCATACGCCTTGCAGTCGGTATCTTCAGTCGCCATGGAAATCGCGCTTGACAAGCCATACCGTAAACGCTGTCTCCACACTGTGATTTACATCACATCCATGTTTTGTTGTCCCTTCGCCGAGCTTCCATTGCGAACCGGAATATGCACACTTTCTTGAGGTTACAGAGCGTTTGAGATAGGCCCGTTCGCCAGTTTTCCGAAAACGGAACTTTTCCGTTTGCTCCCCTCCTTGTTCAGTCGCTCCCCAACCGCCAGTCAACTTGCACAAGTCGGACCGCTCTGAAAAGAATTCGTCCCATAATGTATCGCCCGACGACTGAAGAAGCCGACCTAGTACTACAGTTGTAGATTGCGAGATCGGAGGGAGCAGAGGCCTTCAGGCC
>CAZMHC010000074.1:0-14963 GCA_964565955.1 uncultured Occallatibacter sp.
AAGGATCGCAACTGCGCAACACTATCGTAAACTTACGCAATTAAGCACTAGCTATGCCGTCGGGCGGGCTAACTTGCCGACTCTTGCATGAAGCAGGCCCGTTATCCGTTCCATCGCAACGGGCGCCCGCCGCGCTTGTCTCCCGGCTTGCGTAAATTCCATTGGAGAATGACTTGGCAAGGAGTTTGCCCGCGCCATTTCTCCGCCTGAGGACAAATCCAGCTTGGCACGTCTGCGATCGCTTACGGTCGTCAACCGCCGAACCGGCAATCTTGCTGAGCGCAGACTGGAAGCCCTGCTCCTCGTCGTATGGCAAACTGCCTTTGATTGGGTCGCCGGCCATGCGAAAGGAGGCAGGACTCTTGCTAGCCTCTCTTCGCGGCCCAGCGTTTGCGCTGCGCATCCGAGATCCGTTGCCGGGCCTCGGGACTCAGTACCCGCTTCTTTCTGAATTTGACCTTGGCAGGCGACTTGACCAAAGACTTGGCCGATGACTTCTTGGTTGAGCGCTCTATAGCCTTGGCGGCGACTTTTCCGGTGCGGGCCAGCAGGGAGCGAACCTGCGTGAGCTTTGCAATCTCCGAGTCGATTTGTGAGAGAATGGAATCAATAGCCATAAGTCAAGCATAACTTAGAAATTCGATCTTGCGAGGCCGAATGAAAAAATTATTTCATGGTCCGCAAGTTTTTTGTATGTTTCATTCCGCCTTGCCCACGGCGTTCTCCTTGTATGCCTTTTGCAGAACCAAGAATGCCTCTTTTTTCTTCCCCTGATCGGAGACAAGTCCCTTGCGGTTGAAGCCGTCCTGTATCCCCGCAAGATTGCGCGCCGGAGAGCGGAAATCCATCAGTACCCAAGGGCTCACGCCTCTAAGTTGCGGTATCCGGTTGAGCATCCCCAGTTGATGGCGGTAGAGATTGGCTTGATATTCCTCCGTCCAGCGGTCGCTGTCTCCGCCATGCAAGCCGGCCTTTGCCTCACCTCCAAACTCGCTGACGATCAGCGGCTTTTGGTAGCCGATGCGCCACTCGGCGGTGTCGGCGCTCTCCGGCCTTTGCTCATACCAGCCTATGTATTCATTCACACCGATGACATCCAACGCATTGCCCAGCGGGTCGTCCACTATCTTGGCGTTGCCTTCGCCGCGCGGCAACAGCGCCGCCGCAATCAGCCGCGTAGAGTCGAGCGCGCGCGCATCGGCGGCCAAAGTTTCAAGGAAGCGGGTCCGCGTCTCGCTATTGGGCGTCTCGTTGGCTATCGACCAGAAGACGATCGCGGCGCGATTGCGCGAGGTTCCAATCTCCTCTTCCAACTGCCCTTCCGCTTTGCGAAGCACTTTGCGATTGTCGAATTGGATACCCCAATAGACGGGAATCTCCGACCACACCAGCAAACCCATCCGGTCGGCCGCGCGCAGCATCGTTTCATCGTGAGGATAGTGTGCAAGGCGCACGAAATTGGCTCCCAGTTCTTTGGCCCATCCCAGCAACGTCTCCGCGTCCTTGTCCGAGTAAGCTCTTCCAGTGCGGTAGGGCGCCTCGGCATGGATGGAGATGCCGCGCAGAAAGATCGGCTTGCCGTTCAGCAATATCTCCGTTCCCCGCGTTTCTACGGTGCGGAAGCCGATAAGGTCGTCGATTGTATCCTGTCCCGCGCGTATCTGGACCTTGTAGAGTTTCGGCGTCTCCGGCGACCACCGTTGCAAACCCCGCGCGTCGAAATGAATCTCGGCTTTCCCATCCTCGCCTAGCGTCGCGGTTGTCTTGGCGCCTAACTCGGGAATCTCCGCCGCGACCAGTGCCCCGCTCCGGCCTCCGGTCACATGAATCCATCCCTCAATGACAGAACCCTCTCCGCGCCTCAGATGCAGATCGAATCGATCGATGAAGGCCGCCGGAACCTCGATCAGCGAAACCGTGCGCGTGAGACCGCCGTAGTTCCACCAATCGGTCTTGAGGGCCGGAACTCCGTCTTCCAGGCGCGCGTTATCCACCGCGGCCACCACGAAGTTTTCGCCCCCATGGACCTCAGCGGTCACGTCGCAGTTGAAGCTGGTGTAACCGCCCTCGTGCGCGCAGACCTCTTCTCCGTTTACCCAAAACCGCGAGCGATAGTTGGCCGCTCCCACGTGCAAAAAGATGCGGGTATCTTTCTTCGGCCGATAGACAAACTCTCGCTCGTACCACAGCGGCCCCTCATAATACAGGAGCGACTCGCGCTGCGTATTCCAGTCCCCCGGAACCTTCAGCGTGGGAGACTTGGAAAAGTCGTACTCCGTCGGCCCGGTATCTCCGGGCTGCGCCTTCCGGTTGCGAAAGTAGGATGAGTACCCGCTCGAATACGGATCGACGATGGCGTGCCAATCGCCGTTCAGCGAGGTTGCCGGCCGCATATCGGCTCCAGTGAGAACGATAGGCGCGTACAGTGGCGCGGACTCGGTCCAAGCCGCGCTACCGCCGACAAACGCAATGCAAAACGCAAGATGACCGATAGCTCGGAGCGTAAAAGCAAAGGCGCATCCATGCCCAAAGACGGAAAGACGCTTCATCGGAGATCCTCGAAACCTGAAGATGGAATAAGCCACCGTCGCAATGCACGTCTAGCGAGTGAAAGCTTCGTGTAGATTGCCTATGCTATGGCTTTCCGGCCCGGTCTGTACATTTTTCAATGCAATGCCCGCAAAAAAGCAACGGGACTGGCCATGAAGCCAGTCCCCGCTGCCCTGTCTTCCAGTTCCGCGTAGGCCGCTCGTCTACGATCCCAGATACTCCACGTGAACGTAAGTCCCCAGCCGCGCGTTGTAAGCCAGATACCATCCATCGTGGTCCGGGTCTTCGTAGATCACGACCTGGTCGGTATCCCAAAGCCAGCCGTCGCAGAAGGCTATGTCGGCCGCCGCCACGTCCCAGTACCATCCGTTGAACCAGAAGCGGCTGGGACCGCCGCCCGCCAGATGCCATACATGGCCGCGACCAAAGCCGCCGGTAAACCTCCCATGCGCGAAGGGGTGGTCTACGTGATATCTCGCGTCGTCGCGCCCTGTGTCATGCCCCACCCACGTCTTTCCGTCCACGTGCGGCGCATTGGGGTGGCCCTGCTTGTCGCTGAAGTTGCGGTTTGGCTCCGCCGCGTGGGGTGTTCCTTGGTAGGCTTTCGGCCCTTGCTTGGGAATCGCCTGGTGGCCTCCGCCGTACCCGTGCTCCGCAAAGGCCGGCGCCGCCAAAAGCAGGAATGCGGCCAAAGCAAGTTGCATGGTTTTCATGGTTGTCCTCCGGATGCCCTCCGTTGAGAGGCTTTCCGCCCTCTCTCCTTGGGTGGGTCATCTCCATTTCCATTAGATACAACCCGGCCCACAATGACAAGTTGCGGGCCGGGCAGTTGCAACGACTCGGAATCCTCGATGCGTACTACTGCGGATTCAGTGTCCAGACGATCAGTGTCGATGTATTGTCGTCTACGGCCGCGAAGATAGCCTGGCTATAGGTCGCGCTTACCGCCAAGCCGAACGCCCCTCCGCCGCTCGGATCTACCGAAAGCTCCTTGACGAATTTCCCTTCCTTGGTGAACTCGACGATTTCGCTGGGCTGGGTGGGATCGGGATTGATGCCGTCGTTGTTCGTCACCAGCAGATGGCCATTCGGAGCCGCCGCCAACCCCAGCGCGCCATGCAGATGAAGATTGTCCTCGTAGACGACGGTGCCTCTTCCGTCATCCGACTGGCGATCGGCCGCATTCGCTATCGCAAAGACAGCATTGTCCCCTGTGGAGGCCACGTAGAGAAGGTCGCACGGCGCATCGTAGACCAGTCCCGTAGGCGCAACGAAGAGCGTCACGGGATCGCCGCGGTGGACATACCCTGAGGCAATCTTCACGGCGCTCGTCAATTTGAGCCCGCTGGCGCTTACCTGGAAGACGAGCCGGCTGACCGTCCCGGTCAGAGCATTGGCGACAAACGCAATCGCCCGATCTCCGTTATCGACCAGCGCCATATCCCACGGCCCTTCAAGATAGGAAGTTGCGATCGTCTGGATCAGCTTGCCTTTATTGTCGATGACCAGCAGCGACCCTGCCCCTGCCGTTGCCGCGGTTCCGTCCTTGGTGGGCGCGTTGCCGACCACGACAAACCCTTTCTGCAGCGTTCCCAGCGCCGTCGATAGCCCCAAAGGCGCTGTCCCCTGAAAGAAGACGCTCGGCGAACCGCTCGCCGGCACGCGAACGATGGTCGTGCCTGTCCCTTGCAGATTCGCGCTGTCGTTGTAGTTCGAGACCAGGATGTCCCCATGCTTCAAGGGTCCGGACCCGATGGAGAAGTTGCTTGGAATGAACGCAACGCCGTATGGATTCACATCTCCATTCGGCGGAACCGTGGAAACGGTCATTACCGGACTGGGCAGAAATGCATCGTCGCTCAACCATTGCGCGAGGCAGATTCCCGGAGCGCACGCCAGCAGCATCGCGGCAGTTAGAATGCTGCGCCTTGCAGCGATGCTTCCCGGACGAAGCAGCGGCGCGCTCGTTTCACGCTTGGCGAAAGACTCTTGGATATTCATGTCGTTTTCTCCTTGAAGTTAGCGGCTCCCTCATCCATCGCTTGCAAAGCGCAACGATCTCTCGGCGGCAATGGACAAGGGAGTCCACGCCTCCACAATATCCGCTTCGGCGCGCGCATCTTGTCATGGAAATGTCATTTGATTGTTGTTTTCGGAATCGGCCCCGGGCGAATCTCATAGCGAGGTTCTATCTGAAAGCGCCAGACGGCTTGCGCCATAAGCGGAAGTTGTCCCGGTTCGCGCCGAGTCGCTTGCCCGCATTCCCCCGCCCCTTTATCTCCTGCGTTGAAATGCTCTTCCAACACGGCCGCGCAGCGGGGTTCAGCGGGCGTAGGTCAGGATGGCATTGGTGATTGATCGCAGGGGCAGAACCTTGTCCACGCCGCCGAGTTTGATGGCTTCCTTGGGCATTCCGAAGACCACGCAGGTTGCCTCGTCCTGGGCAATGGTGGTGGCGCCGGCGTGCTTCATCTCCAGCATTCCGCGGGCGCCGTCGTCGCCCATGCCTGTGAGGATGACACCGACAGCATTCTGCCCGGCGTAACGGGCGGCGGAGCGGAAGAGCACATCGACCGAGGGACGGTGACGACAGACCAGCGGGCCGTCCTTGATCTCGACAAAGTAGCGGGCGCCGCTGCGCTTGAGCAGCAGATGATGGTTGCCGGGAGCGATGAGGGCGCGGCCGCGAATGACCGTGTCGTCGGTTTCGGCCTCCTTGACAGTGATGGCGCAGAGGCTATCGAGGCGGTTGGCGAAGGCGCGGGTGAATAGCTCCGGCATATGCTGCACGATGACGATGCCGGGGGTGTCGGCGGGAAAGGCTTCGAGTACCGACTTCAGAGCTTCCGTTCCGCCGGTGGACGCGCCGATGACGACGACTTTTTCGGTCGTCTCGGCCATGGCGTGGGTGGCGGGCGAGAGAATTGCGTCGGCAGTGAGCTTTGGCTCGACAGTGCGGCTGGGAGTGAGCGGGAGCAGCCGTGCGCCGGCGGCGGCTTTGACCGCATCGCAGATAACGGAGCGCGAGTCTTCGAGAAACTGCTTGGCGCCCAGGCGAGGTTTGGCGATGATCTCGACGGCGCCGTATTCCAGGGCGCGAATGGTGCTTTGTGCGCCCTCGTCGGCGAGACTGGAACAGATGACCACGGGGATGGGATGCTGGATCATCAGCTTCTTGAGGAAGGTCAGCCCGTCCATGCGCGGCATCTCAATATCCAGGGTGATGACGTCGGGCACCTGATCCGCGATGCGGTCGGCGGCGACGAAGGGATCGCCGGCGGTGGCCATGATCTCGATCTCCGGGTCCGAGGAGAGCACCTCGCTCAAGGTCTGGCGGACCACGGCGGAGTCGTCGACGATCAGTACGCGAATCTTCTGTTTGCTCACAATCCCCTCGCTGGCAATGCCGCCGCCGCGTTCAGCAATGCCGCTTCAGCAGGACTTCTCCGGTTTTGGTGTTGAAGACGATGTTCACGCCGCAGTTGCCTCCCAAAGAGGAGGCAACCAGATTGAAGCCCTCATCTTCGAGTGTTTTCAGGGCGACCTCGATGTTCAACCGGCCCACGGTGGGCCGCGAATTTTCGTCGCTAACCAGCAGCACGTCGCCGCCGCCGAAGAGCTTCACGTCGACCTCGGCGCGGTGCGCGCCCAAGGCGTCGAACTGGCGGGCCAGATCGCGTATGGCAAAGTCCACATAGCGCGGGCCGGGACCGGGATTCAACCCGGAAAGGGGCTTGCGCGGGAATGTGGGCAGCATGGGGTGGCAGAGCGCGCCCGCCCCCAGGCGCGGAGCCAGAAACGCGATCCCCACGCAGGAGCCGAGCAGGGTGCGCAGGATGGTCGGCTTGCGAACCAGGTGCGACTCTCCCGGCATCACATGAATCTCGGGCAGGCGCGGGTCGAGGTCAGGCATGGACCCTCCTGTAGAGCGCAGGAGCCACGGGCGCGAGCGGCAGGCGCATGTCGTGCAGGGTCTCGGAGTGGCCGACGAACAGGTAGCCGCCGGGAGCGAGGCAGTTGGCCAGCTTGCCGAGGATGCGCTCCTGGGTGGGGCGGTCGAAGTAGATGATGACGTTGCGGCAAAAGACGGCATCGGCCTTCTCGGCGACGCCGTAATCGGCGTCCATGAAGTTGAGGCGGCGAAACTCGACCAGGCGGCGCAGCTCCGGCGCCACCCGCACTCTTTCCGAGCCGGGTTCGCGGCCGCGCAGGAAGTACTTGCGGCGCAGCGCGGGCGGAACGGGCTCCACGACCGCATTGGAATAGACGCCCATCTCGGCCTTGCCCAGCACCGTGGTCGAAATGTCGGAGGCCAGGATGCGGAAGCGGAAGCCGGGGTGGGAGAGCGCGTACTCGGAGAGCACGATGGCCATCGTGTACGGCTCCTCGCCGGTGGAACAGCCCGCGCTCCATATCTGGAAGCTCCGTCCGGGGTTGCGCTCGGTCCAATCCGGAAGCATTTTATCGACGAGAAAGTTGAAGTGCTTGGGTTCGCGGAAGAAGTCGGTCTTGTTGGTGGTCACCACGTCGATCAGATGGACGATCTCGTCCTTGATCGCATGGGGCCGGCCGCCATGGCCAAAGAGGTACTCGCAGTATTTTCCGTAGGAGTCGAGGTTGAGAGCCTTGAGGCGGCGTTTGATGCGCACCTCGAGCATGGTCTGCTTTTCGCCGCCGAGGTGAATGCCGGCTTCCCTGTAGATCAGATCGCAAAGCCGCGCATAGTCCCGGCTGGAGATAAATTCATCGTGTGTGCCCATCGATTGAACGGGGCGCATGGAGCGCCCCATTCCCCCCTTATGCGGCTACGGCTTCCAACGGTTGCTGCTGCTGTTGCGGTTTGCCGGATTCCTGTCCGCGGACGGCGGCCAGTTCCTCGGCGGAGAAGACGCGATCGATGTCCAGGATCATGATGAACTGGGTGTCGCGCTTGCCCATTCCCTTGATGAAATCGGTCCGTATCTGGGTGCCGATGCGCGGGGCCGGCTGAATCTGATCCGGCTCCAGGTCGATGACCTCCTCGACGGAATCGGCCAGCGCGCCGATGATCGTCGATTCGTTGTCCAGAAGCACCTCGACGACGACGATGCAGGTGTTGCGGGTGCTCTCGGTCTTGGTCATCTCGAAGCAAAGGCGGAGATCGACGACCGGGACCACGCTGCCGCGCAGGTTGATGACCCCGGCCATGAACTCCGGCGTGCGGGGGATTTGCGTGATGGTGGTTAGGTCCAGCACCTCTCTTACCTTGGCCACGTCGGTGGCGAAGATCTCGTTGCCGAGCTTGAAGGTGAGGTACTGCCGCGTCTCCGTTATTTCACTAACGCTCATGGTTCAACTCCTCTCGCTGCCGGCAGGGCATTTGCCGCGCGGACGCATTCTCCGCCCGCGCGACAAGCGCCGGTCGGCGCCTCAGTAACGCTCGAACTCGCCGTCAAGATCGTCGTGTTTGTCTTTGAGCCGGAGATTGACTCCGCCTCCCGGCTTGGCTCCGGTTGAAACCGCGTGGCTGCCCGCTTTGGCTGTCCGAGCCGGCGCGGGCCGCGCGGTGGACTTGGAGCCGGCGGACTTGCGTCCCGGTCCGCCTTCGTCGCCGGTGTGGAAGAAGGAGAGCGCGCTGACCAACTGATCCGACTGTCCGGTCAGCTCCTCGGTGGTCGAGGCCATCTCCTCGGAGGCCGAGGCGTTCTGCTGGATCACCTGCTCGAGCTGTTGCAGGGCCTTGTTGATCTGCTCGGCGCCGGTATCCTGCTCCTTGCTGGCCGCGCTGATCTCCTGCACCAGTTCGGCGGTGCGCTGGATGTCGGGCACCAACTTGTCCAGCATCTCGCCGGACTTTTCCGAAACCTTCAGCGTATTGGCGGAGAGTTGGTTGATCTCGCCAGCCGCCTTCTGGCTGCGTTCGGCCAGCTTGCGTACCTCGGCGGCCACTACCGCGAATCCCTTGCCGTGTTCGCCGGCGCGGGCTGCCTCGATGGCGGCGTTCAACGCCAGCAGGTTGGTTTGGCGGGCGATCTCCTCTATGATCGAAATCTTGTTGGCGATCTCCTTCATCGCGGCCACCGCTTCGAGAACGCTCTTGCCGCTCTCCTGCGCGTCCTTGGCGCTCTTGTTGGCGATCTTGTCGGTCTGCGAGGCGTTGTCGGCGTTTTGCTTGATGTTGGAGACCATCTCCTCCATCGAGGACGAGGCTTCCTCGGCGGCGGCGGCCTGGGCGCTGGCCCCCTTCGAGACCTGGATCGAGGCCGTCGAGATGGACTGCGAGGCCGCCGAGACCTCGCCTGCGATGGAGCGAATGTCGGAGACAGTGCGGGTTAGGCCGGCGACCATCGCCGAGAGCGCCTGCATCAGCTTGTCCTGCGCCGAACGTTCGCGGATGTCAACCGTCAGGTTGCCGTTGGCGATCTCCTCGGCGGCGGAGGTAATGTCGTTCATGGCCACTATGAGCGTATTCAGGTTGTTCTTGATGAGGTTGAAATCGCCGTAGTAGGTGTCGGTGATCTGCGCGGGAATGTCGCCCTTGCTGATCTGCTCCACGTACTTGGCGGAGACGTTCAACGGCCCGATCACGGCCTCAAGAATGGCGTTCACGCCGCGGACGATCTCCGCGTAAGCGCCGCGGAACTGCTCGTGACGCCCGCGCTCGTTCAGCTTGCCGGCGTTGGAGGCTTCGGTCAGCCGCGCCAACTCCTTATGCAGGTCCTGCAGAACCTGGGCGACGTTGTTGACCGCCACCTTCATCTTCTCGTGGTCGCCCTTGTAGGTCTGAGCGATGAGTTCGTCGATCTTGCCGTTTGAAATCTGCGCCAGGATGCGGTTGCCCTCGCCGATGGGCAGGAGAATCGCGTCCAGCATGGTGTTGACGCCGCGCACAATCTCGGCATACGCGCCCTGGAAGTTCTCCGGCTTGCCACGGTCGCTGAGCTGGCCTTCTTTCGATGCCTCGATCAGCCGCGCCAGTTCCTTCTGCAAGCCTTGCGTCACGATGGCCACGTTGTTGACCGCAATCTTCATCTTTTCGTGATCGCCTTTGTACGTCTGGGCAATCAGCTCGTCGATCTTGCCATTTGAAATCTGCGCCAGGATGCGGTTGCCTTCGCCGATGGGAAGCAAAATCGCGTCCAGCATGGTGTTCACGCCGCGCACAATCTCGGCATACGCGCCCTGGAAATTTTCCGGCTTGCCACGGTCGCTGAGCTGGCCTTCTTTCGACGCCTCGATCAGCCGCGCCAGCTCCTTCTGCAAGCCTTGTGTAACGATGGCTACGTTGTTGACTGCCACCTTCATCTTTTCGTGGTCGCCCTTGTAAGTTTGCGCGATCAGCTCGTCGATCTTGCCCGAGGAGATTTGCGCCAGGATACGGTTGCCCTCGCCGATGGGCAGCAGGATCGCATCCAGCATGGTATTCACGCCACGCACAATCTCGGCATACGCGCCCTGGAAATTTTCCGGCTTGCCACGGTCGCTGAGCTGGCCTTCTTTCGACGCCTCGATCAGCCGCGCCAGCTCCTTCTGCAAGCCTTGTGTAACGATGGCCACGTTGTTGACTGCCACCTTCATCTTTTCGTGGTCGCCGTGATAGGTCTGGGTAATCAGCTCGTCGATCTTGCCGCTCGAAATCTGTGCCAGAACGCGGTTGCCTTCCCCAATGGGCAGCAGAATCGCATCCAGCATCTCGTTCACGCCCTGGATGATCTCGCGGTTCACATCGTTGAACAGGGTTGCCTTGCCGCGCTCGGTGAGACGGCCTTCCTTGGATGCGTCCACCAGCCGCATGATCTCCTGCAATACCAGCATCGAGTCGTCCAGTTCTTCGGACTGATGCGCCTTGGGGCTCACACGCTCGTGATCCCCATGTCCGTTTCCTCCATGGCCGTTGCCGGCGACATGCGCCTTCCGGCCTTCGCTCACCAATGTACTCGGCATGAAATCCGCCCCTCCTTCGCTGGAATTCGTTCTCTCCAAAATCCATCGGCGCGTCGATCCAGTGGATCCAATTAGTACATTTGCCGCCCGCCGCTGCATGAAGGTGTACGAGACCCAGCCGGTTAAGTGTTGTTGACAAGCGCTGGCATGTACGACGCCACCGCCGACGTTTCCCTATGCTGCATTCGTTTGAGAACTTTCCCGCTTACCGCCGTGTCCTGTCCCAACGGCCCCAAGAGCCGGGTGCCCGGCCGGATGCCCGCGCATCATTCCCTGCCGTGCCAAACGGACCGCATCGGCGGCCAGCCTTTCGGGATCGAGAATCAGCGCCACCGTTCCATTGCCCAGAATGGTTGCCCCCGAGACCACCTGCACATGCCGGTAAAAACGGCCCAGGTTCTTGATCACCGTCTGGCAATCGCCCAGCACCCGGTCCACCACAAAGCCGTAGCGGCCGCCCTCTGTCTCCACCAGCATGATCTGTTCGATCTCTGGCCGCGGCGTGCGGATATTGAAGTGCTCGCGCAGCCGGATGTAGGGAACGACAACCCCGCGCACATTGGCGACGTGCTTGCCATTGGCCCGTTCAATGTCCTGGCTGGTCAGCTCGATGCACTCCAGCGTGTTGGCCAGCGGCAGCACAAAAGATGCATCCCCCACGCTCACCAACAGGCCGTCGATAATCGCCAGCGTGAGCGGCAGGCGCAGCGTCACCGAGGTTCCCGTGCCGGGTGTGCTGGCCACGTCGATGGTGCCTCGCAGACTGTCCACCCGCTGCCGCACCACGTCCATGCCCACGCCGCGGCCAGAGACGTCGGTGACTTCCTTTGCCGTCGAGAATCCCGGCTGGAAGATCAGCGCGAAGGCTTCGGCCTCGGAAAGCTGCGCATTGGCGGCAACCAGCCCGCGTTCGATGGCGCGATGGCGCACCGCTTCCGTATTGATGCCGCGGCCGTCGTCGGTGACCGCGATCAGCACGCTGGCGCCGGAGTGGCGCGCGGAGAGATGAATGTTCGCCATGGGAGGCTTGCCGGACTTGGCGCGTTCTTCCGGCGACCCAATGCCGTGGTCCATGCTGTTGCGGATCAGGTGCATCAGCGGGTCGCTCAACTGGTCGATGACCGTCTTGTCCAACTCCGTCTCCGCACCCTCAATGGTCAGTTCCACGTTCTTGCCGAGGTCGCGCGCCAGGTCGTGCACCAGGCGGCGGAATTTCTCGAAGGTGGCTCGAATGGGCGTCATGCGGATGGTCATGGAGTTTTCGCGCAGAGCCGAGGTAAGCCGCTCGATCTCCTCGGAGACGGCCGCGATCTCCGCATCGTCGCGGCGGGCGGAGAGTTCGGCCAGCCGGGCCTGGACGGTGACCATCTCGCCCACCAGGTCGACGAACTGGTCGAGCTTGGCGGCGGGTACGCGCAGGCTGGAGGCATTTTCGGGCTTGTAGTACTCGCGCCGGCCGCCGGAGGACGCTCGCCTGTCCACCAGCGCCTGGGCGACGGCGTCGGCGGCGCAGAGGGGTACGCTCGAGGCCGTGCCGGAAGCGGAAGGAGAATCCGGAATCGAGGCCGACAAGGAAGCGGGCGGCGAGGCCGCTTCCACGCTCAGTTCGCAGTTGTCCTCGACGAAGATGAAGACGTCGCGGATCGCGTCGGCTGTGGCGGAGGCGGTCAAGACCATCTCCCAGGAGAGGTAACAGCGCTCCGGGTCCAGCTCGGCCAGAGGAGGAATGGCGGCCGGCGAGGGCTTTACGGAAAGCCCGCCCAGTTCCTTCAACTCGCGCAGCAACAAGAGGGGATTGGCGCCGAAGCGCATCAGGTCGGGGCCGGGAGCGAAGCGGATAAACCACCAGCGCGCCGCGCCCAGTGAAGAATCGGGCGCCGCTTTCTTCTCCGGCTGCTTCTTTTCCGCCCGCCGGTTCTCCGGCTTGCCGGTCAGATGCCGCACCTTTGCCAGAATCTCGGCGCAGGCGACCGGGTCCGGCGGAGGAGCGCCCTCCGCGCCCTCTTCGAGCATCGCCCGAATCTGATCGAGGGCAGCCAAGGTTAGGTCGGTCAGATCGGAGGTGATTTGCAGCCGGCCGCCGCGCACCTCGTCGAAGGCCGTCTCCAGATTGTGGGTAAAGGTGGCCAGATCCTCGAAGCCGAACATGGCTCCCGATCCCTTTATGGTATGCAGGCCGCGGAAGACCCGGCCCACCAGCTCCGGGTCGCCGCGATTCGCATTCAACTCCAGCAGGGCCGCTTCGAGGTCCACCAGAATCTCGCGCGCCTCCTCCCGAAAGCTGTGTTTGAACTGGTCCGCATTGATGGCGTTCGACAATGCTCCGCTCCGTTCGCTCAAAGGTCGTTTTCCGTTGCTTTGAATCGTTCCAAACCGGCATCGGCCAGGCCAACCCAGGCGGTATCCGGGGCCTCGCCGAAGAAGGAGAACTTTACCTTCAAGGCCCGCGCCTCCCGTTCGGCGGCCCACAGCAATTGGTAGGCGGTCACATCCAGGTACTCGACGCCGGCGATGGACACGCGCACATCCGTGCCCTCCTCGTGGCCGGCCTTGAGTGCCTGGACGAGACGCTCCTTCAGCTCGGCGGCCGAAGCGATGTCGATGGCGCCTTCCAGGCGGATCGCGCTCGACTGGTCTCCTTGTTCCAGAGCGATGCTCAACTTCGCCTCCCGTGACGAATAGCCTGCGGTGTACGCACGAATCCCGGACGCGGCCGGGGCGAGGAGTTCAATCGCGGGGTGCGTACAAAGACCCGAAGATGCAGTTGACCTGACAGTGCGGTTGAAATCGAAAGTGTGAGACCGGCGGAACGGCAAGAGCCGGTCAAGGCCCGAAATTGCATTTGCGGCGAGGATTTGGACGATTGGCCCTCCAGACGGAGGGCGCAAAGCCAGTCAAGAGCGCCGCACTGCTTTCATCGGCACCTGTGAAGCAATTCATGAGTGGGGAACAGGAGGGGTTCGATTGGAATTCTCTTAGATGAAGAAATGGGGCAAATATGCCGCGCGGCATCCGCAATGGACGATCGTGAATCGGATGCCGGTCGGTATGGCTAATACCAAATTGCCATCGGCCTGAGAGTATTCATTGCAGGCGATCGTTTGCAGGGATAGGACGCGATCGCCTCAATACTCGACGTTTGATGACAGACCGGTTTGAGCGAACGGTTCGAGAAGTACGTCCTCGTCGCCAACCGGGTGACAAGAACAGCTTCCATACGCCCCTTTATCTCTCTTGCAAATCGATGGTGTTGACCAATTTGCCCAGACCGAGGATGCTCACTTCCACGCGATCTCCCGCCTTGAGCGGCCCCACCCCGGAGGGGGTTCCTGTAAGCACCAGATCGCCGGCTTCGAAGGTGAGGACAGAGGTGATGTAAGCCAGCAACTCCGGAATGGGAAAGATGAAGTCGAGGGTCGAGGCGTGCTGGCGCAACTCGCCGTTGACGCGGGTTTCTATAGTCAGGCCGGCTTCGAGGTCGAGCTCGTCACTGACGATGGGGCCGACCGGGCAGAAGGTGTCGAAGCCTTTGGCACGGGTCCATTGGCCGTCTGTCTGTTGCAGGTCGCGGGCGGTTACGTCGTTGGCCAGGGTGCAGCCGCGGATGGCCTCGCGCCAGGCCTCGGGTTTGAGGTTGCGGAGACGGCGGCCGATGACCAGCGCAAGTTCGCCCTCGAAATCCACGCGGGCGCTGGCGGCAGGCATTCTCACCACGCCTCCAGGCCCGAGCAAGGACGAGGGCGGCTTGAGAAATATCAGCGGTTCGGTGGGAAGATCGTGGCCGAGTTCCTTCACGTGGCTGCGATAGTTGCGGCCGACGCAGACGATCTTGGAGGGAGTAACCGGCGCCAGTAGCTTGGCGGCGTCGAGGGCGGCCGGCTCGAAGTTCAGAGCGGCGGCGCGCCCATGCTCCAGACGAAAGCGCAAATCCTCTTCGGGAGCGTCGGCAAGGTCCGATATCCATAACTCGCCGCCGCGATCCTCCACCACCCCATAGTGGACCAGGCTATCGCGCAGAAAGCGGCAGTATTTCATTGAAAACTCCACTGTAAAAACAGATGGAAAGCGGCTTAATTGAATGTTACCGAGAAGTTCCGTCTCGAACTTATAGGCTGCGGAAACACAAGTCATCTCCGCCGCCGCAATGTCGCTCGGACGGAAAGCGCAAAGGCCGAGGTTGCCCTCGGCCGTTGCGA
This sequence comes from uncultured Occallatibacter sp., assembly GCA_964565955.1. Classification (GTDB taxonomy): domain Bacteria; phylum Acidobacteriota; class Terriglobia; order Terriglobales; family Acidobacteriaceae; genus Telmatobacter. The sequence goes on from CAZMHC010000074.1 coordinate 14,670, forward strand.
GTTAGCTAGATTCTGCCGGAATCCGGACGGAAGCGCTCAGAGCGGCTGCACATCGGCAGCCTGCCAGCCCTTGGGACCCTTCACTACGTTGAACTGCACGGCTTGGCCTTCCTGCAAACTCTTGAATCCACTTGAGTTGATCGCAGAGTAATGCACAAATACGTCTTCGCCGTTCTGACGCGATATAAAGCCGAAGCCCTTCGCGTCATTGAACCACTTCACAGTGCCTTGTTCCATTCGATCGTGTTTCCTGGATTGAATTGCGCTGGATGAATCGGAGCGACCACTGGCAGA
>CAZMHC010000075.1:0-14955 GCA_964565955.1 uncultured Occallatibacter sp.
GTGCTGGAGGTTCCGGCGCAGGACGTGATTACCCGCGACAACGTCACCCTCAAGGTCAACGCGGTGGTTACGCTCTACGTGGTCAACCCCAACGATGCCGCCATCAAGGTGGCCAATTACGTCTACCAGACCTCGCAGTTCGCGCAGACCACGCTGCGCTCGGTGCTGGGCGAGGTTGAGTTGGACGAGCTGCTCAGCCATCGCGACAAACTCAACCTGAAGATTCAGACCATCATCGACCAGCGCACCGAGCCGTTCGGCGTCAAGGTGATCTCCGTCGAAGTGAAGCAGGTGGACCTGCCCGAGCAGATGTTGCGCGCCATGGCCAAGCAGGCCGAAGCCGCGCGCGAAGCGCGGGCGAAGATACTGCACGCATCGGGCGAGTTCGATGCCGCGCAAAAGCTGGTCGACGCCGCCGCGCTGCTGGCCACCGAGCCGATGACTTTGCAATTGCGCTACCTGCAAACCCTCACCGAGATCGGCGTCGAGAAGAACACCACCATCGTCTTCCCGCTGCCCATCGAGATGATGACGCTGTTCAACAAGCTAGGCGCCACGGCTATCGCGGCCGCCGACAAGAAGTAGCTCGTCGTCAACCGGAGTGCGTGAATGCGCGGAGTCTTCGACCAAAGAGAACCAGACCCCTTTCAGCAGCGGCGCGATACCGAACTGACGCTCGGCCCGGTGCTGCTGACGGGGATTTTTCTGGGTCTGGCGCTGCTCTGCGCGGGCTTCTTCGCTTGGGGTTACATGGTGGGGCATCGCGGCTCTCAGGCAACCGCATCGGCCGCGCCGCCTCCCGCCGTGTCGTCTTCCCCGCCGGACGATTCCCAGCCCAAGCCCGCGTCCGCGCCTCAGACAGCACCCACGCAACCGTCAACGGATACCAACCCGCCCGCCCCGGAGCCTCCCGCGGAAGCGAACGCCTCCTCTGTGCAACCGGCCTTGCCTGCCGCGAATTCCACTGCTCAGCCGGCCGCCGCGCCCGCATGGATGGTGCAAGTCGCCGCCGTCTCCCGCGCGGAGGACGCCGATGTGCTGGCCGGTGCCTTGCGCAAACGCGGCTACCCGGTCGCCCAGCAGCGCGATGCCTCCGACAGCCTCATTCATGTGCGCATCGGCCCCTTCGCCAGCCGCGACGAAGCCGACAAATGGAGCCTGAAACTGCTCAGCGACGGGTACAACGCGATCGTTCAGCCGTAGGTCGGCCTGTATTCCTCACCCCGGAGCGAATCGAGGTCTCAAAGTCGAGATCTTGGGTAGCCAGCACAGGGCCGGGAATTCCAACCTGGTCCTTGTTCAGGACGACAGTGTCCAACGTTAGCTATTTGTCGCCGCTCACCAAGGCGAGGATGCCGAGGACGGCGACGAAGAGCACCGCGGCGACCGCAATTTTCGGGACCGCATTCGCCGTTTTACCCAGTTGTTGGGCCGCGTATTCCTTTCGGGTTGGCTGAACGTGCTTGACGTCGCAATAGTCAATGGTCTGGGTTTTGCCACTTACGGAATCGACGAGGACGAACGATGTGGACCCGATGTCGCTTACCTTCCCAATCTGGCGGGAGCCGTCGTTGAGCTGAATGTCCAGCTTGGTTCCGGGTTCGAAGCGAGCGAGCTTCTTCATGACCTTGTTGATTTGGCGGGTCTGTGCCGGGGTCACGGTTGGGGTCGGGGATTGCTGGCCCAAAGCTGACACACTGAGAGTAAAAAGCAGGATCCTTGCGGCGAAAAGGCGGATGGGGTGGCGAGACCTGAACATTTACTCGTGCCTCTGGTTAACAGTTAGACGCAACATAGTCCTTTCTCAGTCGGTGAAAGCGGCGGCAAACCCAGCACCCGTCCTATGAAGGTTATTGTATCCCAGGTCTTAGAATTTAGGGTTTTGAGACGTGGGATGTTGGCGAATCCGGCAACGGCAACTTCTATGGCGTACGCTTATCCCCGCATCCACTCCGGCAGCCCGGAGGCGATCGCCGCCCGCACCGCCGCAAGCAGCTCTTCGCGGGTCGCGTAATCGCCGGGAAAGATGGGCGCGTGGAAGACGAGATGAGCCGTGCCTGGACGGATGCGCATACTGCCCTTCGCCATCATGCCTTCGGTGCCGTGGATCGAGACCGGAACGCACGGCGCGCCCGTTTGCTTGGCAAGATAAAACGGGCCTTTTTTGAAAGGCAAGAGTCTCCCGTCCTTGGAGCGTGTGCCTTCGACGAAGGTCGTAATGTGGATGCCCTTCTCCAGCACTCGCGCTGCCGCCGCGATGCTTTCCTGCGCACCCTCCACGCTGCCGTCACGGTCGACAGGAACGAAATCCGCCAGCTTCATGCCGTAGCCCAGCGCGGGAATCTTCATGATCGAGCGCTTGCTGAAGGCCGAGGTGCGTCCGGGAATCTGCGCAATCAGCGTTGGCGGATCGAGATTGGAGACGTGGTTGGCCATGAAGATGCAAGCCGTGCCCGCCGGAATGCGCTCCAGCCCCTCGCTCTCGACGCGAATCCCCGCCAGCCGAAAGCCCGCGCGAACGATGAAGCAGGAGACTCGGTAGAGCGGCGTCACGTTGCCGGTGAGCGCCGCCCAGGGAATGAAGATCAGCGCCGAGGGAATGCCGAGAGCGAGAATCGTGCCGAGCATCAGGAGAGAGGCAATCATGCTCTATCTTCGCAGTCGGGAAATCGTTTCCGCAGCCGCGCAGGCAGCTTATCGTAGATGCCCTCGAAGCCGCCATTGGAGAGGATCGCCACCACGTCGCCGGATTCAAGCTGCGGCGCGATTCCATCGACGATAGCTTCCGCGTCGGGGTATAACTCGGCTTGCGTTCCCGCATCGTTGAGAGCGCCAACCACATCTTGCGGGTTCAGCCGCTCGTCTTCCGGGATGCGTTGCTGCTGGTAGACGCCAGCCAGCGCCACGCGGTCGGCGATGCGCAGGCTGGCGATGAGATCGGCTTCTAGCACCTTGCGCCGCAGCGTATTCGAGCGCGGCTCCAGCACCGCCCACAGCCGCGCTTGCGGGTAAGCGGCCCGCAGCGCCCGCAGCGTCTCGCGAATGGCCGTGGGATGGTGGGCAAAATCGTCGATCACCGTGATGCCGTTGATCTCCGCGCGCACTTCAAGCCGCCGCTTCACGCTCTTGAAACTGGCCAGCGCCAATTGAATGGCTTGCTTGCCGATTCCCTGCCCCGCCGCCAGCGCCGCCGCCGCGGTTGCATTCAGCGCGTTGTGCTCGCCGGCTAACTTCATCTCTAACTCGGACCATAACTCGCCGTCGCGCCAAACTTCCCAGAGGGTCAGGCCGTTTTCGTGGCGAAGATTCCGAATGCGCCAGTCTGAAGTTTTAGAGAAGCCGTACCGCTCCACCCGGCACAGCCCCCGCGCCACGCATTCGGTAACGTTGGCGCTGCCATCGTAAGCCACAATCAAGCCTCGCCGCGGCACCAGATTCACCAGCCTCTTGAAGGCTGTCTTCACAGCTTCGAGGTCTACATAAATATCGGCGTGGTCAAACTCCACACTGGTCAAAATCAGCGCATCGGGAAAGTAATGCAGAAACTTGGGGCCTTTGTCGAAGAAGGCCGTATCGTACTCGTCGCCCTCGACGATAAACGTTCGCGTGGGCCGAAGCTGAAAGCTGGTTCCGAAGTTCTCCGCTACGCCGCCGATCAGAAACGACGGCTCCAGCGCCGCATCTTCGCGCGATGCAACCTGATAGATCCAAGCCAGCATACTGGTGGTCGTAGTCTTGCCGTGGGTTCCGGCGACCACCAGCGATTCGCGCCCCGCTAGAAACTCCTCGCGCAAGAGGGCCGCCATCGAAGTGAAGGGAATGCGTTCGTCCAGTACGCGCTCGATCTCCGGGTTGCCGCGGGAGAGCGCGTTGCCGATCACGACTAACTCCGGCGCGGGATCGAGATTGGCTTCCGCATAAGGCTCCAGCACCGGAATGCCCAGCCCGGCAAGCAGATCGCTCATCGGCGGATAGGCGGCTTTGTCGGAGCCGGTGATGCGGTGTCCTTGTAACTGCAACAGTCCGGCCAGCGAAGCCATCGCCGTGCCGCAGATGCCGCTCAGGTGAATGTGCCGGGGCGATCGAGTCATTTGGTCGCCGCCGGTTCTTTCAAGAGCAGTCTAGCTTCCACGGCAACGGAAAGTTCCGCTTCGACGCCAAAGGTCAGAGTTACATTCGAATGCGAGACGTGGCCGCTACGCAGGCCGATGGCGATAGGCCCCTTGAAGTCTTCCAGCGCGCGCATGATCGCCTCTTCCAGCAGTTCAGCCGGCGCGCCCGGGGAGACGCAATCGAGCATTTCGCCGAAGACGATGCCTTGCACTCCGTCCAGCTTGCCCGCCTCGCCGAGTTGCCAGAGCATACGATCCACCTGATAGGGCTTGGCGTTCACGTCTTCCAGGAAGAGCAGCTTGCCCTCGGTCTGCGGCTCGTAGGGCGTGCCCAGCAGCGCCACAAGAATGCTGAGGCAGCCGCCGTAGAGTGTGCCGCGCGCGCGGCCGGGATGCAATGTGCGCAATCCTTCCGACGCGCCGACTGAGTAACTCCGCCCTTCAAGAGCCGCTTGCAAACTGGCAAGATGCACACCGTCTTCGCGCGCGAAATCCGCCGAGAGCATGGGACCGTAAAAGGCGGGCAACTGAATCTGATCGAGTAGCCACAGTTGCAGGGCGGTCAGGTCGCTGTATCCGATGAATGGCTTGGGGCCTTCGGCGATAAGATCGAGGTCCAACTCCTCGAGGAGATAGTTCGAGCCGTAGCCACCGCGCGTGGCGAAGATGGCGCGAATCGCGTCGTCGGCAAAGGCGTGATGCAGATCGCGCAGGCGCATCTCCGGCGTTCCCGCAAAGTAAAGCGGGCCGCGCGCGAGCAGGTTCTCGGAGGCCTGCGGCGCGTAACCGAACGCGCGCAGGGCCGCGAATCCGCGCTCGACTCGTTCGGGTTGCGGAGTGGAAGCCGGCGAGACGACGGCGACCAGCGCATCGCCGGAGACTGCGCGCGGCTTGAGCATCGAGGTCATACGAAGAATGCCTCCCCCGTGGCAATCAGACTTGCGGGGCCGGTAAGTTTCAACTCAGTTCCAGGCCCCTCCCAACTTACGGTCTGCGCGCCGCCGGGAGCGACTACTGTGAGCGGAGACTTGGCAAGTCCCAGAGCGATAGCAGCGGTCGCTGCGGCCGAGCTTCCGGTGCCGGAAGAGGTCGTCGGCCCGACCCCGCGCTCGAAGATGCGAATCTCGATCCGGGCGGGAGTTGCAATGCGCGCAAACTCGACGTTCGTCCGCTGGGGAAAATCCCCATGCCCGCAAATCTCCGCCCCGATGCTCTGCCAGGACCGGCCCGCGACCGCAAACTCCGAGTTATCCGCCACAATAACGAAGTGAGGATTGCCGGCGGAAACCGAGACGCCGCGTATTTCAGAGCCGCTGGCCAGTGTAACTCTACGCAGCGCGAACTCCGGTATGCCCATTCCGGCCGTTAATTCCACCGCAAATTCCCCGTCCGCGCTTATTTTGTCGATGTTACAGACTCGCGGCCCCGCGTCGGTCGCGATGGATAACTGATCGCCTGTCGCATAGCCGCGTTCGCGCGCCATCCAGGCGGCCACGCAGCGTGTGCCGTTGCCGCTGATCTCGGCAATGGACCCATCGGCGTTGTGCAGGCGGATGCGTCCAGACTTAGGCCCGGTCCACGCAAAAAACTCGATCCCGTCGGCGCCGATGCCGGTGTTGCGCGCGCACAATCGCCGCGTCAGTTCGTCCGCGTCACAGCCCTGCGCCGCTTCTTCGGTCACAATCAAAAAGTCGTTGCCGCAGGCGTGAGCCTTTGCAAAGGGAATCAATCTTCCTCCAGATCGCGGTAGGTCATGACCGCATCGATGGCGGATGCAGTGCGCAGTTTCTCGCGCAGCCGTTCATGCTGGCGCCGCGAAGTGGTCAGCGGAAAGCATACGCGCTGTAACTCGCCAATGGTATCGTTCTCCATGCCGGTCAATCGTTGGCCCACCCCGTCCATCGCCTCCAGAATCGACTTCAGCATACCCGCCTGGTCCTGCCCGCGCGCCTCGTAGACCAGCGAATAGATCTTCAAGTTGGCGCGCCGCTCCAGAAAGCCGACCACCTCCAGCGCGGAGATGACGATCAGCGCCGCCGCCACTGCCGTTGCATACAATCCCGCGCCGCAGGCCATGCCGATCGAAGCCACCGCGAATACCGTGGCCGCGCTGGTCAGTCCGCTCACCCGGCTGCGGTTGTGCAGGATCAGCCCGGCACCCAGAAAGCCGATGCCCTGCACGATATTCGAGGCCACGCGGCCCTTGTCCGGATTGGCGTCGCCGGCCAGCACCGCCGAGAGCAGCGTGAAAAACGCGCAGCCCATGCAGATCAGCAGGTTGGTGCGCACACCCGCTGATTTGCGATTGAACTCGCGGTCCAGCCCGATGAGGCCGCCCAGCAAGCAGGCCACCAGCAGGCGTCCGATAGCGCCGTTCAGCACCGTCATCTGCTGCAAGAGGCTAAAGCTCAAGGGTTGCGCGGGAGCCATCATTATCGTGCGTCCTTGCCCGATGCTATCACCGGCGCGCCCGCCTGGGTGCGGCAGATCGGCGAAAGAGTGCCGGAGATATAAAGGGTTCCCGACGCCTGCCCATGAGCCGTGAAGCGCCGCACCTCGGTCAGCCCCGCCGGATGCGCCTTCACCGCGCGGTCCACCGCGTCGCCGTCGAAGGCCAGCACCAGGTACGCATGATCTGAGGGCGCCTCCAGCGCGGCGCGATAAACATCATGATCGCTCTCGTTGATCGTCTGGCGCAAAGGAATTCCCGTGAACGCAACAATATTCGGGTAGACCGAAGTATCCATCAGAATCGCGCCTTCCGGCCGCTTGGCGAGCAGCGTCACCATTGCCGGCGGAATCTCCTCTTCAAAGGCGCGGCGCGCCGCGATGTTCTTGGTTCCTTCCACGTAAACCAGCGGCCGCTCACGCACCATCTCCCAAGCATTCAGCGCCAACAGTGCAAAAAGAAAACCAACGGCATAGCGGCCCCAACTTGGCTTGAACTCACGGACCGCGGCCAGCGCGAACTGCGCCGCAAAACCGAGGCCCAGCGCCAGCGCCGGAAGCAGTTCCATTCCGTAGCGCGTGTTGTACCAAGAGTGCGGCCACCACGCCGGCAAAAATATCGGCACCGAACCGTAAGCCACCGAGTAAGCGTAGAAGGGAACCGGCAGCCACAAGAGCAGCGCCCACGCGAACGCCTTGCGCCGCGCCGTCAACCAAGCCCACGCCGTACCCAGCGCGCTCAGCGCCAGCAGCGCGTTGCCCCACGCGGCGTCCGCGGCGTCCATCTCGGCCACCTTGACAAAAAACAGCAGCGCGACCCAGGGATTGTGCCAGCCCGGATGCGGCGGCCCTGCCCCATGCGAGGAGGTGCGCATCTCGATGGCCTGGGCCGAGTAAGGTCCGCGCATGAATTCGAGCCAATCGCCAAAGTAGAAAGAGTTATAAACGAACCAGGCCACCGGCGCGGCAACGACGAATATGCCGGCCACCCAAAACCCGAGCGAACGCAGCCGTCCGCGCCGCAGCAGCGCCAGGCCGATTCCCGTCCACGCCAGCAGAGCCATGACCCAGCCGTCGTAGCGCGTAAATACCGCGGCTACCAGCGCGGCGGCGATCAAGCCTTGCAGACGACTGGCTCGCTTGCGGTCGGTGTCCAGAGTCGCCTGCCACTCCACCATCCACAGCGCAATCCAGATCGTCTCGCAAAGAAACAGCGGCTCAGTCATCGCCGTGGTTTGCAGGTAAAGCAGATTGGGATTGAGGGCAAAGAAAGCCAGCGTCAGCGCGGCAGCGGGCGGAGTGAGCCAACGGCGCGCAAGCCGGTAGATGCCCGCGCAGCTTGCCAGATAAGACAGCATCGACGGAACCAGGGCCGCCGTTCCATTTGCCCACCAACTGTAAACCTGCACGAACGGAAGCATGAGCAGGTGCGGCAGCGGCAGCCACACCGACCCAAGTTGCGACAGGCTCGGCTGGCGCGAGTCGAAGACCCGCCGCGCAATGTGCAGATGCGCCACGGCATCGCCATAGTTCAGCATCGCGCCGTGCCGCCAACTCCAGGCGACGGCTGCCAGAGAAGCCAGCGCGCAAGCGGCCAGCACGGCCAGCCGCTCCGTGCCGGAGACAGGCCCCTCCGTGGTGGAACTCTCAGTCAAGGTGAGTCAACTCGCGCAGTTGGTGGAAGCGCTCGTCGATCTCCCCGCGAGTGAGCGCCTGAATCCGCTCGGTGCCGAAGCGCTCGCAGGCGAACGATCCCATCACGCTGCCGTAGAACATGGCGTACTTATAGGAGGCTGGAGTTATCGAAGGCAGCGAAGCGAGATAGCCGAAGAAGCCGCCGGCGAAGCTGTCGCCGGCGCCGGTTGGGTCCACCACCTCATTGAGCAGCAGCGCGGGCACTCGGAATGCCCGCTCCTTGCGGCTGAACAAAGTCGCCCCATACTCGCCGTGCTTGACCACCAGCGACTTCGGCCCTAACTCCAGCACCGCCCGCGCCGCCTGCGAAAGATTGCTATTGCCGGCCAGCATCCGCGCCTCGGTATCGTTGATAAGAAGAATATCCAGCCCCTTCAGCACTTCCAGCAGCGCCGCGCGATGATCGTTGATCCAGTAATTCATCGTATCCCCGGCCACTAACTTCACATCCGGCATCTGCTCGCGGACACGCCGCTGCAAGACAGGGTCGATGTTGGCCAGAAAGAGAAACTCCGAGTCCCGGTATGATTCTGGAATCTTCGGCTCGAAGCTGCCGAAGACGTTCAACTCGGTGGTGTGCGTCTTGGCCTCGTTCAAGTTATCCAGATAAGAGCCTTCCCAGAAGAAGCTCTTGCCTTTTGTATGCTCGATTCCGGCTGTGTCGATCGACCGCGCCTCAAAGACCGCTTCTTGCCGGGGGCCGAAGTCCTCGCCCACCACGGCGATGACGCGCACCTCGGTAAAAAAGCTGGCTGAAAGCGAAAAATGCGTCGCCGCGCCGCCCAGGCAGCGCTCCCGCTTGCCCGCCGGAGTTTCAATCGAATCGAACGCCACACTGCCCACTACGGTGATTGCCAATTGTCTTTCCTCTCTCGTTCAAACTCACTTACAAAAGCTGTCATCCTGAGCGAAGCAGGTCGCGCTTTTTGCGACCTGCGCAGTCGAAGGACCTGCGGTTGTTTTTCTCAACATCTACACCGTTGAGTAGGTCCATTATATGATTGCCTCAATGACAGTGACGAGATTGACTCCATGATCCCTGTGTCTGCCTCCTGCCCATTGTTCAATCAAAACACGCGCTGCGCGACTGCACCTAGGGCACTGCCAGTCGAGAAACTTCAAGTCTAATCCATGCACGGACGCAAACTCATCAAAGCAACGCGCAACCTCCTGCGGAAGATTTGTCCAATTTCGCCTCTTCCAGACTTTTTCAAAATCACTTCTTTGAAACTGGATTTTCTCCTTGCATTGAAGACACGTATAGATCGTAAACATCGACCTAGCCCTCAAACTCCACCAATCGACGACGTTATCGAGCGCCACATTGTCAAATCTTTCTGCCGCTTTGACGCTGATGATTTCCATCGCTTGTAATCTCCTACTGGCAATGCAGAAAAAACGAAAGCAAGAATACCCGCAGGTCCTTCGACTCCGCTACGCTCCGCTCAGGATGACAGTTTTGTGGCTTTGCAACCCTTTTGTGCTTGATTCAAAACTCCGTTATCAACGCTACCACCCCAGGTACTTCCCGAAGAGGAGTCCCAGCTTTTCCTTTGCCGCCGCCGGAATCGCATCCGGCTGGGTAAGCACGGCAAACTTCGCAGCCGAGGCGCAGGCGCAGTTGCGCTCCCACGGCATCGCCGCCACAGCAGCCTTGACCACCCGCGCCGCGTTCTCCGCGTTCTTGTGCAGCACGGCGACAATCTCCTCGATGGTCACCGCATCGTGCCCTTCGCGCCAGCAGTCGTAGTCCGTCACCATGGCGACGGTCGCATAACATATCTCCGCCTCGCGGGCCAGCTTGGCTTCCTGCAAGTTAGTCATGCCGATAACATCCGCGCCCCAACTGCGATAGAGATTCGACTCGGCCCGCGTGGAAAACTGCGGTCCCTCCATGCAAACATACGTTCCGCCCAGCTTGCCCACCACGCCCACGGTTTTGCAAGCCTCGAAAGCCGCCTTGGCCACCGTGGCGCAGACCGGATCGCCAAAGGCCACATGGCCCACGATCCCTTCGCCGAAGAAGGTCGAAACGCGATCGAAGGCGCGGTCGATGAACTGGTCCGGCATCACAAAGTCGGTCGGCTTGTGCTCCTCTTTGAGCGAGCCGACCGCCGAGACAGAGACGATGCGCTCGACTCCCAGCTTCTTGAGTGCGTAGATATTGGCCCGGAAGTTCAACTCTGAAGGCAGGATGCGATGCCCGCGCCCATGCCGCGCCAGAAACGCCACCTTGCGCCCCTCCAGCTCGCCCAGCACCAAGGGGTCCGACGGCTCGCCGAAGGGCGTCTCGACGCGCTCTTCGCGCACGTTGGTGAATCCAGGCATGGAGTAAAGCCCGCTGCCGCCGATAATGCCAATCTCCGCCTCTGCCAATGCCCCGCTCCTCTGCGTCGCGCCGTTTTCCCCGCCCGCGCCTATGCTCTTCGCTAACTTCTCAGTATAAAGGCTGACTCGCGAAACGAATTGCCCGGCAGTCAGTTAGAGTTGGCGGAGTCAAGATTTCAGAAGTTGGAGCGTCTTTCGTCCCTGAATCTCACCGCTTCGCGCCCCGCAAGGCCCAACCGGCAATCAGCAGGCTGGGCGCGGCAACGGGTTCCCCATCGCCCAACGCGCCCAGCGTGGCGCTTAGAATTTGCTGATCGGGCTGCGCGGCGCGAGAGACTACGGCACACGGCAACTCCGACGGAAGCCCCTGCCCTAGCCATTCCAGAGACAGTTGCCGCAAGTCGCGGCCCGGCATATAGACCACGCGGGTTGCGTCGTCGAGCCGCGCGGGCGGCGCCGATGCGCCATCCGGTTGCGCGCGATGGCCGGTAGAGAAGATCACGCTCGAAGCGCTGCCGCGTGCGGTGAGCGAGCAGCCCAGAGCGGCGGCGGCGGCGAAGGCGGCAGTGATTCCGGGAACGATCTCGAAAGGCACCCCCGCTTCGCTCAGGGCCGCGATCTCCTCAGCGGCGCGGCCGAAGATCAGCGGGTCGCCGCCCTTGAGCCGCACCACACTGCGGCCGGCGCGGGCCAGTTCGATCATCCGCGCGTCGATCTCGGCCTGGGTTACGGTCTTCGCTCCGCAGCGTTTGCCCACATTGACGATCTCGGCTGAAGGCGAGGCGCAATCGAGAATCGCCTGTGGCACAAGGTCGTCGTGGAGAATCGCATCGGCGGTTTGGATCAGTCGCAGGGCCTTCACGGTCAGAAGTTCCGGGTCGCCGGGGCCCGCGCCCACCAAATGAACCGTTTCCACCCGCGCGCCGTGGCCTTCCTCCGCCTCGAACCTGAATGGTTCAGTGAGGCCCGGCTCGAAAAGATATGCTCCTTCCTCGGCGACTGCATCGCAGCTATCGACCTCCGGCTCTTCATCGAGCGACGCAAGGGCCATCCGGCGCGCGGGGCATTCTTGGGCGCCGCAAAGCTCACGCCGGGCGAGCCGATGCAACAGCAAACGGCGCCGGTCGCCTGGAGGATGCGCGGCAAGAACTTCTCGCCGAAGCTGGCCCAGATGTTCAAGCCACACAGCCAGGTCTTCCGGCAATTGCTCGTCGATCTCATGGCGGAGTTGCTGGGCAAAAGCCGGGCTTTCGCCGCCGGTCGAGATAGCGACTTGCAACTCGCCGCGCCTGACCACCGAGCCGAAGAAGAAGTCGCAGTGGGGAATATCGTCCACGCTGTTGCATGGAATTCCGCGCTCCGCCGCCGCCCGATAGACGGCCGCGTTGACCTCGGGCGAATCGGTGGCGGCAACGGCAAGAACGCTGCCGTCGAGGTCGGCGGGATTGAAGGCGCGCTGAGTCCATTCGAGCTTGCCTTCGGCGGCCAACTGCCGTATCTCCGCCAGCGCCTCCGGGGCGACCACGCGCAGTTGCAGTCCCGTACCGAGCAGGCTTTCAACCTTGCCCAGCGCAACCTTGCCCGCGCCCACCAGCAGGCCGCGGCGGCCATCGAGATTGACGAAGATCGGCAGAAGACTCATGCTTCAATCCATGTTTGAGTCAAGCGAAGTACGGTCCGCGCGACGGCTTTTGCGATGCCGTGGAATGCAAAGCTCATGGATTGAATTGTAGAAGGTTGCAGCGCCCGCATGGACCCCAAGCGCACAAACGCAAAGGGCGCGTCCGACTGCGGGGAGCGCCCTTTGCGTTTGCGAAGCTACCGTCTCAGTTGTTCTTCTTTTTCTTGCCGCTGCCGGGGGTGGCTTGCGGAGGCAGCGTCGCCTGCAGGCTGGCCAGTATGCTCTTCACATCGGCGGCATACTGCCCCGTCGGAGCCAACTCGAGATACTTCTGGTAGGCTTCCTGGCAGCCCGGCGGCGCGATCAGCTTGTTGCTCTTCGTATCGACCGTGGATTTGCCGACCAAGCCGTTGCCCTTCAAGTAATAGGCGATCGGTATCGTCGGATCGGTCTTGATGACCTCGTCGGCGGCGGCCACTTGAGCGTCCGCGTTGTTCATCTGGAAGAAAACCACCATTTCATTCTTCAGATAGAAGGCCGCCAGCGTGGGATTGATCTTGGCCGCCGCGTCATAGGCGGCATTGGCCTCCGGAACCTTTCCAGTGCGCGCGTATATCTCCCCCAAACCGGCGTTGGCCGAGCCTTCCACCGATATGTTCGGACTCTTTGCCTTCGACTCCAGATCGAGAACCTTCTTGTAAGTCGTCTCGGCATCGTCGTACTTCTTGAGTCCGGTCTGCGCCAGTCCCAATGAAACCCACAGAACGGACTGGTCCGGCAGGTCCGCGGTGTCCTTGAGCATCAAGGTTTCCACTTCGGTGTACTTTGCGGTTTTGGTCTCCGCGTCCTTGGCGCCGTTGGCATCCTTGATGTCCTGGTTGGCTGTCAGGAGATCCGCATTCACCCGCTTGATGATCGCGTTCTTGCCCAAGGCCGCCTTGTTCTTCTCGATAAGCTCCGCCAGTTGCTTTTTTTCTTCCGGAGTCATCTTGTCGATGTACTCCTTGCGCGACATATCGTCGTTTTGCAGAATATCCTGGTCCGCCACGATCTTCACGCCGTCGATCGAGTCCACCATCTGGTCGGCGGGCGTAGTCGGAGTGCGGTAGACAAGCATATACGTGCCCGGCGTGGCATCGCCGGCATAGTCGCCGCTTGCCGAAACCGGAAAGGAAAACTTCGAGCTGTGGCCGTTGTCGCTCGACAGACTTACCGTACCGGAGGTTCGCGGAGCGCCTTCCGGTCCGTTGACGTGGCCGTGAATCTTGCCTGTCGGCCCCTTGAGCGCCGGAGCGGGCGTTTGCGCCATCGCGGGCAAGAGGGCAACTGCCAGAAGGCCCAGCCCGATTGAGAGGTTGCGTTTCATCTTCTTCTCCTTGGGAGCGGCGCAAACCAAACTGCCCGCACACTCGAAATATCGTATTTGCCTACCTATTGCGGAGGCAAGCGCACTTGGACCGCTCGTTCGGCAACGCGCGCTTCGCCACCAACGATCATACCGAACCGGGCAAGCGCACGAATTCCACTGTCGCTTCGGCGCTTCCCGCCGTTAGTCGGTGACGGCGGACTTCGCCGCCGCTTTTCCCTCCCCATGATATTGACTCTCCAAGCCCGCGCATTGTGGCCTGTATCACACTCTAAAATGGATGAATGAATACGACGATACGGACGGCCGCCCTGTGAAAATTCGCGTCATCGGCGGCGGACTCGCCGGCCCCGAGGCCGCATTGACCGCCGCGCGCCGCGGCTGCCCGGTGGACCTCCATGAGATGCGCGCCCTCATCGACGGCCAGCCGCGCCTCACCCCAGCCCACCAAACCGTCGAGTTCGGCGAACTGGTCTGCTCCAACTCGCTCAAAAGTGAGTCGCCCTATACCGCTCCCTGGCTCCTCAAGCAGGAGATGCGCCGCGGAGCTTCCGCTCTTTTGCGCCTTGCTGATCGATCAGCGGTGCCGGCAGGCCACGCCCTCGCCGTCGATCGCGTCGAGTTCTCACGCCGCATCGCCGAAGAGATCGCCGCCCAGCCGCTCATCCGCGTCTTCCGCGAGGAAGTTACCCGCCTCGACCCAGACGACGGTCTGACCATATTAGCCACCGGCCCCCTCACCTCTGACGCCCTCAGCGCCGAGATCGAGCGCGTCACCGGCTCCGGCCATCTCGCCTTTTACGATTCCATCTCTCCCATCGTCGAGGCCGACTCGATAGCGATGGACCGCGTATATTTCGCCGCCCGCTGGGACAAAGGCACCGCGGACTACATCAACTGCCCACTGGATCGCGCCGAGTACGACCGCTTTCTCGATGCCTTGCTCGCCGCCGAGCCGGCCGAAGCCAAGGACTGGGAGAAGCTCGATTACTTCGAGGGTTGCTTGCCCATTGAGGTGCTCGCCCGCCGCGGACGCGATACCCTCCGCTTCGGCCCCATGAAGCCCGTCGGACTCCGCGATCCGCGCACCGGCAAAACTCCCTGGGCCGTCGTCCAACTGCGCAAGGAAAATCTGCGCGCCGACAGTTACAACCTGGTCGGCTTCCAGAACCACCTGAAATTCGGAGCCCAGGCCCAAGTCCTCCGCCTCATTCCCGGCCTGGAAAACGCCAACTTCCTGCGCTACGGTCAGATTCACCGCAATACCTACATCCAGGCTCCTCTCTTGCTGGACGAAACTCTCCGCCTCAAAAAAGAGCCGAGCCTGTTCTTCGCCGGCCAGCTCTCCGGCGTCGAAGGCTACACGGAATCCATCGCCACCGGCC
>CAZMHC010000076.1:0-14850 GCA_964565955.1 uncultured Occallatibacter sp.
CCGCTTCGCTAACCCTTCGCTCCCTTCAGGCTCATCCTTCAATTGGAAAAGACTTTGCCGCGTCACACGGCGGGGACCGGTCGCTCTGCCGGCCGCGGCGGAGTGAGGGGCAGTTCTTCCGCAATTTCTAGGCCGGCTTGTCGAACCAAGCTGGCGACGGTGGCGGCATTGAGCCGGGTGGCATCGTACTCGACGCGCAGGGTGCTGGCGGCGCTATCGTAGCTGAGGCGGCGAATGCCGTAAACCTCGCGGATGCCGGCCAGCGCCCGCGAAGCCGTCTCGTCCGGCGGCGCGGCGCACCGAAAGCGAATCTCCACCGTGGTCATGCAAGCAATGATAGCAAGCCCGGAGGCTCATAGCCCCTTGAGATAGGCGCGAATCTCCGGGCTGGACCAATCCGGATCGCCGACGAACTTGCGCCGCACGATGCCCTGGCGGTCGATCACGTAGGTCTCCGGCCAGCCTTCGGTGCGGTAGAGCTTGGCGGCCGTCTCATTCGGGTCGCGGACGGTGATGAGGTCCACGCGCCGGCTGGCGAGAAAGCGCCTGTAGTCGTCCTGATCCTCATCGACGCTCACGGCCAGGATGGCCAGATCGGGGCGGTCGTGATGCAATTGAATCAGCCCCGGCATCTCCTGAACGCAGGGCGCGCACCAGGTGGCCCAGAAGTTAAGCAGGACGACTTTGCCCCGGTAATCGGCGAGATGGATCGAGGTTGTGCCGTCGGAGACGGTAAAGTCCGGCGCCGGCTTGCTCATATAGGCCGGATGCGCGCCGCGTTCGCAGCCGGGCGTGAGGAACGCCGTCAGCGGCATCAGCAAAGCGAGAGGGAGGAAGCGAGGCAAGCGCACATCCCTATAATACGAGCGAAAGGCGGAAAAGGGTGGGGCGATGAAGGACGAGAGACCGACAGATGCCGACGCGGGCGGGCAAGCGCCGGGCCGGTCCGATAAACGGGCGGACCCGGAGGGGTCGATCGAGCTAACCGTCATCGTTCCGGCGCGCAACGAGGAAGACTGCCTGGGCGAGTGTCTCGCTTCGCTGACCGCTCAGTCGGAGGAGATATTCGCGCTGGGCAGGGATTGGGAACTGATTGTGGTGGACGACCGCTCCGCCGACCGCTCCGCGGAGATCGCGAGCTGCTTTGCCGGGGTAACGACGATTGAGGCCGACCAACTGGAGCATGGCTGGACGGGCAAAAACAACGCCCTCTGGACCGCCGCCAAGCGGGCGCGAGGGCGCTGGCTGCTCTTCACCGACGCTGATACCATTCACGAGCCGGGCAGCCTGCGCCGGGCGCTCCACGAAGCCGAGAAGCACAAAGTGGGCGTGCTGAGTTATTCGCCCCGGCAGATTGTCAGCGGTCTCGCGCAGCGTTCGCTGATGCCGCTGGTCTTTTGCGAACTGGCGCTGGCTTATCCTCCAGCCAAGGTCTCCGACCCCAGTCAGCGCATCGCGGCGGCCAACGGGCAGTTTTTGCTGATAGAACGGGAGGCCTACCGCCGCATCGGCGGCCACGCGGCGGTGGCGGACAAAGTGCTGGAAGACGTGGAGCTGGCCTTTCTCGCCAAGCGGCGCAAGGTGGGGCTGCGCTTTCGCTACGCCGACGACGCTCTGGCCACGCGAATGTACCGGACGACCCCCGCCATGGTCGAGGGCTGGACCAAGAATCTGGCGCTGCTGTTCAACAATTGCCTGGCGCTCGCGCTGTGGCGCGCGCTCGATATTGCGCTTTTGGCGGCGCTGCCGGCGCTCGCAATCTGGCTCTGGAATGCCCGCTTTGCCGCGCATTCCCTGCAATGGCTGGGCGCGGGATGGGTGCTCTCACTGCTTTGGGCGCGCAATCTCTTCCGCTTCTACGCGCGTGTGGCCAAGTCCAATTTTTCCTTTCTCGATTGCGCGCTGGCCCCGCTGGGGCTGCCGCTGTTTGTGGCGCTGCTCTATCGCAGTTGGTTCCAGCATAGGATTCTGAAGCGGGTAAGTTGGAAGGGCAGGAGTTATCCGGCGTAACCGTCGGCGGTTTGAAAGTGGATATTTGCTTGGCCCTTCCGGCCTCGATCGCAAAGGGCGAGGAGGAACACGCTGGAAGCATGGGACCAGAAGAAGGATAAAGACCTGTTAGAGAAAGGCATCTATTGATCCATTGGTTGTTCAATGGGGGTTCCAAGTTCATGGTCATCGAGCAATGAAAGCAGATTCTCCGTCCAATCGTCCGATAGTGGGAAAGTAATATCCTCAAGAGTCGCCAGAAGCATCTGCTGAACAGCTACAGGATATTTGCGGTAAGTGGAACGTTTCAGATCCTTGTTTTTCTTGAACGCGAAGCGCCATGCTCCCGTAAACGGTTGCAAACTGACACCGAGCACATCATACTCACCAGCTTTGTAGCAGGTTGTCTCGATCGTATCTCCGCCGGGCAATTCAATCTTGCGGCGATCGGAAGCATCGTTCTGAACCTTGCCGGAAAACCTTCCGGGTTCGATTTCCCGAAGCGCATTTGTCTGGAGCGACTTCAACTGAATCGTGTACCGCCGTCCGTTGCGGTCGATTGTGCGATCGGATTTCGTCTTCTTGTGGTCATCGGGCTTGAAATGTTTCTTGATTCCCAAGTCGTCAAGGAACGCTGCAAAAGCCGCTTCGGACACATAGCCATAAACCATCCCACGAAGGCTCGGGTTGTCGATAATGAGTTGAACCAGCGCTTCTGTCTGAATCCAAAACCGTGGATCCCTGATGTTTCCAAGAACTTCCGCAAGCGTGTTGGTTCTTACAACGAACTCAGGCACAGGTAAAACCGACGCTTTGGCCTCCCGCGGTTCGACTTGATTCTCAGGTTCGTCGCTCATGGCTTTTCCTCGCTCAGCAAGGCGGCGGGGGAAAGACCGAGGCCGTGGGCAATTCTGTATATGTTAATGAGTGTTATATTTGTCTCACCGCGTTCGATTCGTCCTATAGCGGTGCGGTGCAGATCGCAGATTTCCGCAAGGCCCTCCTGGGACAGGCCCCTTTTGAGACGGGCTTCCTGAACGCGAACGCCAAACGCTTCCGTGATTGATTCGGTCATTGCAATCACGCTATTGCCGTGCTACATATATGTCTACAGCGTAAATGTAGCGACGCTGAGGGGAAGAAATTGAACGCACAATTGCTTCTGTACCAGGAGCCGGAAGAGATTGGAAACGAGAAGAGGCGCATCCAGGGCGGTGAAGCGACATCGGATGTGCTGATGTCGGCTCACGTCGGAGGAAACGCTGAAATATTTCCCAAGATTCTTGCGCTCCACGTGCCAAAAGGCGCGAAGGTCGCCGACATTACCTGGGGACAGGGAGTGTTTTGGCGGAATGTGCCGCCTGACGATTACGAGGTTATAGGAAGCGATCTGAAAACGGGCGTAGATTGCAGAAATCTGCCTTATGAGAACGGGAGTTTCGACTGCGTTGTTTTCGATCCTCCCTATATGGAAGGTTTTTTTAGAAGAGATCAGGATCATCTAGGCGGCTCTGGAACGCATTCGTCGTTTCGCAATGCTTACTCGAACGGTCAGGCGACCGAAGAGGGCGGTCCCAAATGGCACGCGGCGGTCGTCGATTTGTATGTGAAAGGCGGACATGAAGCCGCGCGCGTACTCAAGAAAAATGGCATCTGCATAGTGAAATGCCAGGATGAGGTAAGTGCGAATCGACAGTGCCTAACTCACGTTGAAATCATCAACGCTTACTCTGAGTTTGGGTTTTACGCGCGCGATTTGTTCGTGGTGGTTCGCTCCAATCGGCCTGGAGTAAGCAGGATTCTCAAGCAGGTTCATGCTCGAAAGAATCACTCGTATTTCCTCGTGTTTCAGAAAGTAAATGGGAACGGAAAGACGCCTCCCGCCAGTAAACAGGTTCCAACTTCCAAAGACTGAGGGAGAAAGCCTCCATGCACTTGCCCGCGCGCGATTCCGAGCTGATTCAGATCATGGACGCGGCGCTGGCCGAGGCGGCGCGGCGGGCGGGGCAATGGCTCGTCTGCAAGCTGGGTTGCACCCAGTGCTGCCACGGAGCCTTCGCCATCAACTCGCTGGACGCGCTGCGACTCAATGCCGGCATGGATGCGCTGCGGGGCGCGGAACCCGCGCTGGCGGCGGAGATCGAGCGGCGGGCGCTGGCCTGGATTGCCGAGCATGGGCTTGAGTTTCCCGGCGACGCGGAGACGGGCTTGCTGGGCGAGTCGCGCGAGGAGCGGGCGCGCTTCGAAGAGTTTGCCAACGAGGCGGCCTGCCCGGCGCTGGACCCCGCGACCGGACGCTGCGATCTCTATGCGTGGAGGCCGATGACCTGCCGCGTCTTTGGGCCGCCGGTGTTCATGGATACCGGCGAGGGCGCGGCGCTGGCTCATTGCGAGCTGTGTTTTGCCGGAGCAAGCGAGGCCGAGGTGGCCGCCTACGCCATGCCGCTTCCGCATGAGTTGGAAGCAAGCCTGCTGAAAGAGACGAGCGCGCGGGGCGAGATGATCGTGGCGTTTGCCCTGCGGCGCTGAGGGCTACCCGCCAGAGAGCTGCGGCTTGTACTGTTCCTCGCTTACCTGCTCCATCCAATCGACGGTCTTGCCATCGAGCTTTTCCTGAATTGCGATATGCGTCATCGCGGTGGCCGGCGCCGCGCCATGCCAGTGCTTTTCTCCGGGCGCAAACCAGATCACGTCGCCTGGATGAATTTCTTCGATCCGACCGCCCCAGCGTTGCGCCCGTCCGCAACCCGATGTAACGATCAGAGTCTGGCCGAGCGGATGCGTATGCCAGGCGGTACGGGCCTCCGGCTCGAAGGTAACGCTGGCGCCCACAACGCGCGCCGGAAGCGGCGCATCGAACAGCATATCCACACGCACCGTGCCCGTAAAGTAATCTCCCGGACCTTTGCCTGAAGCCTGTGAACCGATTCGCTTGATCTCCATCGATAGACTCTCCCTGGCTGCATTCTAACGCTAAGCGTCAAGTCAGTTGACCGAAATGCTTGCAAAATGGAGAGGCTCGCGCGGCATTCGCGGAACTGCTGAACCGCTCAGACTCCGTCCACCCAGCGCTTTTCAGCCGCGATCTGCCGATCCGGGGGCTTTTTCCGCCGCTGCTCGTATACTTGATGCAGCTTATGTCCACTTATCTGGATACAATTCTGGCCTCGACCAGGGCCACGGTGGCTGCTGCCAAGGTTCGCGCGCCGATGGCCACGCTGGAGCGGCGGGCGGCGGCGCACCAGCCGCGCGGCTGGGCCGCGGCGCTGCGGCGGCGGGCGGCGACCGGCCCCGCGGTGATCGCCGAGATCAAGAAGGCTTCGCCCTCGAAGGGCCTGATTCGGCGCAATTTCGACGTAGCCTGGCTGGCGCGTCGCTACCGGGAAGGCGGCGCCGCCGCGCTCTCCGTGCTGACCGATGCGCCCTTTTTCCAGGGCAGCCTGTGCAAGCTCAGAATAGCCTCGAAGGCGATCGAGTTGCCCTGCCTGCGCAAGGATTTCACGGTGGACGAGTACCAGATCGTCGAGGCTCGCGCCCACCACGGCGATGCGATTTTGCTCATCGCCGCCGCGCTCACCGATGCCGAACTCAAGCGCTTTTCCCGCACCGCGCGCGGTCTGGAGCTCGACGTCCTGGTAGAAGTCCATACCGGCGAGGAATTGGACCGGGCGCTCAACGCGCTGGGCGAGACCGGCGCGGACGCCATCGGAGTGAACAATCGCAACCTGCAAACCTTCGAGACGAACCTCGAAACCTCGCTCGAACTGCTGGGCGGGATACCGGCAAGCGTGGTCCGGGTGGCGGAGAGCGGCATTTCCAACTCCGACGATCTGATCCGGCTTCGCGCGGCGGGATTCGATGCCTTCCTCATCGGCGAAAGCCTCATGCGGCAGCCCGATCCCGGCGTCGCTTTGGCGGCGCTGCTCGAGGGCGCCAATGGAGCGCCGGCTCTCTTCGAGCTTCCCGCGGCGGCCTCCAATTTCGAGAGCGGCCCGGAACTTGGCCGCCGTCATGCGATCGAAGACTGGACGTAGGCATGAGCCTGTGGATCAAAATCTGCGGCAACACCTCACTGGGGGATGCGCTGGCGGCCGTCGCGGCCGGAGCCGATGCGGTGGGCTTCGTCTTTGCGCCCAGCCCGCGGCGAGTTGCTGCGGCCGAGGTTGCGGCCATCGCGCCGCATCTGCCGGCTACGCTGGAGAAGATCGGCGTTTTTGTGGATGCCGAAGTGGAGGAGATTTGTTCCGCAGTGCGCTCGTGCGGGCTGACGGGGGTGCAATTGCACTCCGAGACCGGACCGGAACTGGCCGCGAAGCTGCGCGAACGGCTCGGAGCGGAGTTGCGGATTTTGCGCGTGGTGCACTTCGGCGCGGGCGCGGCCGAGCAGGCGGCGGCGCTTGCCCAAGACGGAAATGTAGACGCGGTGCTGGTGGATTCCCGCACCGCCGCGGCCCTGGGCGGCACTGGCGTGGCCTTCGATTGGGCCGAGGCGCGCAAGACCGTCTTCGCCGCGGACGGACGGCTGAAATTGATCGTTGCAGGAGGCTTGAACCCGGAAAACGTCGCCCAGGCGATTGCCACGCTGCGGCCCTGGGGCGTGGATGTGGCTTCCGGCGTGGAGGCCGCGCCGGGGCGCAAGGACCTGAACATGGTGCGGAAGTTTGTGGCCCGCGCCCGCGCCGCCCATTGCGGCGCAACCGGCAAACCAACGATTCAGTAGCCGCGTATCGGGAATTTGGCTGGCATTTACCGCGGAAGACGCGGAACCAATCTTATCGAGGAGCTAACTTCAATGACTCAACGCACCTTCAGCATCGTCAAGCCGGACGCGGTCCGCAGAGGATTCACCGGAGCCATTCTGGCCGAGATCGACAAGGCGGGCTTTCGGATCGTCGCCATCAAGAAGCAGGCAATTTCAAAGCAGCAGGCGGGCGGCTTCTATCGCGTTCATGCCGGGAAGCCGTTCTTCGACGGGCTTTGCGATTTCATGGCTTCGGGGCCGCTGGTTCTCCTGGTTCTTGAAAAGGACAACGCCATCGCCGACCTGCGCAAGCTGATGGGCGCCACCAATCCCGCCAACGCCGACACAGGAACCATTCGCAAGAAGTTTGCCGATTCGATCCAGGAGAATGCCATCCACGGCTCGGATGCCGAAGAGACTGCGGCCTTCGAGATTGGCTATTGGTTCGCGGGGTGTGAGCTGATCTAGTGTCCTGAGTCCAAAATTCGTTCAACAAACAGATTGTCATCCTGAGCGAAGGTTGGCGCGTTCTTCGCGCCAAACGCAGTCGAAGGACCTGCGTTTTCAAAGCTGACTTATCCAACGAACTTCTGACTCACCACACTAGGGCCTGTTAGCGCTGCTTGAGGCGGTAGGCTGAGGTAGCGTTGACTGGCCTCGAGCGTCGTGCTCCGCGCCGCCATTTGGAGCCAGCGCCTGCATCCGGGAATCGAAGGTGACCAAGGTTTCCTTTGCGATGAATTGCCTGGGTCAGCGGATATGCGTCCTCACTGGCGAAATGACGTTTGGCGGTGGCGGGTGGCGTACCCATTTTTCCCCGATTGTCAACCTTCCCACCCATGAGGGGCTGGTGCGCTCCCTCATGGGTTTATCGCCCCGGGGGCCAAGCCGATGGGCGACCGCCGCTATACTCGATTTGCGCGAAGATTTTATAGGCGCAATGCCGGAAAAACAGGACGGTTTCGCGTCAATGTAATTCAATCGGCAACTCCAGCCGATAATCCTCCCAGGGCCCGAAACGCGCAATCTGTAGAACAGGTGCAATCGCTTTGAAGAGAGCAATTTCGGCGTTGGCGATCGTCGTTGCATGGACGTGGGCCGGGTGGGCGGCCGCGCCGCTGACCACCTTGCGCGCGATTTCCGAGCTCAGCAACGACCAAGCGCGCCAGAAGTTGCCGGTAGCTTTCGAGGCGACGGTTACCTACTTTCGCGGCTATCAATATCAGCTTTTCGTGCAGGACGGCGATCTGGCCACCTATGTCTCCGCCGGTCCCAAGTACAAGCTGTTTCCCGGGGATCGCGTACTGATAAAAGGAACGACGCAAGAGAGTTTCCATGCCATTGTGGTGAGCGATCAGGTGACGGTGCTGCGCCACGGAGCGATGCCCAAACCCGTAACCGTGAGATACGGGGACCTGATCCTGGGGCAGCGCGACTGTGCGCTGGTGAAAATGCGCGGCGTGGTTCACTCCGCCGACCTGACCTTCAACCCGGGGGTCAACATAACCACCACCAGGATTCAGATGCTTACCGACGGCGGCTACATCGAAGCCACGATAGACAGCGACAAGATCGATGCGCTCAATGCCCTTATGGATGCCGAGGTGGAGGTCACCGGGGTTGCGGGGGGCGTCTTCGACGACAAGATGGAGCAGACCAGAATCTTGCTTCATCTTTCCTCGCTCGCCAATATAAGAATCCTCAAGCGCGCCAGCAAGAACGTATGGGACCTTCCGGTCACGCCCATGAACCGGATTCTTGGCGGCTATCGCGTTCTCGACGAGACGCCGAGGATCAGGGTCCAGGGCACCGTCACTTACTATCAGCCGGGTTCCGAAGCGATTCTGCAGAGCGGCGGCAACAGCGTCAGGATTCTGACTTGGACCGATCTTCCCTTGCGCCTCGGGTATCTGGCGGACGCAACGGGTTTTGCCGATGTCGCTGTAACCGACAGCTTTTTGGGGATAACGCATGGCGAAGTCAAGGATACGGGCATCCGGGCGCCGATCGCGCCACTGCTTGCAACCTGGCAACAACTGGCCGTGTCCGACAACCGCGGGATTGGGCACCACTTCGATCTGGTTTCCATCGAAGGCGAGGTGGTGACGGAGGCGCGCGAGGGGGGGCAGGACACATACATCCTGGTCGCGGATGGGCACCCGTTTTCGGCCGTCTTCCGGCATCCAAGCGGGAGCAATGTAGCGGATATGCGGCATATCCCGCCGGGAACCAGGGTGCGGGTGACCGGAATCTGCATCCTGCACGACTCCAATCCATGGGCCGGCGCGGTGGCGTTCGACATTCTGCTGCGCAGCTACGACGATATTGCCGTCATCAAGAAACCTACATTGCTGAACGTTCGCAACCTGGTGGTCATGGTTGGGTTGCTGCTGGCGATGGTAGCGCTTGCGGGGGCTTGGGGCTGGGTTCAGGAACGGCGGGTACGACAGAAGACCGCCGCATTGGCCCGCAGCGTCGAAGCGGAGGCCGCGCAGGAACGCCGCTCGGCCCAGCTCGAACAGCAGCGCAGCCGCATTCTTGAGGACATCAACGGAGCGCGACCGCTGGCCGAGATACTCGAGCAGATCGTTAAGATGGTCTCCTCGGCACTGGATGGCGCCCCAATCTGGTGCGAGACGGCCGACGGAACGCGGATAGGAGAAGCTTTGCCGTACCCGAACAGCCTGCGCGTCGTCCGTGTGAAGATCGATGCCCGCTCGGGGCCGGCGTTGGGCACGTTTATTGCAGCGTTCGATGCGGAGACGCCGCCCTCGGAGCGCGAGACCGGCGCGCTTCTGAATGGCGCCCGGCTGGCCACGCTGGCCATCGAGACGCGGCGCCTCTACTCCGATCTGCGCCGCCGCTCGGAGTTCGACCTGCTGACCGAGATACCCAACCGCTTCGCCATGGACAAGCGTCTCGACGCACTTATGGAACAGGATCACGAGAATGGCTGCATTTTTGGCTTGATCTATATCGACCTGGACAAGTTCAAACCAATCAACGACCGCTACGGCCACCACGTCGGCGACATCTACCTGCAACAAGTGGCCTTGCGGATGAAGCGGCAGTTGCGTAGCGGCGACTTGCTGGCCCGGCTGGGCGGGGACGAGTTTGCGGCCCTGGTTTCGGCGGTGCGAAGCCGCTCCGATGTGGAAGAGGTTGCCCGCCGCCTGGAAGGCTGCTTCGAGGTTCCGTTTGTCATCGAGGGGTATCTGCTGCGCGGCGAAGCCAGCTTCGGCGTTGCGCTATACCCGGCGGACGGAAGCACGAAAGACAACTTGTTGAACGCCGCCGACGCCGCCATGTATGCGGTCAAGAACGGCAAGAAGAGAATCGAAATCGAGGTTGCCTACAATCAACAGCAGGAGGTTGCGGTCGGCAATCGCAAATAGCGGATAGCAGTCGCGCGTTGATCCCCATCGGCAACCGACGCCGCGCGAGAATTCCGCATAGCATTCCTACCTGCCGAGATATCCGTTGAAATCCTTGAATTCATACGGCGAAACCCCGGACTGTCCGCTGCTTTGAGTTTCTCGGTCGGCAACGCGGCCATCCTATGCTTCGGATTTGTATGCGATCTTCCCCTCGCCGATGGTCCAGCGGACTTTGCCCTGCATTGTCCAGCCGTCGAAGGGCGTGTTTCTGGACTTCGATCTGCCTTCGCGGGCGTGGTAAGTCCATTCGGCCATTGGGTCGAAGACCACCGCGTCGGCGAAGCTGCCCACGACGAGGGTGCCGCGGCCCTTGAGATTGAGCAGCGCGGCGGGCTGGGCGCTCAACAAGCTGAGAATCCGGCCAATGGGCATCTTCCACTCCTTGTGCAGCCAGCGCAGGCAGAGGCCGAGGGCGGTTTCCAGGCCGATGATGCCGTTGGGGGCGCGCTCGAACTCGACTTCCTTCTCGTGGACGGCGTGGGGGGCATGGTCGGTGGCGATGGCGTCCACAACGCCGTCGAGGATGGCTTCAATCATGGCGTCCCGGTCCGTGGCGGAGCGCAGCGGCGGGCACATCTTGGCGTGCGTGTCGTAGTTGCCGACGTGCTCGTCGGTGAGCAGAAAATGGTGAGGCGCAACCTCGCAGGTAACGCGCAGGCCGTTGCGTCGCGCCTGACGGACGGCGGCCAGCGAGGCGGCGGTGGAGATGTGGGCGACGTGGAGATGGGCACGAGCATCTCGCAACTCGGCAACCATGCGAATATCGCGATCGACGATGCCGGACTCGGCTTCGTTGGGCCAACCGCGCAGGCCAAGTTTGAAGGCCACCGGACCGGCATTCATGCTCGCCCTTTGCGTGAGGCGCGTGTCCTCGGCGTGCTGGATAACGGTCAGGCCCACGCGAGCCGCGGCGGCCAGAGCTTCGTGCATCACGCCATCTTTCAGGATGGGCAGGCCGTCGTCGGAGACGGCAACGGCGCCGGCGGATTTGAGCGCGGCGTAGTCGTTGATCGCATCGCCCTTCGATCCGCGGGTGGCGGCGGCGATGGGGAAGACGCGAATCGCGGCGTTGCGCTCCGGGGCTTGCATCCAGCGCGTGGTCTCGACGGAATCGTTGACCGGGACGGTATTGGGCATGGCGCACACCGCCGTAAAGCCGCCTGCCGCCGCCGCCGCCGTGCCTGTGACGATGGTCTCCTTGTAGCCCTGGCCCGGCTCGCGCAGATGAACGTGCATATCGATGAGGCCGGGAGCGACGATCAGGCCGGCGGCATCGAGAACATCGGCCCCGGAGTCTTGGATGGCCGATTTGAGCTTGCCGGGGGCGGCGATCTCGGCGACGCGGCCGTCCTTGAAGAGAATGTCCTTGAGGGCGTCTATGCCGGCGGCGGGGTCGATCAGATGGCCGCCTCGAATGAGAACTGCCGTCATGCGCGGCCTCCTGGGTTGTTTATCGCCATTGACGATTGAATGATTTCCATTGGAGTCAATCCGCTTCCTATCTCCGAGATCTATGATGTGTCGCTGCAAGCGGCAAATGGTTGCCTATGCAAAAAGGAAAGACCGAGATACTCCTTTTATACAGGAATGCTCGCCTTCTCCGGCGCGGATGGCACGGCGTTGTACGCCTGCCGCGCCGGCCCCAATGGCGAGGACCGCTTCATTTTCACGCACCGCGCGGTGACCGCGAAAAGCCGGGCTCGCCGAGCTTCGCGTACCATCCGCAATTGCAGTGCTAGTCCGTTCCCGAAAGCACTCCATTGCGGAGAGCCGTTGCAACCGCCTCGGTGCGATCCGTAACTTGCAACTTCTCCATAATGTTGTTCACGTGGTGGCGGACCGTGTTATCGCTGATCTTGAGTGCTTCGGCGATCTGCTTGTTCGTCGATCCTTGGGCGAGCAGTTCCAAGGTTTGCAGTTCGCGAGCGGTGAGATCGGAGCGCATCAAACGATCCGCCAGTCTGGCCGCGATGTGGCGAGGAATGTAGCGCTTTCCAGAATGCACCATCAAGATAGCCGCAACCATCTCCGACTCCGATGTGTCTTTGAGCAAATATCCCTGAGCGCCGGCACGTATCGCGCGATAGATGTCCTCCTCCTTCTCGAAACTTGTCAGGACCACAACCCGCGGAGGACACTCCATCCTCTTAAGCGCGTTCAAGACGCCGATGCCATCCATTCCGGGCATACGTAAATCCAGTAGCATAAGATCGGGTTTGTCGCGCTGAACGATTGCCAGAGCCTCCTCTCCGCTGGCCGCCGATCCAATCACTTCAATTCCAATTTGCGCGCTCAACATACTTGTAAGTCCCGAGCAGACCACGGGGTGATCGTCAACGATCAGAATCCTGACGATGCCTTCATCTGGCTTTTGTGTTGACATACAATATCCGCTCCAGAGGATACTTCCACAGTTTGTTGATTGCCGAGGACAAGGTGAGGCCGGGCGGAAGCGGCGCTGTCACTTCGACGCAGGTGCCTTCTCCCGGCTGGCTGACAATGTCGAGCTTGGCAGAGAGACCCGCGGACCTCCTGCGCATGCCGCGCAATCCGAATCCAAGCAGGTTGCCGCTCTTTACAAAACCGCAACCGTCGTCTTTGATAGCCAGACGGATAAAGCCAATGTTATGGGCGACGGAAATGTCCAAGTGGCTTGGGTCGGCATGACGAACGGCATTCGCAATGGCTTCCTGTCCGATCCGTAACAGGGAAGTGGCTATCTTGGGGGGAATTGGGCGCGGCGCGCCGGTGCTAACCGCGGATACCTTGACGGAGCCGCCTCCCACCATCGCGCGGGCGGAGGATTCAAGCGAAGGCAGCAAATCCATTCCCTCGGACAACTCCGGTCTCAACGGTTCAAGACTGCGCCTCGCCTCCTTGTGGCTGTGTCGCACCAGCGCGCGAGCCAGGTCCACTTGCTGCCGCAGTTCGGGCGTTTCGCTTGGAATGGCCTTGCGTATTGCCTGCAATTGAAAGCCGATCCCGGCAAAACTCTGGGCCAGCGTGTCATGAAGCTCGTGCGCCAGGCGCTCGCGCTCTTCGAGCACGGCTTGAAGCCGCCAGCCTTCCATGCGCCCGTAAACGACCAGGCCGAAGAAAACAAGAACGAGAACTCCCAAAATCGCCGCGAGATAGATAACATGCAGCGTGGTCCACCAGGAGGCGGGTTGAACGACTTCCACGTCCTTCGGCGATCGTAGAAGCACTTTGTAGCGAATTGTGCTGGCGTTTGGACCGCCTGTGTTCCAGGTTCCCGATACATCCAGCATACTGATGCCGGAAATGCGAATCGTGCTTCCCTCCTTAATATCCCGAAACTCATTGGAGCTTCCCGGTTCAGCCAGTTCGACCAGCAGGAGAGTCGAGTTGTCCTGTAACAGCAACACCTCGCTAAACGGTTCTTGCACCCGTCTCAGCAGACGTCCTTCGGTGCCGATCAGATTGTAATTGAAAGAACCGGAGGACAATTCCTTGATCGTGGCGGGGGTAGGCCGCAGTTGTTGGCCGGGTCCAATATCCCGGAGAATTGCATCCTGCAAAATTGGACCTGAGTCCCTGGGCGCGGGAAAACCTATTGCCTCGATTCGATCTCCCAGTTCAATGCCCGGGGATTGCGCTGTAGTGACAAGCAGCGCTCTGCCGTTATCTTCGACGATGAGGCTTTCGCCCGGCTTGTAGTAGGTAACTGTTCCGGCAATCCTGACGCGGTGATAGTAATCGGTCCCCGACCTATACTCCATCAACCTGCCGATCGGCGTAAGTGGCAGGGCATATAAGTTCCGCGGCGGAGGGCGAAGTACGGTTACATTCCCAATTCCCTGCACCAAGAGCGTCGGAGCCGTGATCTGCCTGTTCATGTTTTTCGTGCAAGCCGCGGCGCCGTCGATCCGAACGGTGGCATCGACCAATTTGCCTCCCGCGTCGGCATTCTCTGCCGGTAAAGAGGCATAGATGGTACCGTCGGCCATCTCGATCTTCATCCAGAACTGCTGCAAACGCGATGCATTTGGCCTGATTCCCGCTGAGCGAATTACCCCAACAATGGAAACATACAGATTCTCCATCTCTCCGGTGCTCAATTGCCTGAACGTTACGCTCCGCGGCCGAGGCAGCGCGGAGCGTCCCAGTTTGCGCAGCGAAGTTGTCTTCACCATGGGACTGAAGACCCCTTCATAAACAACTCCTGTTACTTCAACCTCATCGCCGGCGTCGATCTGTTCATCGGGACTGGTCCAACCGATCCAGATTCCTCCGGTGCGATCCTGTAGCGCGAAGCCGCGCTCGGTACGTCGGGTGACAACGCCTCGGAGTAGAACGGGGTCCGCCTTGCTTGCCTGTTCCGGAGTGAGCGCGGAAACCGAAGCCGCGGTTCGATAAGGGATTCTTGCCGAATCGCGCGTCTGCGCGCTAGCTGGCGAACAATGCGCGGACATCGCCAGGAATACGAAAAAAGTCGCGGCCGCCTTCAGCCTCCGCTCGACGCGACAACATCCGAACAGGAAAGGCACACTCCCGCGCACGGAAGTTCGCGGGTCCGTGCGAGGCAATCGATGCGTCACCATAGGATGGTACCCGGCCGATGGGTGGCCAGAAAACAGTATTACCCGGCTCAAGCCGGATTGTAAACTTGAACTCTTTTCCAATACAAGATGAGCCTGAAGAGGGGAGCTGATTCCAACACAA
>CAZMHC010000077.1:0-14779 GCA_964565955.1 uncultured Occallatibacter sp.
TCAAAGGATCGCAACTGCGCAACACTATCGTAAACTTACGCAATTAAGCACTAGCCGCTGAAGTGGGCGGTTTGGGCGGAGGCGATGCTCCATGCGCCGCAGAGCAGCAGGGTGAGAACGGCGCAGAGGGCGGCCAGTTTGCTCCGCTTGCGGGAGGGGATAGAAAGACGGGAAGAGGCTACGGCGGGGATCGGCGTGAAGACGGAGAGAGGCATTGCAATCATGGCTGAATCGCTCCTGTGAAGAGGGTAAACCAGCTTGCCGCTGTTGATTTTTTAGTTAATAACAGCGGCCCATAACAAACTTCGGATGCGCCGCTTGAATCGCAGGCAGCCGGAGTTTGCCGCTATTGCACGACGCGGGAAGCATACCACAGCTTGGCCGGGCGAGTCGGTGACATGAGGATAAAAACCCTGTGAATTTCGAGGAATAAGTCACCGGGCAGAGAACTGGGGCGGCTCGGCTGTGCGTTACTTGAGTTATAAAGCGGCAGCGGCGGCGCGGGCGGTAACAAGCTACTTGACGGGCCGGTCGGTCCAGAGTTCTTTATCGGCGATGGATTGGACGGGATAGAGGCGGCCGGCGAGAAGTTGCTCGACTTTGTCGCGGTTGAGGTCCTGGGCGAAGAGCCACTTGCGCTCACCCGCGCCCCAAACCTTGGAGAGGCGATCTTCGGAGAGGAAGATGTCCGGGGCGTCGGGGTAGCAGGAACCCCATAGAAGGGGTGTGCCTTCGTTGTGCTGGCCGCAACGGGGGAGCACTAACAAGGCGGGCTTGCCGGCAAAGAAGCTGTGCGTATAGAAGACGACCGAGGAGGCATCGGATTGTTCGCCGTAGACGATGAAGGAGTCGGCGGGCAGGCCTTTTTCCACGATGGTATCGGCCAGTTGCTTGGAACTGAGCATAGGCTCGAAGCGGGCGAAGGCGATGTGCGCGGCGATGAGGAAGACCGTCATAGTCAGGGCTACGCTGACGGTGGCGGCGAGATGCTTGCCTTTGACGCGCAGCAGCCATCCGACGGCGGGGCCGACAAGCAACGTGATGGCGGCCATGATCGCGGGCAGGCGCAGCGCGGCGAAGGAGGCGCCAGTGAGGTCGAAGAAGTGAGACATGGAGAGGGTGTAGTCTCCTACGCCGCGATGAGCGAGGACAGTGCCGATGTCGGCCACATAGGGGATATGGCGAGAGTCCCATAGGCCCCAGGCGAGAGTCGCGGCGGATAGTGCGCCGACGACGGCGAAGAACGCCTGCGCGCCAGTGAGCCAGGAAGAGGCAAGCAGCGGCTTGCGGCCTTCTGGAGCGCCTTCGAGAGGCCCGTTCTCCTCAATACCGCTCACTACCGCGGCGATGAGAATGAAGAGCGGCGGCCAGACCGGAAAGGTGTAGTACTCCTGGTTGGTGGAGAGGGAGAAAAAGAGCAGAGTGAAGGCGGAGAAGAGGCTGAGCAGCCAGACGGTGCGGACTCTGAACTTGAGCTGCAAGACGTAGGCGGCCACGTCGATGCGGGCGGCATGGTCGAGGTAGAAGTCGACGGTTTGGCCGGCGTCGTGGCGGAGTTGCTTCATCCAGCGGCGGCGGGTCTTCCAGGCCACCGCCACAAGGGCGGGCAGGAAGAGGCTCCAGGGAAAGAGCCAGACCAGATGGAGCAGCCAGTAGGCGGCGAAGGGAAGCTTGTTGTAGTCGTGGGGGTAACGCTGGCCGAAGAAGCGCAAATAGTGCTCGTTGACGAAGTAGAAGTACCAGAATCCGTGTACGTTGCCGAGTGTGGGGTGGTTGCCGACAGGGTGTCCCTGGTCGGGATTGGCGAGACCGCAGAGGATGTGCCAGGGTGCGGCGATGGCCAGGAAGAGCAGGGTTCCGGTGATGGGCTTGAGGGCCTTCCAGCGGCGCCAGAGGCCGGTAAGGGCCAGGTAGGGGATGGCGGCGCCGGCGAAGAAGACGGGAGCGATGAGACCTTTGGTGAGCAAGGCGAGGGCGAGGGCGGCCCACATCCAGTAAAAGCGGGCGGCGCGGTCGGACTCGAAGCCGGTGAGCAAGCAGAAGAGGGCAAGGAGCAGGAAGAAGGCGAGTTGGGCCTCGGGAATGATGAAGCGGGTGAAGAGGAACGGACCGACGGAGGTAAGTACGCCGAGGCCGGCGTAAAGCCCGGAGCGGGGGCCCCAGGCGCGGCGCGCCCAGAGCCAAGCCAGCCAAGCGAGGCCAATCATGGCCAGCGCGTTGGGCAGGTGGGAGGCAAAGACGTTTTCGCCGAAGATGCGATAGAACGCGGCGGAGAGCCAGTAGGGCAGGGGGGGTTTCTCGATATAGCGGATGCCGTCGATCTTGGCGGTGACCCAGTCTGCGCTCTCGGCAAAGTGCTGCGCGGCCTGGGCGTGGGAGGCGTCCACGTCGTCTAGCAGCGGCGGGGTGAAGAGGGAGGCAAACTGCACGGCGGCAAAGATCGCCGTGAAAAGCAGCCAGGCGGCAAGCGCGGATGGCGCGGCTTGCGGACGCTTGAGAGTCTTTGTATCGTTTGTCATCGCTGATAAGGCCATATCAGTATCCAGGATAACAGCCATGCTCCGGCGCTGAACATGGAGTCCAAATACGAGCCTTCGTTCTCGGCTTTCGATAAGCGATCGGTTCTTCGTATAATTGGACCTTATGAGTGAACATCCCTTGGTTGGCATCGTGATGGGCAGCAAGAGCGATTATGAGGTGCTTGCGGCCGCAGTCGAGATTCTGCACACGCTGGAGATTTCGTATGAGGCGCGGGTATTGAGCGCGCATCGCACCCCAGATCAGCTCTTCAAATACGTTGAAACGGCGCGGGGGCGTGGTCTGCGGGTGCTGATAGCCGGAGCCGGCGGTGCGGCTCATCTGGCCGGCGTGATGGCCGCCAAGACGCTTCTTCCCGTGCTGGCCGTGCCGATCGCGGCTACGCCGCTCAACGGCCTGGACTCGCTGCTCTCGATGGTGCAGATGCCCAAGGGGATTCCTGTCGCCACACTGGCTATCGGCAAGCCTGGAGCGGCCAATGCGGCGCTGTTTGCGGCGGAGATTCTCGCCTTGAACGATGCGGCGCTCTACGAAAGGCTGGCCGCTTGGCGCGCTGCAAGGGCGCAAGAAGTGCTGGATGCTACTCTACCCGAGTGAATACGATTTTTCGATTTGCAGGGATGGAGTGCGAATGATCTTTGGGATTCACGCGCACGGGGAACTCCGATCCGCCTGGAAAGCGGTTCAGATAGGCCTCCGCGTAGTTATCGAAGATGAACGGCTCTTTGTGTGTACCTTCGCAGCGCCTCTCTGCGTTGCGATATATGTAGTGAATAACAATGACGGTACATCCCATGCACGGCCTGCGCCGTTCCGATTTGGAGACAATCGCCGTAACAACCGGCCAATTGCTGGTTTCGACTCTTCGGACGAGATTCACGATCGTCTGAAAGAAGAACTCGATTAAGATGTCAATAACGAGACCGCCCATTCGACGAATAGCATAACAGACGGGCGGCCAAGCTATTCGGCATTCTTCTCCCACCGCTTTGGCCGGCGGTTTTGCTGCAATATCTTCTTGCGCAGGCGGAGGGACTTGGGCGTAACTTCCACCATCTCATCCTCGGCGATAAACTCGATGGCTTGTTCCAGATTTTGAGTTTTGACGGGCACCAGGCGGAGGGCCTCGTCGGCGCTCGATGCGCGCATATTGGTCAGCTTCTTTTCGCGGACCACGTTCACGTCGAGATCGTTGTCGCGCGAGTGCTCGCCGACGATCATGCCCTCGTAAACCTCAACGCCCGCGCCCACAAAGAGAATGCCGCGCTCCTGCAGGCCGTTCAGCGAATAGGTCGTGGTCAGCCCCTGGCGGTCGGCGATCAGCGCGCCGGTGGGCCGCTGCGGAATTTCGCCTTGATAGGGAATGTAGCCGTCGAAGAGCGCGTTCATCACGATGGTTCCGCGGGTCTCGGTGAGCATCTCGCTGCGCAGGCCGATAAGTCCGCGGCTAGGTACGCGGAACTCCAGGCGCACACGGCCCGAGCCATGATTGTGCATCTTCGTCATCTCGCCCTTGCGCGGGCCGAGTTTCTCAATCACCGTGCCGGTGTAGGCCTCGGGGACATCGATCGTGAGGTGCTCTACCGGCTCCATGCGCGTGCCGTCCACCGTCTTGGTGACGATCTCCGGGCGGCCGGCCATCAGCTCGAAGCTCTCGCGGCGCATCATCTCGATAAGTATGGCGAGTTGCAGTTCGCCCCGGCCCAGCACCTTGAAAGTATCCGGCGAACCGGTCTCTTCCACGCGAATGCTGACGTTGGTCAGAAGCTCTTTTTCAAGCCTCTCGCGCAGATTGCGGCTGGTCACATATTGGCCTTCGCGCCCCGCAAACGGCGAGTTATTCACGCTGAACTGAATCGCGATCGTCGGTTCGTCGATAACTATCAAAGGCAACGGCGCGGGGTTTTCGACGTCGGTTATGGTCTCGCCGATGGTGATGCCCTCGACGCCGGCCACGGCCACAATGTCTCCCATCGTGGTCTCCGCGGTTTCGGTCCGCTTGAGGCCGCTGAAGGTGAAGAGCTTGGTGATGCGGGTCTTCATCAGCGAGCCGTCGCGCTTGGAGATGGCCACATCGTCGCCGGCGCGCAGCGTTCCCTGAAAAACGCGGCAGATGGCGATGCGACCGAAATAATCCGAATAATCGAGATTGGTGACCAGAATCTGCAAAGCTGCATCCGGGTTACCAGTGGCGGGGGGAATCGTCGCGACGATGGTCTCGAAAAGAGGCTGTAAATCAACGCCGGGCGCGGCCATATCCCTGGTCGCCGTGCCCTGTTTTGCCACCGCATAAAGCACTGGAAAATCCAGTTGCGATTCATCCGCGTCGAGGTCGATGAATAGATCGTAAATTTCGTTCAAGACCTCCTGCGGGCGCGCGTCGGGACGGTCGATCTTATTGATAACTACGATGGGAAGCAGCTTGGCCTCCAGCGCCTTGGCCAGCACATAGCGCGTCTGCGGCAGCGGTCCCTCGGCTGCGTCCACCAGCAGCATCACGCCGTCCACCATCTTCAACGCGCGTTCCACTTCGCCGCCAAAATCGGCGTGGCCCGGCGTATCCACAATGTTGATCTTGCCGCCCTCGAAGACGATGGCCGTGTTCTTGGCCAGAATGGTGATGCCGCGCTCTCGCTCCAGCTCGTTCGAGTCCATCACCCGGTCGGCCACCTGCTCGTTGGCTCGGAATGTCCCCGACTGCCGCAGCATGGCGTCTACAAGGGTCGTCTTGCCGTGATCCACATGGGCTATGATGGCGATATTGCGTATCGTCTGAGTCACAGGCGCGGTTTTCCTTCTCTTTGGTTTGGCCGCTTGGGGGCCTGGTTGGGGGCAAGGATGAGATTGACTGCCGCGCATTGCGGCACAACCCATTCTACCAGCAGACGCCCGTGACGCACATTTCAGGCGCGGAATCATCGCCGGATGGAGTTTCTCGAATCTTGGGTGCATCGATTCCTGTTTGGGGACAGGGTCGCCCGCCATTCAAGTGTACGTAAGTCGCCTCGTCGAAGCTCAGAAGAATCGATATTTCGTCTTTCCTTGCTCCAGATTTCCCGGCTTATAGCGCCAGCATCGGCAGCGTTGGCATCTCGCCCAGCGCTTTCGCCTCGGCCACCACCGCGTCCAGATGCTCCAGCACCTCGGCCACGGTCATTGTGTATATCTCGCGGCGAGAGTCGAATCCCTCTTCTATCAATAGTTTGAGATAGCGGCCGGCGATCTGCGCCGCCAGTTGATCGGTAATCGCCTTGCCGCTCCTCCGCTTCTGTTCGCCCCAGGCCTCCAGCGGCAAGGCAATCCACATCGCGCCCTCGTTCACTTCGTAGCGCACATCCACGGCGTCGGCGTGGCGCGTGGCGATGGCCACCATAGTCCCCTTCCAGCGGCAGTGCAGGTCTTCGCCGCTCCAGCGGTCGGATGCGTGGAAATCTTCGTACATAAGAACAGCGTATCTTTCCCGCCGTCCAACGGCAAGCGCCGCCTGTCCCCAGGCTGCCGCCATCCTTCAGCGCACTGCGCAAGTTACGATTTGTCCCTCTTCAATCGCTTGCAAGCGCCGATAAAAAATGCGAGGGAACTGCCACCATGCAAATCACGATCACAATCTCCGATGAAATCGTACGTCAAGCCCAGGAGCGCAACATGGAAGTCCTTGAATTTGTGGAATCCCTGATCGACAATGGCCTGAATAAAGTGGTGGAGCGCCCGGTCTTGAACAGCGCCATCGATCGCATCCGCGCGCTGCGTTCGACGGTGCCCGCTTTCAAACCGTAGCCAACGTCTGCAAAATGCTCCTCCGTCCGTCCTGGTACAGGCGGCGACCTGCGTTCGCTCGCCTGGCCCGCTCTCCCGCGGCGAACGGCCCGTCGCTTCCAGACGCAATCTCGCTGCTTCGCGTTGGCTGTTTTCAATATCTCTCGCCGGAATCTTCACGGCCCGTCTTGCGTCAAACAAGAGCGGCACTTGACGGCTCTAGGTGGCAATCGGCATACTCGCCTTCAGTACTCATTCCCGATCATTTTGCCGCGAATAGGCGGAAGTTGGTTATTTATGGATCTCATTCTGATTCGTGCGCTCTTCGTGACCCTGCTGGGCGGGGTCTGTTATTTCCTTCACCCCTTCGGCATATCGGGATGGACGGGAGCGGCCACAGGCGTTGGCGCGGCCTGCGCGGTCATCGTCTTCGAGTTGCGGGTGCGCGCGCTGAGCCTCAAACGGCTCATCGGCGCGGTGGTAGGCAGTGTGCTGGGAATCTTCGGAGCGGCCCTGTTTTGCATGGTGCTGCGCGGCGCGCTGCCCTCCGGGTCCACCTTGGCCACTCTGCAAATCTTCGTGCTCCTGCTGATGACCTACGTGGGCCTGCTAGTGGGCGCCAACAAGGGCGATCTGCTCAACACCGCGGCCCTCGGCACAGTCTTCGCCGGCGATCGCCCGACCCGTAAAAGCTCCAAGGTTCTGGATACCAGCGTCATCATCGACGGCCGCATCGCGGATATAGCCGAGGCCGGCTTTATCGACGGCATGATGGTGGTGCCGGAGTTCGTCCTGCGCGAGTTGCAGATGGTGGCCGACTCCACCGACAGCTCCCGCCGCCAGCGCGGACGCCGCGGCCTGGATATGCTCCAGCGTATGCAGTCCAACAACAACCTGCAGGTACAGATAGTCTCCGACGATTTCCCCGCCATCCGCGAGGTGGACCTCAAGCTGCTCGAACTGGCCAAGAAGTTGGATGCCAAGGTGGTCACCAACGACTTCAACCTGAACAAGGTGGCCCACCTGCACCACGTCGAGGTTCTGAACATCAACGACCTGGCCAATGCCCTCAAGCCCGTGGTTCTGCCCGGCGAAAAGATGACCGTGCTCATCCTCAAGGAAGGCAAGGAGTACAACCAGGGCGTGGGCTACCTGGACGACGGCACCATGGTGGTTGTAGATCACGCCCGCAAGCTGATCGGCAGATCGGTGGAGATTTCCGTCACTAGCGTCCTGCAAACCGCCAGCGGCAAGATGATCTTCGGCAAGATGGACGAAAACGGAAGAAGCGGCGATGCGCCCCGGGCGGTCGAGTTTGTCCGCTGAGAATCGCTACTCACCGCCCAACTCGTACGGAATCCCGAAGCGCCCGATCTGAATCAGCGCCTTTCCGCTCGGCGGCCAGATATGCAGGCTGGTCACGCGATGGGAGCCGGCGATCAGATGCGCCTCTGTAGCGCCCACCAGCGCGCCCGTAGCCGCCTCGTGAAAATGTACTTTCAGAAACTCGTCGGTGTGCTCGTATCCGAAAACATACTCCCCCGGCTTCAGCGCGATGCCGCCAATGCGCACCGGCGCTTGCACCACGAGATAGTGCGAATACTTGCCCTCCGCCGAGTAGCCCGCGGTAATCAGAACCACCCCGGCGATGAAATGCCCGCGGCTGTCCACGATCCCCGAGGCGGTGCGCATCTCGGTCTCGATGTGCTCCCGCTCCACCGGCGCCCGCGCCGGAAGCAGCGAGGCCAACTCCGCATCGGTGGCCTGCCGCCACGCCGCTTTTTGCGCTTCTGCCAGAGGCGGCAGCAACGCCATCAAAACTGCGCACAGAACCGCTCTCGCCATCCGCTTCGTCTTCATGATTTCGGCTTTCTCAGCGATTCCAGCGGAACGATGCCGCGCTGAATCGCCGCTGTTGCCGCCTGGGTGCGGTCGCTTACGCCCAGCTTGCCCAGCAGGCTGTTTATGTGGGTCTTCACCGTGGCCTCGGATATCTCCAACTCGGTTCCGATCTCCTTGTTGCTCTTGCCATGCACGATCTGCTCCAGCACGTCGAACTCGCGCGGCGTCAACTCCTCGGTCCCCATGCGTTCGGCCAGCTTGGCGGCGATCGCCGGCGGAATGTGCGATTTGCCCGCATGGACCGCGCGGATGGTGGAGATCAGCTCCTCGCCGGTCATGCCCTTGAGCAGATAGGCGCGCGCTCCGGCCTGCAAAGCGCGATAAATATCCTCGTCGCCATCGTAAGTCGTGAGCACGATGAAGCGCGCCCCCGGCGTCTCCATGCGGATGCGCTCGATCACCTCCACGCCGCTCAGCCGCGGCAGGCGCAGGTCGGTCAGAGTTATATCCGGCTGATGCTTGCGAAACTGGGCAATTGCCTCGACGCCGTCGGCAGCCTCGCCCACCACCTCCAGGCCATCCACCACATTCAGCAGCGCCACCAGCCCCTGACGCACTACATGGTGGTCTTCCACAACCAGCACGCGAATCGGTTCATTGGTCACTGTTGCTCCATTATCCTTTGTCCCGTTTAGTCAAAGCAGTCCGGGCAGCTGCAACACACGGCGTTAATGCTGAAACATTCCAGTATGCTGACGGCTTCCTCTCTTGAGAGATACTTTGCCTTGGCAGCATTTGACCAAATGGTTCCAGTTACGAGAGGTTTCATGTTTTCCCATTCTTTAGCCAACAAGGCATCTGCAATTGTCCTAATAACATTCCAGTGCTGCCCGATAAGCTTTTCCGATTGTTGTTGTAAGTCATTCTCAATATCAGGTGCGCTCCGGGGCAATTCCTTGTTCGACCATGTTCCTTTTGATAGTTCGATTGACAACTTTCGTGCCTCTTTCCCATCACTGCTAAAAACAAAATAGAGTTCAGGGGATAGAGCTTTCTCTAAGAGGCCAAACTCGTTTCGGTAACGCCATTCAGCATAGTACCCGGCAAATTTGGAAACAATAATGCGCTCCCGAGAAAGAGGGGAACCGTCCGGCTCTTTGTGGTAACAGCATAAACCCTCGCGACGCGAGTCTACACTAAGGCCATCAGGTCGCAATCTCAAACCATTCACAGCAGCAACAACCATATGGCCGGCTTCGTGATGAGCTGTACACGCCTCATTCAATTCAAACGTTGGGATTTGCTCTGTCAAACTCGTTTGCGCTCCTTCAGTCTCGCAGTGCAATCATAATCATTTCAATGGGTCAATATGTTTGCCTTACTCATACGTCTTTTTCGCCGCTGTACAAAGCCGCACCGTAGTTCCCGCTCCAGGTTCGCTCGTCACTTCCAGCGTTCCGTCGATCGCCGCTGCCCGCTCACGCATTCCGGTCAGCCCGTAATGGCCGACGGTTGCGGATTGACTTGCATCGAAGCCCAGCCCATCGTCTCTAACTTCCAGCGCGATCTCCTCCGATCCGTACTCGATCTGCACGGATAAGCGTTTGGCCGCCGCGTGCTTCTTCACATTATGGACGGCTTCCTGGGCCACGCGCAGAATCTCGCGCTCTGTGCCCGGAGGCATTGGCCGGTAGGAGCCGAAGAGGCTGAAGCTAGTCTCCAACTCGTGACCGGCTTCCGCCTCCACCAAACGGCGTAGACGCACAGGCAGCGTGGTCTCGCCCGCATCCTGCGAGCGCAGCGCCCAGATCGACTGGCGCGCCTCCGCCAGCCCCTCGCGCACATAGCCGCGAGTCAGGTCCAGGTGCTTTTGCGCGGCCTCCGCCTTGTCCATGCGTAAAAGCTCGGAGAGCAACTCCAACTGCACGGAGATTCCCACGTAACCTTGGGCCAGGGTATCGTGAATCTCACGCGCGATGCGGTTCCGTTCGCCCAGCACGGCGCGGAACTCGCTCTCCGCTCGCCGCAGACGCAGCCTGAGCAGCAGCGCGATCAAGCCTGCCACGGCGGCAAGCAGCAGCGCATCGAACCAGAGAGTCTGATAGAAGCGCGGCCGCAGCTCGAACCGCAGCGCCGCGCCCTCGGTGTTCCACAGCCCGTCGTTGTTGGCCGCCTGCACCCGGAAGGTATACTTCCCCGGCTTGATATTGGTGTAGTAAGCCGCCCGCCGCGTTCCCGCCTCGGTCCAGCCCCGGTCGAAACCCTCGAGCATATAGCGGTAGCGCACCTTCTGCGGCGCCACAAAGCTCAATCCCGCATAATCGAACTCGAAATGCACGTGCCCCGCCGGAATCCTCACCGAAAAGTCTGCCGCACGCAGTGCTTGATCGATGTCGTCGACGGCAAAGCGCTCCAGCGCCACCGGCGGCGGCACGGCGTTTACGGGAAAATGCGCCGGGTCCACCTCCACCAACCCCTTCGGCGTGGCAAACCACAGGTGCCCGTCGCCCGCGCGCCACGCCGATGGGTGACTGTTGGTAGCCGTCTCCAGGCTGCGCAACCCGTCCGCCGCGCCAAACTCGATCCAGTGCGAGCAGGCCGCTCCCTCCATCGCGCCAGCGCAGTCGCAACGCGCGATCCCGTTGCCGGTCGCAAACCAAAGATGCCCGCCGCCGTCGTCGAGAATTGCGTGGATGGCCGTTTGATCGAGACCGTCGTTCCTTGCCGCCGTGAACCTCCGTCCGTCCCACAGATCCCAGCCGCGGTCCTGCGTCCCAATCAGCAGCGTGCCGTTGCCGCGCGGCAAAAGCGCCGTAATCACGTTGCTGGAAAGCCCATTCGCCGTGGTGTAATTGGCAATCTTCCCGCCGCGCATCCGCGACAAACCGGCAAAGGTGGCCACCCACAGATCCCCGTTGGAATCGCGCGCCATCGCGCCCACCAGATCGCTGCCCAGCCCGCTAGCCTGGGTATAAGTCTTCATCCGCGCGCCGCCAACCGCGCTCGAAACCTCGCTTGCCGCCCAACTCGTCCGGCTTGATTGATAACTCCAGTGCGTCAGCCCCCGCCGCGTTCCGATCCACAGCGACCCATCGCCGTCCACAAGCAGAGAGCGGATAAAGTCGTCCGGCAGCCCGTCCGCCGAGGTGAAGGAATCGATTTTTCCCTTGCGTATCCGGTTCAATCCGTCCGGCGTGCCCACCCACAGGTCGCCGTTAGGCGCCGCAGCCAGTGAAAGAATCACGTCGCTGACGAGGCCGTCGCGCACCGTATAACTCTTGATCGGTCCAGCCGTTCCCGGTCTGAACGCATTCAGGCCGCCCCCGGCGGTTCCCACCCAAAGCGTCCCCGCGCGGTCCTCCACCACGCTCGTCGTTGCGTCGGACGAAAGCCCCTCCCGCGCGCCCAGGGTGCGAAATCGCTGATCGCGCAGGATGTGCAACCCGCCGGTCTCCGTCCCCACCCAGAGATTGCCCTCGCGGTCTTCCATCAGTGAGAGTATGGAGGCTATGGCAAGCGGATCGGTGATGGGCAAGCGTTGCACTTTCCCTGCGATCCAGCGCGCCAGACCGCCGTTGGTGCCAATCCACAAACTGCCCTCGCGGTCTTTCAACAGAATCTGAATCCGGTTACCCGGCAGTTCATGGCCAACGGTTAGCCGTTCGATCACACTGCTACCGCGCGTAACCGTTAGCTGCTTCATGTTGGCAAGAACTACAGTTCCATCCGAGAAAGACTGCACAAGACCGGTTCCCAGCGCAGGCGACGCTACTGAAGCCATTATGCCTCCAGTCCCGTACATAACCGAGTATGGAATAAACCGATCTCCAGCAAGCTCGGCTTGTGCTTCGTCCGTCCATACCCAAAGCGCGCCGTCGTGATCTTCCCCTAGTCCCCGAATCCCATTCTCCGGCAGCCCGTCTTTCGTCTTGAAGGCCGTAACGGCACCGTCCTTCCACCGCGCGAGCCCCTCGCCGGTTCCAATCCACAGTGCCCCATCCCGTGCCTCCAGCAGGCATCGCACGTCGTTTCCCGGCAGCGCCGGACTCGAATTCCGGTCGAAAACCTGGAACCGATTCCCGTCGAAGCGAACCAGCCCCACCTCGGTCCCCAACCACACAAATCCATCGCCGGTCTGCGCCAGCGCCTGCACCGTATTCTGCGGCAGCCCGTTCTCCATCGCCCACGTCTGCCGCCCATAGCTGGCCAGCGGCGTCGATGGCTCCAGCGCCCCGCCCGTCAACGCGCCCGCCAGCAGCGCCGCCGCCACCCAGCCCAGACGCGCCCCGGCCTTCGACTCGTTCGAATTGGAACATATTCCGATCATGGGAGCCTGCCGGCTTGCCGCGCCGAGTCGCACATCCATTTAACCGCGCTCCGATCCCGCAAAGGAGCGACTATCTCCACCCATTGATCGAGCCTGCTCTCCCTCCCAGGTCGCAAGACAATCATTGAATCCAACGATACTCTATCTATGTCTCCTGTACTGTGACCTTTCGGGTGGCCGCTTCTCTCGCTTG
Source organism: uncultured Occallatibacter sp. (assembly GCA_964565955.1). Lineage (GTDB taxonomy): Bacteria > Acidobacteriota > Terriglobia > Terriglobales > Acidobacteriaceae > Telmatobacter. The sequence continues at coordinate 12,657 of CAZMHC010000077.1, forward strand.
GCAGCCGCCCGTTTCCTTTTACAGCCTGACGTGAAGAAATATCCGCCGCGCCCTGTCCCTCACTCGCTCACGATCTCTGTGGCCCGGTCCTTCGCATAAGTCACCGTCCATTTCTTGCCATTCTGGTTATAAGTCACCGTGCGCTCGCCCTCGGTAGACCCGTCGCCGCGCAGATTCTGCCCGATCGCCATCCGCGTCTGAAGTTCGCTCATCCCAGTCTTCGGGTGGTGGGCGTCTATCGCCGCCCAAACGTCCTTTGGCCAATGGTCGTAGATGCCGTGCGGGTCGTCGTAGAAGAACAGCAGGTCGCAGTAGTAACTCTCTTCATTGCCCCGCATCCAGCCGATCGGCGTCGCATACAGCCGCCCATCCCCCGGCAGGATAAAGGTCGCAAACGCTTGGCGGCTGCCGTGTTCCATCCCGTCCCACTCCGCCGCCGGCGCGGCCGCTTTGACGATCTTCTTCACCTCCAGCCGAGCCAGCGCGGGAATCAGCCCCGCGCGCTTGGCGAACTCCACCCGCCCCCCGGAGTAAGGATAGTAAGGGATTGTGTAGCCATTCTTCATCCAAACCGTCGTTCCCTCCAGCCGCAGCGTATCCTCGAAGTGCGCCGGAAAGAACTCCCGCACCACCGCCAGTTCATCCTCGCTCACGCTCGGCCCGGCCTCCTTCCGCTCAGTCACTCCGGGATTCTGGCGATGCTTCCACACAGAAAACAGATAAAGGCCGCAGATGGCCAATGTAATCAGAGTGGGAACGAGCAACATCTTCCAGTTCTTCACGGCCTCTCCTCGGTAAGTCTCAGTCGATTTCGTCGAGTTTACCGCGCGATGCTCTTCGCGGAACCCCTCGACTTGAATTCTACCGGCTGGCTGGCGTTCCTTGCTCCCCCGCTCGCCGCGTAGGCCGCAAACCATCGCTGTCCAGATCGCCACCGCTGCCCCATCGATCAAGCAACTTATTGTAAGCGCGCTTCAGGTATTTTCTCGACGTCTTCTACGCAAAATCCGGTTGTCCCGATAACTCGGATATCATCCAGGCAGTGTGAATGCGCCCCACAAGAATGCGGATGATTATAAGTTGCACCGCCAAATCGCTAGATCGGGATTTGTGTATAAACCATTCTGCCTTAACAATTTATATATGTAGACCATGAAGACAGAGATTTCACTTGACAGTCCGGCGCCAGGTAAGATAGCGTTCTTCCCGGCGCAAAGACGGTCGCGCGGCCTTTCACGGGAAGCGAATCCTCTCACGTCCATTTCCAAGGTTATCCATAAGATGCGCGTTCCCATACATGACGCGCATATCGCGGTCGCCGAGGCGTTGACAGTCGAGAGTTTCGAATCTAGGCGTGCCGGACGGCCAACTTTCCCTCGCCATGCCTGTCGTCACGGGCCGTGCGTTGAATGCCGCACAAAGAATCTCTTGAAGGGGATTACGTATGAACAATATCTTTAGCAGATTTGCAATGGCTCTCGCAGTCGTTGCGTGCGCCGTCTGGGCTTCCCAGGCGGCAATGGCAGCGCCGCCGGCGCTCAATTCAGTCTTCGACGGCAAAACCCTGAATGGCTGGATACAGAATCCCGCCGGCTCTTTCGATGTCAACGCAACCGACAGCGCCATCGAGACAAGCGGCAGTGCGCGAGGATTTATATACACCACTACCACCTATTCCACCTATCGCGTCCTCTACTCCGTCTACCAGAACCTATGGCTGCACGATCCGACCATTCTCTTCTTCGGCACCAGCGACACCGCCGACGCCATGGATGGCATTCAGTTCCAACTGCCCGCGGATTGGGGCTGGGACTACCAACCCACCGGCCAATACTCGAACCAGAACCTTCCCGTCACCGGATACAACGACGCTCCTCAAAACCAAGGAGAGAAGACCGGCGTCTGGTATCGCTGCGAGGTCCTCATTAATACCCCGAATGGCAGCGCGGACTCGGCGTGCGCCTTCGTCGGCGAACCCACCACCGGCACTCACATCGTGTACTTCCAGAACGCCGCCGTCCCCATCGAGAACATACCCACTCCGTTTGCAATACAATGCCACCAGTCGGGCGTTTCCGACGAATACAAGGACATCTTCATCGAGAACAATCCGCCGTTCAATC
>CAZMHC010000078.1:0-14639 GCA_964565955.1 uncultured Occallatibacter sp.
CTTGTGTTGGAATCAGCTCCCCTCTTCAGGCTCATCTTGTATTGGAAAAGAGTCCGCCTTGACACAAGCGCCCAATCCCTTGATGCTTATCAGTTCGGTTCTTCGATTTTTTCCGCTCGGGGGTATCCAGTTTTGCGGGTTCGCGTCTTCTATCACGACAAATGCTTCGACGGAGCCTGCTCGGCTTCCCTGTTCACGCGCTTCCATCGTGAGTGCGTCGCCGCCGGCGCCAGCTACGAGTACCGCGGCCTGGTGCATCGCTCTGAAGCCCTCTTCGACGAGAGGGAGTTTACCGGCGACCAGAACGCCATCGTGGACTTCAAATACTCGCCTTCGCCCAAGATTACTTGGTGGTTCGATCACCACTTGTCGGCGTTCCTGAATCCCCAGGACTACCAGCATTTTCTGGACTGCAAGAAGGACCCGGATTGCGGCGGGCACAAGTTTCTGGACGTGGATTACACCTCTTGCACCAGCTACCTGGCCCACATCGCCGCCACCCGCTTCGGCTTCGACGACGCACCGGTCGCCGAGCTGATTCACTGGGCCAACATCGTGGACGGGGCGAAATACGAGAGCTCCGAGGCAGCCGTCGAGATGGCCGCTCCAGCCATGAAGCTGACGCTTATCATCGAATCCACCCAGAACCCGGCCTTCATTCCCCGCATCATTCCCCTTTTGACCGAGATGCCCCTGGCCGAGGTGCTTAGCCAGCCCTTTGTCTCCGATCTGCTGCCGCCCTTGCTCGAGCGCCATCAGCAGGCCATCGCGGTCATCCGCGACCGCGCCGAGGAGCGAGACGGCACCATCTACTTCGACATCGCCGATCTGCCCCTCGAGGGATACAACAAGTTCATCCCATACTATCTCCACCCAAGCGCCACTTACTCCATCGGCCTCTCCAAGTCCAGCTTCCGCACCAAGGTCTCGGTCGGCTCCAACCCATGGATCAAGGCCGATCCGGCCAAAATGGTGAACTTGGCAAAGATATGCGAACGCTACGGCGGCGGCGGCCATGCCCGCGTCGGAGCCATCAGCTTCTCGCCCGAACGTGCCGACCAGGCCCGCGTCGCCGCCGCGGAAATCGTCGCCGAACTGAGGGCGAAGAATCCGTTAGCGTAGTCCGCCATCCCGCGAAGTGGCGATCGCTCGCCGCCTTTGTCAAAAAACAGCGGCCTCAATAGACCCCGGCCATCCGGGGCGGACGTGGACCGTTTTATAGAAAAGAGACATAGAACTCTTGCAACTGAAGCAATTGCGCATTCACCAAAGATTTACAAATGATTCTTCCTCGAAACTACGGTAATCTGCAATAGTACCTCCAAGTACCTCAATCGGGAAGTTGTCCACAGCGAAACCCTCCCGCATCCATCCACGAACAATTCCGAAACACCGAAGGAGTCTGAGTTCCCAGGGGGAGAGTTGCACGACGACACTGGCTACGCACAGCTTTTCTCCCGCAGCGGGCACCTACCCCTCCGCGCAGACGGTAACAATTTCGGATGCGGCGAACGGCACGACCATCTACTACACAACCAACGGAACCACGCCCACAACCTCTTCAACCAAGTACACCGGCCCGATCACCGTAGGTTCTTCTGAGACCGTCGAAGCGATCGCGGTAGCTACTTCGGTTTCTGGTTGGGTAAACAGCGCAACCGGGTCAGCAGCCTACACCATCACCTCCCCCAACTGCAGCGCCACCTACCGAATCACGCCCTATATCGCGGTGGGCGGCGTCTGGAACACGACTTCCGAAAGCACTGTGACGGTCCCGTCGGCCACGACCTCCGTGGACCTCGGCCCCTGGCCGCAGAGCGGCGGAAGCTGGAGCTGGACCGGACCCAACGGCTTTACCTCCACCTCGCGCGAGATCGACAACATTGCCTTGCCCGCGACGACCAACACGTACACGGCAACTTACACCTTCAACGGAACCAGTTACACGCAAGCGTTTATCATCACGGTCAACTAGCCGACTGGCCAGTTGAGTGCAACAACCATGGCCGATCCCAGGACCGGATTCTCAAGCCCGGGATCGGCCAAACTCCGAATTTCTCCACGGAAACACAGAAACTTTGGCGTCGCTCGAACGTTTAGCGGATCGGCTTAAACGTTTTATCAACCCTTCTTAACGCAAACATTTCGTCGTTTTCAGCCCCAAATCGCCTCAAAGGTACCCGTTTTGCGCTGATGCAATCCCGCCTGCCCATAACAACTTTGGTTCCTCCGCAATTGGAGCGGCGATGCTGCGTAAATTGGGCAAAAAATGGCCTATACTGCGGGGAGAGCGAGATGTTTCCGGGATTCCGGCGCTCCGCTCTCCTTGACTATGGCCACCCAAATTGCCCCAAAGCGCGCCTTCGATTCGCCGTCGATCCCCGACCGCCTCTACTTCAAGATTGGCGATGTGGCCCGCCTCTGCGAAGTGGAGACGTACGTGCTGCGCTTTTGGGAGACGAAGTTTCCGCAACTCAAGCCCAACAAGAGCGGAACCGGTCAGCGGCTCTATCGCAGGCGCGACGTTGAGATGGCGCTTGAGATCAAGCGCCTGGTTCATGGCCAGGGATTCACGCTGGCTGGGGCGCGTCAGGCACTGGCGCAGGGCAATCGTCGCGGGGTGCCTCATCTCGTCCCGCAGCCGAAGCTGCCGCTGCCGGCAAGCGACTCCGCCCAGAGCCGGGATAGCGTGGCCTCTGCCATCGGTCGCATTCGCGCGGAACTGAGGGAGATCGCCGGCCTGCTGAGCGCGCCGGAGCCTCAGCCGCCTCGTCGCCGTTGCCGCCTGGCCGCGCTACCGGATTCTCCCGGCTTTCTCTTCCCGGCTTGAGGCTTGGCCGTTTGGGACACGAGAAGGGCAATTTGCGAAGCGCGAAAGGAGTGTGTGCAGGGAACGAAAATGGAATAGTAGCACCCGCAAAATCCACCGCAATTCCAGACGGGAGCCTCTGGCGGATTTTGCATACGATCTATTCAATGGTCGGGACCGAGGATGTCCCACCCATAGTTGAAAGTTGAGCGGCGGTCCAGCCTGATTCCTTAGAATCGGGTTGCGAAACCTTGAAGGGAGAACCGCCGTGAAGAAACCGTACCACACCATACGCAAGCAAGGAAAATTCAACCGGAAGGAACTGGCCACCTTCCTCACCAAGAACGGGCAGGGGTTGCTGCCCATGGTCGATCTGATCACGCAGTGCCAGATGGCCGGGTGCCGGGTGCCCCAGGTCCGGATTTTCGGACCTGGGATACTTCCGGGTTAGTCGAGAAACTCAATTACAAGACTTCGGTCGGTTGTTCATGTCGGCTGACGGATGAGCGGCTTGTGGACGTGGAAGGAATTGCATCCGCGGAGAATATTTGATAGCAATTGCGCCCTCTTGCCTTCGCCTGGTAGAGAGCCGCGTCGGAATTCCGCAACAGTGTTTTTACATCGCCTCCGCTTTCCGGATAAGTGGCGACACCGACGCTCACCGAGACTTTCACAGCTCTGCCGTCGATCACAATGGGCGCGGAGGCGTTCGAAACCAGTTGTGAAGCGATCTTTTGCGCTTCGCCTCCATGGTGAAGGTCGCCGAGAAGCACAGCGAATTCATCGCCTCCTATGCGGGCAACCGTGTCGCTTGACCGCACCGATTCTTGCAGGCGATTGCCGATGGCACAAAGCACTTGATCGCCTGCCGCATGGCCCAAGCCGTCATTGAGCTGTTTGAAACAGTCCACATCGACCATCAACAATGCCAGCGAGATTGGCTGTTGCTTGATCTCTTTCATGGCCAACTCAAGTCGTTCCAGCAGAACGTTCCTGACCGGGAGGCCAGTGAGTCCATCGTGTTCTGCCATGTGCCGGAAGCGCTCTTCGCTTTGGCGGATGACCTCCGTTTGGCGATGGACCTGGCGGCGGAGCACAGCGACCCAAACGAGAACGACTCCCATGACAAAGACTACGCCGCCAAGAACCTCCAGGGTATGCGCGCTATTCCACCATGAGGGAACGCTGAGGACGACCACATCCTTCGGCGACCGCAGCAGAATCTGGAAGGACTCAAGTTGCGAAGTGCCCCCCCTCCGGGTGATTTGGCGCGGGTCGACTTTTCCGGAAAAAACTCCGGTGACCAGCACACTGCTTCCATCGACCCATGCCGAATCCTGTCCTTTCCCCTGGTTGAAAGATGCGAGGGGCATAATCGCGGGGAAGAGAATCTTCCCCGATGACAGGAGAAGAGCCGGATCGCCCTGAACCAGAGTTCTGCCCATCAACCGGCCTTCGATCTGGACCAGTTCCCCATGGTGCTCGCCCTGAAATGCCTCTTCCGCCGTGATCCTCTTGGGGGGAGTCACAATGCTGTTGCCGGCCGGCCGCAACGTGGCGTCGGACAAGGTAGGCTCGTAATTCTCCAGCGCCTGAAAGCCGGTCACGTCGACCAGTTCTCCCTCTCGGAACAGAGTTCGGTCCGCCGTCTGGACACAAAGTCCATCGTTCCCATCCAGAATGCAAAGCGTTCGTCCGGGCCAGTGGAGTGTAACCCGCCCGCGAAGATGAACCCGGTGCTGGAGGAGCATCATCGGCGAATATTGCAGCAAGCTGCCCACAGGGCGGATCGGCACAGCAAAGGGATCGATGGGCGCGGGATCCTCGACTTTGATGGCCCTGAAGTCGGGAAATAAAAGCCGTACACCCACCATCTGCCGCTTGTTGTTATCTACCAAAGGCGCTTCCACGCCAGGAATCAGCACGATAGAATCGACCAGGCTGGCGTAGTTGGCGCCTTCCTGCTTCACCGTGGTTGCCGTGAGTACGCCTTCGCTTGTGGCCAGAGTAAGGACCACATGCTTTCCCTCAAATTCGACGGAGTGGACCAATCCCTCGATCGCCACCCACTGTCCGTCTTCGGCGCCCGTGAGCAGAAAAGACAGTGTCACACGGCGGGGGGTGGGCAGCGGCCGGGACTCTCCCACGATGCGCACATCGGGATGGATTATGATCGGCGCGTAGCCGCCCGGATCGGTCATGCCGGTGACTTCCACGACCGAACCCGCATGCGCCTGCAGGAATGAGTGGGGCGCTGTCAGGATATAGATGCTGCCCGTGGCATCTGCGATGAAGAGAGCGGGATGCCCTTCCTCATAGGGATCGTAAAAAGTAACAACCCCGCGCAGGCGAACCGGATAGGCAAGCGATGCCTGCTGGTAGCTAAGGGAATGCGCGCTGCGAGTCGTCGTCAGCACCGGCAATTGCTTTGCCGGAAGGTCGGACGCCTGGCCGTTGGACACAACCCAGAGCGATGCGAAAACCGCGACGAACGCAATTCTCGCCGCGTGGCGCGATGACCTGAGCCACGCGCCGATCCCTCCCGCCCCCATCGAATCCAGTGCCATCGCCAAGATTCCCTCGGCAAATCCTTGAATGCGCACTTCAAGCCGACAAACTCACTGCGCGAGGCACCGGCGAGTTCATGTGCTGTTGTACATTTTATCGGCAGAATGCTGGAAAACCGCAATTCATTTTGCGCCCGGTTGCATAATGGAGGCAGGCCACCTCCGGCCTTCCGGCGCAAGATTCGAGGAGATTTCACATACTCGGCAACGCCGGGCATACTACCTGGCCAATCAATCCTCCAGAAGGTCTCATGGGAAGGCAAGCAGGCTTTCCCGGCGAGAGTCGCACTGGCGGCAATTATTGCCGTCGCTGGCGCATAGAATGACAGTTGAACCGGGCGCGCCAAGCTCAGAGAAGATCGAACCGCACCGGAGCCGGAACCAACCCGGTAGCGCCAAGCATCCCGCCCGCTCCAGGCTTGGTTCCAGCGGGATGCGCTTGCGTCGGGGCTTTGCCTCAAAGCCACCGCGCCCGGTTAGAAGCCGTACGTCAACTGCGCGCCGAACTGATGCCGCGCCTTGAGATTGACCCCCGCCGCCCCGCTGCCGTAAATCTCGCCCGCTACCTGCGCCACGCCGAAGTCGACGTTCAACTTGCGCTTCGGGCTGGGCACAATGCGCGCGCAGTAAGTGAGCGTGGTGGGAATATTCAACGGCAGCTTGCCGGTGTCCGTGAAAGAGGTGAATCCCAGCGGATGGCGAGGCTGCATCGCAGCCTCTGAACCGAAGACAATCGCGCTCCTGCGCGGCCCCGTGAACACGAACGCTACCGCCCCGAAGGGCCGCGCCTGCCAATTCGGCGCGTTGCCGCCCATGCCCCACAGTTCGGCATCGGTGCCCCGCGCTCCGGCGTTCAGCACAAGAGGCATCTTCTTCACTAGCTGGGTCACAACTTTGGTCGCCACCGCGTAGATGTCGCCGTTGTCATTGCCATTGTTAGTGGCGTTGTTATAGGCAAGGTAGTCCCCCACGTTGCGCACACCGGTCCGCGCGATGAATCCCACCGAGACGGCCGGAATAGCCGGGTTCTTCTTGTAGTTTTCCGGAACCAGAACGACTTTTCCGTTGAATATCTCAAAGCCGTTCTGCCATAGCGGACTCAGAGAAGGATCTCCGCCCTCGATATGGAACTCGTGCGTGTAGCCCAACTCCAAGCGCTTGCCGATCCCGACTTCCGTGGAAACCTCGTGAAACTCGCCAACGACAGGACCCGCATTGAAATAATGATAGGCCACGACGGGATGAATCTTCTCGCCTTCCGCCGAGGCGGTGTATGCCAGAGGCGTGACAAACACGCCGGTTTCGCCCTCCCAGCCGAGAGCCTGGGCCTGCGCCTCTGCCGCCGAGACCAGTACGAAGACCAATCCGGACAGCGCCATAAGCCAGGGATTCGGCAGATGGTGGAATCCCTTCCCTGCCCTCCAGCTTCTCTTGCCCGATTCCCGCATACTACCCCCTCACGACAATTTCCTGAATTGAGGTGGCTCGCCGCCGCGAGCCACCCATTGCGAATCTTTCGGCCCAGCCGCCTGTGGAAGCTGATCTAGGCTGCCATGTCGAGTACGATCCTGCCTTCGATCTTGCCTTCGTGCATACGATGGAAGATCGCGTTGATATCTTCGAGTCTCCCTGGCTCGACGATCGCCTTCACACGGCCGGCTCCGGCGAATTCCAGCGCTTCCTGCAAGTCGCGGCGCGTTCCCACAATCGATCCACGAATTGTAATCGCGTTCAGCACCACGTTGAAAACATTCAGGGGAAAGGTTCCAGGCGGGAGGCCGTTCAAGGAAATTGTGCCTCCTCGGCGCACCATTCCAATCGCCTGTTCAAACGCTTTGAGAGACACCGCGGTCACCAGCACCCCATGCGCTCCGCCGATCTCTTTCTTGAGGTATGCGGCTGGCTCCGTTGTCTGCGCATTGACGACCACGGAGGCGCCAAGACGCTTGGCTAGCTCCAGCTTCTTGTCATCCACGTCCACCGCGGCAACCTGGAATCCCATCGCCTTCGCGTATTGAACGGCCATGTGACCCAAGCCGCCCACGCCGGAGATAACGACCCATTGGCCCTGCTTGACATCGGTCATCTTGAGGCCCTTGTAGACGGTAACTCCGGCGCAAAGCACAGGAGCTATTTCGACGAAGTCCGCGTCATCCCTAAGACGGCCTACGAACCTGGGATCGGCAACGGCGTATTCGGCAAAGCCGCCGTTGACGGTGTATCCGGTCATCTGCTGCGTTTCGCAGAGCGTCTCCCATCCGCTTGCACAGTATTCGCACTTGCCGCAGGCAGTGTGCAGCCACGGAATTCCCACCTTGTCGCCCTCTTTGAGGTCTTTCACGCCATGTCCCAAGGCGGAGACATAACCGACGCCTTCATGGCCTGGGATGAAAGGCGGGTTCGGTTTGACCGGCCAGTCGCCCTCGGCTGCGTGCAAGTCGGTATGACAAACGCCGCAGGCCTGAATCTTTACCTGGATTTGCCCGGCTCCCGGCTCGGGAACAGGCGTCTCGTCGATCGCGAGTGGCTTGCCAAGCTCTCGCACAATTGCCGCTTTCATTGTCTTCGCCATGAGTCGATCCTCTCCTTGTGGCCAATGCTATGCGTGGCCAATGCTATGCCGGAAAATTGGGCGACAGCCATCGCTCTACAAGAAACGATCGGAGGCAGTGCAACTTCTGGAAACAGTCGCAATCGGTCCCCTTTCGATGCAGTGAAAATGGCGGTCCATTCAGTTGAAAACAGGGCATACGATCGCTTTCCCGAATTGGAAGGCGCCGTCGCCCGCCGCGGTTGAGAAATTTCCTGAAGGCCTCGAATCGAAGACAACCGCCATGTTCAAGGAGCCGGATTCTGCCAGTGCCAGGGGGCGCCGTTCGCCCCGGCTCAGCCAACATCCAGCAAGTAGAGCTGCGCCATGGTCTGATTGAGCAGCATATGTGCGATCTCTCCGAAGGTGATGGGGCCGGTGATAGGCCCGGTTGTCTTCCCTTCCAGTTTGCCGTACAGGAAGTTGAGTATGCAGTTGCAGGCGAATGTCGGCCTGTCCTCTTCCACCGCGATCGCTTTGCCGAATGCGGCGGCGTAATCCTCGACAGGTTTTGCGAAGTGATAGTCCACGCCGGGAAAAACCGGCGCATAAAGATCGACTGTACCGGCCGCTGCGTCGACAGCTTGAAACGACACATTGATCGTGCTGCCGTTGTAGTCTCCGACGAGCGGAAATTCCGTGGCGATTCCGTTGCCGGCGATGTACTCGGCGAGATTCGCCGGCTTTCCGTCGACAAGGCACTTGCTCACCCGGAAGCCTGCTTCCTCGAATCGAATCAGATTTCCGCCGCCGCTCTCGAAGATATTGACAATCTTGAGATTGACGACCTTGTTGGCTGGCAGCGCGACATGGAGCGCGACACCGCGGGTATCGAAGGATTTCCCTGTTCTTCCGTTGAAGACTGCGGACGCCTCCTTGCCGATGCGATCGACACGCACTCCCGCGATCCATCCGACGACCGGACGCAAAAGGAAGCCCTCGTAGGACTGTGCCCGCTCGGCAAAGGTCTTGTGCACTTCAGTGGCGGCAGGCAACACCAGAAACGTGAAGCCGTTGGCGGGCGCGTCGCGGTAGAGATCGGCCAGGTTGTCGGGGCCGTAATCGGCCACCTTCGCATCGAGCGCAATCTCCGGCACTTTCGTCACGAAGATGCGGTCTTCCGATACGAGGCCACCCTCCTCGGTCATGAAGTAGGGGATCGTTCCACCTACCCAATTGCCTTGAGGGAGCTGCCGCAACGCTTCATGGCTGCCGGCAAGAAACAAGGATTCACCGGCCGCGATCGCCGATGCTACTTCCGCGATGGATAGCAATGTGGAATTGACTGTGGCAAGCATGGTTCCTCTCCACTCCTTGTTGCGAAATGCGTTACGCCAGAATCTTGTCGAACTCACTGGCAAAGAACTTTTCGTACTGAACGAAGAACTTGTAGGTCTTGGCGGCCAGTTGCAGCACATTGGCTTGCGACGGGTCCCTTTCGAAACTCATATGATTGCTTTTTACGAGCAGGTTGAGGGCGAGATTGTCGGAACGAATGGGTCTTTTCCCAGTCGCAATCTCGCTCCAGACTCGGTGAGTGGCAGCAGGAAGCATCGATCGTTTCCTCCTTCTGCTTGCGTCATCGGCCTCTTCCAGGAAATGTTTAGGGGGAAAATCGAGACATCGCGGTGTGGACTGCACCCCGGAGGTGAGACAGCGGAATTAGGGACAGATTGCCATTCGCCGCGAAGGCCTTGGCCTTCGTTGGAACCATAGCGCGCCGATTGTGGCCGGCGAAGCGGAAACGGGCGCTGCTGGAGAGCAACCCGCCTAAAATGACCGGCTGAGACTCATCCGTGCCGATGAGCGCCGGGAGTGGGAGCCAAGCCCGCTCCCGGCTATTCTATGCGCATCGGACACTGGCTCTCCCGCCATCCTCCGCTGGACCGCACGTTCCTTGAACTTCGCCGACCGACCCTCTCGTTTCCTTTTGCCTTTCATGGGAACGCCTCCATTCGATGTAAAGTCTCCCGAATTTGCGTGTCTCAGTCTTGGGGTGCGTCCAGGCGGCTGTATACATTCGGTCTCCGACTGCCAGTATGCTCCGGATGGAAGCTATCTTCGGCAAAAGCGGAGAAAACCGCGCCGGCGCACCGCCGAAAGAGTCGATGCGGCAGAAGCCGCTGTCCGCGGCCTGCGCGCCCCAGTGCGAAGACTGCCCCGAAAAGCCGCGGCATCGGCCTTGGCAAAACGCTATGCCCGACGCACAGCTAGCAGATTTTTTCGCAAAAGGAAATCGTTCCGTGTGCAATTTCCGCTAACGAAAAGCAATCCGGGCGCAATCGCCGGCAATTTTCCTCCGCCCTTCCCGGAATGAACGATCCAACCGCGGTTCAGCGGATTTTACGATCGTTCCTTGCTAAAATCCAGATACCCTGCACACGATGGAGACCGGGAAGGATTGCCATTGCCCAGTCCGCATCCAGGGATTCTTGTACCCGGAACTGCCGCTGGGCAATTTGCCAGCGCATGGAGGCATAAACCATGCAAGCGACATCATCGAACCCGTTTTCGTACGAGACCTTCCCCACTTCCGGGGTGGTCGCCTACTTCTCAATGGAGATTGCCATCAACCCCGCCATGCCTACCTACTCGGGCGGTCTGGGAGTTCTGGCCGGAGACACGTTGCGTTCCGCCGCCGATCTGGGCGTTCCACTGGCGGCCTTTTCCCTGCTGCACAGGAAGGGCTACTTCCAGCAGCGCCTCAGCGACAAAGGCGTACAGAGCGAAGACATTCAGCCTTGGGAACCCTCGCGGTTCTGCACGGAGGAGTCGGCGCGGGTAACGGTCTCCATCGAAAACCGCACAGTAACCGTGCGCTGTTGGCGCTACGATCTCACCGGCCGCTACGGTCACGTGGTGCCCATCTACCTGCTGGATACCGACCTGGAGGTCAACGCCGGATGGGATCGGGGGCTGACCGATCACCTCTACGGCGGCGACACCAATTACCGTCTCCAACAGGAGATCGTGCTGGGCATGGGCGGGGCGCGCATGGCCGGCGCGCTGGGTTACCGTGTAAACGTCCACCACATGAACGAGGGGCACGCGGCTCTGTTGACGCTGGGCCTGCTGGAGAGCCAGTTGGGCGGCGGACCGCTGGGCGCGGCCACCGAAACCGACATCGAGCAAGTGCGCAAAAAATGCGTCTTCACCACGCACACGCCGGTTCCGGCCGGCCACGACCGCTTTTCCATGGAGCAGACGATTCGCATCCTGGGCGGCGACCGCGCCGCGCGCCTGGAAAAAATGGGCTGCTTCCGCGACGGGATGCTGAACATGACGCTGCTGGCGCTGCGTTTTTCGCGTTATGCGAACGGCGTGGCCATGCAGCACGGCAAGGTCTCCCGTGCCATGTTTCCGGAGTTCGCCATCGACTCGATCACCAATGGGGTTCACGCGCCCACTTGGGTCTCCGAGCCGGTCCAGCAGATGCTGGACGCCAACTTTTCCTCATGGCGGCGCGACAATCTTTATATCCGCAATGCCATCGACCTGCCGGTCAAGGAGATTCTTGCCGCCCACGCGCGCTCCAAGGCCGCGCTGCTCTCCGAGGTCGCATTGCGCACCGGACTGGTCTTCAATCCAAACGTGCTTACGCTGGGCTTTGCCCGCCGCGTGGCCACCTACAAGCGCGCCACACTGCTCTTCAACGACGCCAAGCGGCTGGCCGAGATTGCCGCCGCGGCCGGAGGCTTGCAGATCGTTTACGCGGGCAAGGCACATCCCCAGGACGAACCGGGAAAGGCGCTGATTCAACAGGTATTCGAAGAAGCCGCCTGGCTGTCGAACGATACGCTCCGCATCGTCTACCTGGAAAACTACGATTGGCAGTTGGGCGCGCTGCTAACCGCTGGCGTGGATGTGTGGGTGAATACCCCGCGCCGCCCCTACGAGGCCTCCGGCACCAGCGGCATGAAGGCCGCCCTCAACGGCATCCCCAGCCTGTCGATTCTGGATGGTTGGTGGATCGAGGGATGTATCGAGGGTGTAACCGGCTGGGCTATCGAAGACGGAGCCGACGACGCCGAGGAGGCCGCTTCGCTTTACCGCAAGCTGGAATCCGCCGTGGTCCCGCTCTACCGCGACGCCCCCGAGAAGTGGGGCCAGCTGATGCGCAACACGCTGGCCTTCAACGGCTCCTACTTCAATACCAACCGCATGGTGAAGCAGTACATCCGCAATGCTTACTATCCGGTGAGGCTTATCGAGACGGCGAAGGTCGAGGTCGAGGCCTTTGCAGACTGATTGACGACAAATCGAAGCCTCCGGCTCTCGTTGGGGCGCAAATCTCCAACCCCGCGGGACAGCGATGCGAACTGGCCCAGGGGCTGCGCGCCGGGTGCGCCCAACGCGCATTGCGACTGCCGGCGGGTGGGATGGCCGACGAGAGCGGCGCGATCGTTCAACTCACGGCTTCCACGAGCCTTCTTGCCCGCCACAGCGCCCCGTCGAGCGATACGACCGCCTCCCGCCCCACCGGCATCTCCGGCGCGGCGGCTTGGAGGCCGGCAAAGAAGGCCTCGCGCACGGAGGCCATCTTCTCAATGACCCCGCCGGTCCAAGCTACTGGAACCTCGCCCGCAATCGCGTGCTTGCGGCGCAGCTTGTCGCGCACCAGCAACACGAACTCGACCAGATCTGCGGCGGCCTGCGCAAGAACTTCGGCGGCAACCGCATCGCCGGCTTCGGCCAGTTCGTGAATCGCCGGCGCCAGCGCGGCAAAGTCCGGTCCCGGCGAACTGTCGCCCAGATTGACCAGGGCTTCGATGCTGGGCGCGCCCCAAATCTCGCCCACCCGATCGAGAATCCGCGTCCGCTGTTGGCGGTCATAAGCCCTGAGCGCCCGCCGCACACTGTTCACCCCGATCCAGTAGCCCGATCCCTCGTCGCCCAGACGCGAACTCCACCCGCCCGCGCACTCGCGGCTGCCGTCCGGCGCGCGGCCAATGGTATTCGAGCCGGTTCCGGCGATCTGCAGGATGCCCGGCCCCCCGTGAAAGGCCGCGTCCAGCGCGATCACTTCGTCGCCGACCACCTCGGAGCGCTCGACCGCGAAATCCTTGAAGACCGCCGCGATCCACTCGGAGACCCCGGGCATACTGGCGCTGGCCACGCCGCAGCAGGCCGAGCGCACACTCGCAATCCCCGCCTGAGCATAGGCCTCTTTCAGCAGCGCGCGCAGATTCTCCTCCGCCGCCTCCGCTCCCACGCGCAGCCGCTTGATGGAACCGCTCTCCGCATGAGCCAGAAGCCGCTCGTCGGAGACGATCGAGGCGCGTGTCCTCGTTCCCCCGCCGTCAATTCCAAGCGATGCATTCATCCTTCGCGTTCTCCCTTGCGGCGTTCTCCTTCGCCGAAGAAAGGCAGCGGAAGTTATTCGCCGCCCTCTTCGTCCGTGCGCAATCTAGCGGTTCGCGCCACACTAGACCTTCGCTTCCAAAGCCGCGATCACGTCGAAGAATCGCTGATCCAGGCGGCGGTTGGTGGCGATGGCTTCCTTGATGGTGATGTCGGTAATATCCAGCCCCTTGAGCACAGCGATGCGGCCCCACTTCTGCTGGTGGACCATATCGATGGCATGCAGGCCGTAACGCTGGCCGAGCAGTCGGTCGTAGGCTGTGGGAACGCCGCCGCGCTGGGTGTGGCCCAGATTCACGCTGCGGGTCTCGAAGCCGGTCTTCTGCTCGATCAACTTGGAAAGAGCCTCGCCGATGCCGGAAAGCCGCGCATGGCCGAAGGAGTCCGTCTTGGCGTCGCCGATCACCTGGCCTACCTCGGGCAGATGAGCGCCTTCGGCCACCACCACCACCCCGTAGTGCTTGCCGTGGTCGTAGTTGTACTTGAGCAGTGCGCAAACGTGGTCGATATCGATCTCTTTTTCGGGAACCAGGACTACGTGCGCTCCGCCGGCCACGCCGGAGGCATAGGCGATCCAGCCGGCATCGCGGCCCATCACCTCGACGACGATCACGCGATTGTGCGAGTCGGCGGTGGTGTGGATGCGGTCGATGGCCTCGGTGGCTATCATTACAGCGGTATCGAAGCCGAAGGTCTGGTCGGTGCCGTTGATGTCGTTGTCGATGGTCTTGGGAACGCCCACGCTGGGCACGCCGTGCTCACTCAGGAAGAGAGTCACCGACTGCGTGTCGTCGCCGCCAAGAGCGATCAGCGCGTCGATGCCGTTGAGCTTGAGCACCTCCTGCACCTTCTCGATGCCCCCAGGTATCTTCTTCACGTTGGTGCGCGAGGAGTGCAGAATGGTGCCTCCGGTCAACTGGATGCCGTCGATTCTCTCCAGAGTGAGAGGAATGAACTGGTTCTCCAGCACACCCTTCCAGCCGTTGAGAAAGCCGATGAACTCGTCGCCGTAAGTGTTGATACCCTTCTTGACAGCCGCATAGATTACCGCATTCAGTCCGGGGCAGTCGCCGCCGCCGGTCAACAAAGCAACTCGCATCGTAAGTATCTCCTGACAGAATTTCGCGCGGCCGCTTGAGCCGAGCCGGGAATGTATCCCTGAACTGCGCGTCCAGAGCGGCAAAACCGACGCAACGAACGCCCTAGCCAGTGTAACGCACCGCTGTCAACTTGGAGGAAGCTCAACGGAGAGAGCGGCAGGGCAATCGCATGAACGGAAGTGTTAACTGAGTAGATTCCGCATCCGTCTTGA
>CAZMHC010000079.1:0-13989 GCA_964565955.1 uncultured Occallatibacter sp.
TGGTGGCCGAGTACCAGATTGCCCGGTCCGGGAAAAGCCCGTTGCGAGTGGATGCCGCGCTGCTGGATGCCTTCAACCTGCCGCGCGGCTACTGGGAGGCAAAGGACGAGAAAGACGATTTGAAAGCGGAGATGAACAAGAAGTTCGCCGCCGGTTACCCGCGAACGAATATCTTGTTTCAAGCGCCCACCCGCGCCATTCTGGTGCAGGACGGGCGTATCGCCTTCGAGGGGGAGATCGTCGATCCGGAAAAACTGGTTGAAGTGCTCCGGCTCTTTTTCGAGTGGCGGCAACCGCTTTATGAAGATTGGGAAAAAGCGGTGCGCGAGTTCTCCGGGCGCATTCCCGATATTGCCAAAGGCGCCCTGAATCTCATCGCCAGCGAACGCCGGAGCAATCCGCTCTTGATCGAGCGATTCACGGCCTTTGCCGCGCTCTGCCGGGAGTCGATCAATCCGGACCTCAAAGACGAGGCCGTCGAGGAAATGCTCGTTCAGCATCTGCTTACCGAGCGGGTCTTCCGCCGCATTTTCGATAACTCTGAGTTCACCCGCCGCAACGTGATCGCCGCCGAGATCGAAAAGGTGATCGCGTCGCTGACCAAGCGCCACTTCAGCCGCGACACCTTTCTGCGCGACCTGGACCCATATTACAAGGCGATCGAGGAGACGGCGGCGACGATCGAGGATTACACGGACAAGCAGAAGTTTCTCAACAAGGTCTACGAGGAGTTTTTCCGCGCCATCAATCCGGCCCAGGCCGACACGCACGGCATCGTCTACACACCGCAGCCGATCGTGGACTTCATGGTGCGCAGCGTGGAAGAGGTTCTGAAAGCCGAGTTCGACAGCAGCCTGAGCGACAAGGGCGTGCATATCCTCGATCCTTTCGTCGGGACCGGAAACTTCATGACTCGGGTGATGAAGGAGATACGGACCAGCAGCCTGACTTACAAGTACAAGGAGGAATTGCACTGCAACGAGATCATGCTGCTGCCTTATTACATCGCCAGCATGAACATAGAACACGCCTATCTCGACAGGGTGGGCGAGTACGAGCCGTTCGAGGGCATCTGCCTGGTGGATACCTTCGAACTGGCGGAGCCGAAGCAGGCCAACTTCGAGTTTATGAACGAAGGCAACACGGTGCGCATACGGCGGCAGAAGAAAGCGCCGATCTTTGTAGTCATCGGCAACCCGCCCTATAACATGGGGCAGGCGAACGAGAACGATCGGAACAAGAATCGAAAGTACAAGTATATAGACGCGCGGGTGCAGGAGACTTATACCAAGGCCTCCAAGGCCACTCTGCGCAACAAGTTGAGCGACCCCTATGTGAAGGCATTCCGGCTGGCCAGCGACAGCATACGGGCCGGCGGGGTGGTGGCGTTCGTGAGCAACAACAGCTTTGTGGATCAGATCGCCTTCGATGGAATGCGGAAGCATCTACAGCACGAGTTCGACAAGATATATGTGCTGGACCTGGGAGGCAACGTCCGCAAGAATCCCAAGCTATCAGGCACCACGCACAATGTTTTTGGGATTCAGGTCGGAGTGGCGATTACTATCCTGGTGAAAGATGCGAATCATGAGATAGAGAAGAAGGGAAAGATTTATTATGCGGCGGTTGGCAAGGATTGGAGACGGGAGCGGAAATATGCGCAGTTGAATGCCTGGAAGAAGCTTTCTGAGGTTGATTGGAAGATACTCGATCCAGACAGCAAGAATACCTGGCTGACGGAGGGACAGCAAGATGATTTTCGTTCGATGATGCCGCTCGGTCTCAAGAATGGAAAAGCGGATGAAGGACCGATAGCCATTTTCAGACTTTTCAGTCTCGGAGTTGCAAGTAACCGAGACGCCTACAATTACAATTCGAGTGAGCTTCAACTTAAACGGATTGTGCGGGGCGCAGTTTCGGTTTACAATGAGACGCTTGCCAAGTATAAAGCTACGGCAGTACCGCGTCCGCTCGCAGATGCTTTCGTCAATGTCGAGGACAAGCGCATTAAGTGGACAAGACAAACAAAAGAGGCTTTGTCCAACCTAAAGAGAGCCAGAGTAGAGGATAGTTACTTTCGTATATCCTTGTATAGGCCTTTCAACAAGTTGCACTTCTATTTTGCCGATTTCTGGAATGAGGAACGCTACCAGCAGCACCGTATTTTTCCTAAGGCGGAATCGGTAAACAACTATATCGCGTTGAACTCATCTCCGGGCGAATCGAGTTTTCATTGTCTAGCTGCCAATCAGATAGCTGATCTTCATCTTACGGGTGATTCTCAATGCTTCCCCTTCTATACCTATGACGAAGACGGCACGAACCGCCGCGAGAACATTACCGACTGGGCGCTGGGGGAGTTTCGGAAACATTACGGGGACAACTCGATTTCCAAGCGGGATATCTTTCACTACACTTATGGGCTGTTGCATCATCCTCAGTACCGTACGCGGTATGCGGCGAATTTGAAGCGGGAGCTGCCGCGGATTCCGATGGCGCCGGAGTTTCGCAAGTATGCCGAGATCGGCGCGGCGCTGATGAAACTGCATATCGACTACGAGAAGCAAGCCGAGTATCCGCTGGTGCGGACCGAGAGCGGCAAGCTGAACTGGCGCGTGGAAAAGATGACGCTGTCGAAGGACAAGGCTCAACTAAAATATAACGAGTTTCTAACGCTGAGCGGGATTCCGCCGGAGAGTTATGAGTACCGGCTGGGGAACCGGAGCGCGCTGGAGTGGGTGGTGGACCAGTACCGGGTTTCGACTGATAAACGGTCGGGCATTGTGAACGATCCAAACCGCGACGACGACCCTGAATATATCGTCCGCCTAATCGGGCAGGTGGTTGCGGTGTCCATCGAAACCGTTCGTTTGACGCGGGCATTGGCCGCGCTGTCTATCGATCAGGCGTAGGCGACCAAGCGGCGCGTGGATTCGAAAGTTGGTTGCATGAGTTCAAAGATGGAGAAGCGGTGGCATTCGGGATAGGTCCAGGCGAACTTTCGAGAAATTTCGGCAAGCGCCAAGCGTCCGTCGGCCAGGGTTGAGCGGTTTTAATGGCCTTGGAACGGGTAGGCTCCGCGCCCAATTTTAACGCTTTCCGAGAATCTTCCGATAAGATGAGGAGAAACTGAGAGTTGAACGGCGGTTTCCCGACAGGAGAGCGGCTCATGCGCGCTCAGCTTGATGAAGAAAGCGTAATCAAGGCCAACTCCCAGTTCTGGGAGCAGATGCTGGCCATGACGCTGGAGCCGATCGCATCGCCGGGGGAGTTCTGTGTGGATGCCGGTCATGTTTTGGGCAGCGTGGCGCTTTCCGGCAACTGGAAGGGGCGAATCGAGGTGCGGATGGCGGAGGGACTGGCCTACGAGGCCACGGCGGCGATGTTGATGCAGCCGAGGGATACGGTGGCCGAGGCGGACGCGCTGGACGCCACCAAGGAGATCGCCAACATGATTGCCGGCACCATCAAATCCTCTCTGCCCCGGCCCTGTTCGATGAGTGTGCCGGAATCGGCCGTGGAGGCCTATAGAGTCTGCGGTCAGGGTTGGTCCGAGGACGCGCTGGCAGTGGCCTTCCGCCATGCCGCCGGTGATTTGATGGTGCGCATCTTGGAGCAGGAGTGCCTGCGATGACGGCAAACCGTCTGTGCGGAGAATTTCCGCGGATCCGATATTCCACTTGACAAGGGCGCGAGTAAACCAATTTACTAGGAGTCGATACTTTATCGGCCACCAGGACCGAATCGCCGTTTCCCAGGGACTTCGATGCTCGGATTGACTTCAAGCTCCATCTTCGCCAGCCACGGAAATTTTGCCGCGCTGCTTGCCCTCGGCGCTCCCTCGTTGGCGCACCTTCGTCCGCTCGACATCGCGGTGATCGCCATTTACTTTGTGATGGTCGTCTGGATCGGCTTCTACCTCAAGAATCGAGCCAACACCAGCGAAGAGTTTTTCATGGCCGGGCGGGAGATGACCGCGTGGATTGCGGGCCTGAGCTTCGTCTCCGCCAATCTCGGGGCGCTGGAACTGATGGGGTGGGCCGGCTCGGCTTACCAGTACGGGATTTTGGCCGCGCACTGGTACTGGGTGGGCGCCATTCCGGCCATGCTCTTTCTGGGCATGGTGATGATGCCCTTCTACTACGTCTGCAAGACCCACTCCGTGCCCGGCTACCTCAAGCTGCGGTATGGGCAGGGAGCCAGCGTGGTGGCCGCCTTCTCCTTCGCTTTTATGACCGTGCTGATGAGCGGCGTGAATATGTTCTCCATGGCGCTGGTGATGAAGGTGGTGCTGGGATGGGACATGAACTTTTCCATCATCGTCTCCTCGCTGGCCGTGGCCGCGTATGTGTATCTGGGCGGCCTGCGCTCGGCCATCTTCAATGAAGTCTTGCAGTTTGTGTTGATTTGGGGCGGCGCGCTGCTGGTTCCGATACTTGGTCTCGTCGAGGCCGGCGGCTGGAGCGGCTTCAAGGCGAAGCTGGCGCACAATATCGCCATTGGCGTCACCGCTCCCGGCGACTACACCCATATGTGGCGCAGCATGGGCCACTTTGCCGACAACCCGATGGGCATACACTGGACGGGCATCCTCCTGGGCCTGGGCTTCGCCATCAGCTTCGGCTACTGGACAACGGACTTTCTTGTTGTGCAGCGCGTACTGGCCGCCAACAGCCTGCGCTCGGCGCGCATGGCTCCGGTGATCGGCTCGTTCTTCAAGATGGCGGTGCCGTTCATCGTGATCCTTCCCGGTTTGCTGGCGCTGGTGGTGCTGAAGAACCCGGACGGCAGCCTGATGCACCTGGTGGGCGAAAATCAGGTGAGCGCGCTCAATCCGCACAGTTACAACGAGGTGCTGCCGCTGATGCTGGTGCGCTATTGCGCTCCCGGCCTGCTGGGACTGGGTATCACCGCGCTGATTGCCGGCTTTATGAGCGGCATGGCAGGCAACGTGAGCGCTTTTTCCGCCGTATGGACCTATGACATTTATCAGCCGCTGCTGGTCAAAAAGGCCAAGGACGAGCATTATGTCGCGGTCGGCCGCTTGGCAACGATTCTCGGCGTGGTCATCTCCATCTTCGCGGCGTATACGGTGATGCACGCCAAGGGCATCATGGATTACGTGCAGGCGCTCTTCAGCTTCTTCATCTCGCCGCTCTTGGGCGTGGTTCTGATGGGCATGTTCTGGAAGCGAGCCACCAAGTCGGGCGGATTCTGGGGATTGTTGACCGGTACGCTGACTTCGATCGGTTTGTGGGCCTGGGTACATTTCTATCCGGCGGCGCTTCGCTTTGTGGCCATCTCGCCCGATGCCAAGGCGATGGCGGAGGATATGTATCGCGCCCTGTGGTCGGTGATCGTCTCCGTGCTCGTCACCTTTGCGGTAAGTCTCTGCGGCAAGCCTCGCCCGGCGGCGGAGTTGGACGGCCTGGTCTACGGCGCAACCAAGCTGCCCCAGGAAGAGCCGGTGCCGTTCTATAAGAACGAATGGTTCTGGACGGGGCTTGCGGTTGTGGGCCTCATCGCGCTCAACGTTTATTTCTGGTAGAGAGGTTGCGGATGCATAACTCGGGCATTTCGATCTGGTTTTTCATCGGTGTCCTGCTCACCGTCTATGGTGCGCTGATCCTGGGCTATGGATTGGTCGAGTTGGCGACGGGGCAGACGGCCAATGTGGTTCTGGCCAACCTTCATGCGCCGATTTGGTGGGGCGGCCTGCTGCTGGCTCTCGGGCTTTTTTATGGAGTGCGCTTCCGGCCGCGCCGCAACGACCAATAACAATTTGCAGCCAAGGAGTGGTGCGAGATGAAGGAACAAAGAAAGTTGACTTTCGGGATTCTGGTGGGCAACCGTGGCTTCTTTCCCGACCACTTGGCCAAGACCGGGCGCGAAGAGATGATCGCGGCAGTGGAAACGGCGGGCGCGAAGGCGCTTGTGCTCGGACCGGAGGACTCGAAATTCGGCGCGGTGGAGACCTTTGCCGAGGCCCAGCGCTGCGCCGAACTTTTCAAGAAACACGCGGATGAGATCGACGGCGTCATTGTAACTCTTCCTAACTTTGGCGACGAGCGCGGCGTGGCCGACGCTCTGCGTCTCTCCGGACTGAAGGTTCCCGTACTGGTGCAGGCGACGCCCGACCGCTCCGACGCCATGACCATCGCCACGCGCCGCGACAGCTTTTGCGGCAAGATGAGCGTCTGCAACAATCTGATGCAGTACGGCATCGCTTACTCGCTGACCTCGCAGCACACCGAAAGCCCGGCGTCGGCCGAGTTCAAAGCCGATTTGGAGTGGTTTTCGGCGGTCTGCCGCATAGTCAAGGGACTGAAGAACCTGCGCGTCGGTTCCATCGGCGCGCGGCCGACGGCGTTCAATACCGTGCGCTACTCGGAGCGCCTTTTCGAGAGCGGCGGCATCTCCATCGAGACCATCGACTTGTCGGAGATATTCGGACGCATCGAGCGAATGAAAGACTCGGACGACGCCGCGCAAGCAAAACTCGCCACAATCAAGAGTTACGTGAGCACCGTCGGCATTCCCGAGGAATCTCTGGTCAAGATGGCCAAATTGGGCGCGGTGATCGACGGCTGGATGAGGCAGACCGCTGTTACCATCAGCGCGGTGCAGTGCTGGACTTCGTTCGAGGAGTTCTTCGGCGTGGTTCCTTGCACCATCATGAGCATGATGAGCAATGACTTGATTCCATCGGCCTGCGAGGTGGATGTGCCGGGCACCGTCAGTATGTATATGCTGGCGCTGGCCTCGGGCACTCCGTCCGCCCTGCTCGATTGGAACAACAACTACGGCAGTCACCCAGATAAGTGCGTATGCTTTCACTGCTCGAATCTGCCCAAGCACTTCTTCAAGGAAGTGAAGATGGACTATCAGGAGATAATCGCCGGCACGGTGGGCAAGGCGAACACCTTCGGAACCTGCGTGGGCCGCGTGAAAGCGGGAGCCATGAGTTACGCGCGCTACTCCACCGACGACCGCCGCGGAGTTATCCGCGGCTATACCGGCGCGGGCAAGTTCACCGACGATCCTCTGGAGACCTTCGGCGGCGCGGGCGTGGCCGAGATTCCGCAGTTGCAGAAACTCCTGAAGTATATCTGCCGCGAGGGCTTCGAGCATCACGTAGCCGCCAACTTCAGCGACGTTTCCAAGTCCGTGCACGAGGCCGCGATTCGCTATCTGGGATGGGAGAGCCACTATCATCCCGATCTTGAGGACTGATCGCAGATGCGCGATCTCCGCACATTGAGCGATCTTTCCGGCGTTGGCCCCGCGACCGTGGGCGACCTGCTACTGCTGGGGATTCATTCCGTTGCGGATTTGTCGCAGCAAGACGGCGAAGAACTCTACGCCCGGCTTTGCGCCCTGACCGGCAAGCAGCATGACATTTGCTGTCTTGATGTTTTTCACTGCGCAATAGCGCAGGCCCGCAATCCGGACTTGCCCATCGAACGGACGAAGTGGTGGCACTGGAGCAGGCTGCGCAAACAGCAAGAAGCCGGGACCGCAAAGCTATCCGGTTGACAAGCGATAGAACCGTCGAGGAAGCGCAAGCATGACTAAGAAAATCGGCAAAAGTCTGGCGGTGAATGGAGTTACGCTGGTCACGGAAGCCGCGTGGAACGCGGAGTTGGAAGCGAAGCACGAGCGGCTTGTGGAATGGATGCGCGCGCAGCGTCTGGCAGGCGTACTTATCCGTCGCAATGAGAATGTAGCATGGCTGACAGGCGGGGCGGTCGAGTTGCGGGTGCTGACTCCGTGCGAGACGGGAGTAGCTTCTCTGCTGGTAACTGCCGAGGGCAAGCGCTATTACTTCACCACGGAGAACGAAGCGCCGCGTTTGCACGACGAGGAGTTCGGCGCGCTGGACTTCGAGCCAGCGGTCTTTCCCTGGTATGCCGACGATACGATTGCGGCGGCGGCCAAGTTAGCCGGCGGGCCGCTCGGCTCGGATACTCCGGGCGCAGGGCTGACGGCTGTGAATCTGTATCCTCTGCGCGCGGCATTGAGCGAACCGGAGATTGCCCGCTATAAGTGGCTGGGCGCGGAGACCGCTGCCGCCACAGTCGAGGCATTGCACCAAGTCGAGCCGGGCATGAACGAGTACGACCTGGAGGCTATCGCCGCGGCGGGACTGTTGCGGCGCGGCATCCTGCCCTCGGTCTATCTCTTTGCCGTCGACGATCGCATTTTCAAGTATAAGCACGCCGTGGCCCGGGGCGCGCGGCTCAAGCAGTACGCAATGCTCAACTTATGTTCGCGCAAGTGGGGGCTGGCTATCTCGATAACTCGCTTCGTTCGCTTCGGAGCCTTGCCGGCCGAGCTTGCGGCCCGCTTCAAGGCCGCCGCGCAGGTGAACGCCGCGCTGCTGGACGCGACCCGCGTGGGAGTTACTTCGGCGGAGTTATTGAAAGTGGCGCAGGCGTCATACACGGCGGAGGGTTTCCCCGGCGAAGAGCAGTTCCATCATCAGGGCGGGCCGACGGGTTACGGCGAACGCGAGTGGATTGCCACTCCGGGGGGCGCAGAGGTCGTGGTTAACAACCAAGCGTTCGCATGGAACCCCAGCATTCGCGGCGGCAAGGCCGAGGATACTGTAGTTCTGCACGACGGCAAGATAGAGTGGCTGACCGCAACGCCGGAGTTACCCGTGCTTAAAGCCAGCGCGAACGGCAAGAGTTATCCGGCGGCTGGTGTGCTGGTGAAGTAAACCAGGGATCGAGAATCTGGAACAGAAAGAACTTTTTGTCTCTTCTAACTCCGCTATCTCTCTATCTCGGTTTCCTTCGGCAGCAGCGTCATCCGAGCCGTAAGCACCACCAGCGCGGCCCACAGCGAATCGGCAGCCAGCAGGTGGGCGACCTGGACCCATATCGGAGCCAGCAGCAGCACGTCGGCAAGACCCAGCGAATAGACAGCGGCCAATAGTAGCAGAACCAGAGCGGAGAGGCCGCGATTGTCCCAATCCGGTGTGCGCCGGGCCGCGCGGACCAGCAGCCAGACCAGCAAGGTGCCGGCGAGGAAGGCGACGGTGGGGTGGGTCCAACGCCAGCGCGCCAGCCAGCCGCCGGTGGCGGAGAAATCCTGGGCCAGCGCCAAGCCCAGGGAGGTCGCGGGAAAGAGCGTATCGCCCAGCGCGGCCAGCGAGCCGGTCACGCCCACCATCATCACGACGATCACGGTAACCGCAGCCCCCAAGGGCGCAACCAGACGGACGCTGCCGCGCAGATAGCCATTCTGGCGGTTGAGCAGGTGCGCGGTGAGAGTGAGCGCGGCCACCAGCAGCAGCGTATTCGTCAGGTGCAGCGCCAGATACGCAGGCCGCAGCGGCGACAGGCTTTGCGCAGTCAGTCCCAGCTTCACCAGCAGCGCTCCGAGGGTGGCTTCGATCAACGTGAAGGCGACCGAGGCCACGGCTGCCGCCCGCGCCAGATGGCCACGCGCCGTGCCGAGGAAGGTCCACGCGAGCAGACCCACAACAGCGAAAAACGAGAGGCCGCTGGTGAGGCGATGGGTGAACTCGATCATGGCGTTCACGTTCGCAGAGTGTTGAATGACAGTGCCGTTGCACAACGGCCAGCGGTTGCCACAGCCCGCGCCCGCGCCGGTGGCGCGCACCAGTGTGCCCCAAAGGATTACGGCGATGAAGTAGACGAGCGTACCCCAGGCAAAGCGGCGCAGGGCGGGCGAGGGAAGGCGCTGGGCAGCGACGGCGACAGCAGGCATATGGGAAGGCTCCTTGGGAACTCATCAGTGTAGAACAAACAGGTAGGCCAGCGACGCATCTTCTTGATCCGTCCGAAAGAGGTTACATGGGGAGAATCGGAATCGAGGAAGACGCAGGCCTTTCGACCCGACACACGGGATCGCGGCGCGCATACGATAAACTTCTATAAGTATAACGATAGATGCCACGGGCCTGAAGCGGTTTGCCGGCCCGGATGGGCGATCGAGCCGCCGCAAGCGCGACGTATCCCGCGCGCGGTTCGCTAGGGGAGGAAAGAATCTTGGCGCCCATTCTTCTTTGGCTGGTCATGTTTCTGTGCCTGGCGATCTCGGTCGTCAAGTATCTGATGGGCCTTATCCTCAGACTCTCATTTCCCCAAGCGAAGATTCGCAAGGATTACAGTTGGCAACCCACGGTAAGCGTTCTTTTGCCCTGCTACAACGAGGGCCGCACGGTATACCACTCGATCGAAAGCATCGGCAAATGCAACTATCCCAACGACCGCTTTGAAGTTATCGCCCAGGACGACTGCTCGGTGGACGACAGCTACGAATGGATGCTCAAAGCTCAGCGCGATTTCACCAACATCTCTATCCGCGTGGGTCGCAACGATTTCAATTGCGGCAAGGCGCGCACCGTCTGCAACGCTCTGCAACATTCGACCGCTGAAATTATCGTCTCGATCGATTCCGACTGCATCTTCCATCCCGACGCCATTCGCGAGCTTACGGCCTGCTTTGCGGAACCGGGAATCGGATCGGTGGGCGGCCGCGTCGGAGTCAGCAATCCCAACGACAACGTGATCACCGCCATTCAAACCATCGTTTACTACGCGGCTTTCGAGTTATACAAGATTCCCGAGAATACGACTCGCAGCGTCTGCTGCATTAGCGGCTGCCTGTTCGCCATACGCCGCGAACTGCTGCTGGAGATAGAACCGATCCTACGCGCCCGCCACTGGTTCGGGATTCCGGTCAATCAAGGCGAAGATAGATTTCTGACCCACCAAACGCTGATGCGCGGCTACGGAACCTACATCAACAACGCCGCGCTGTGCTGGACCGCCGTTCCCACCAAGCTATCGGTGCTGTTCAATCAGCAGTTGCGCTGGCGAAGCAGCATCCTGCGCGATTTGTTTTACACGCTTCGCACTTTGCCGCGGCACGTTTTCAAACTGCATCCGAACACCATCTTTACAATGATTCTCACGCCGCTGGGCGCCATCGTGGCGCTGCTGATGGTCATCACCATGCTCACCACGAATCCGCTGGCCTGGGCCGGCCCCGAGCCTCTGGTCGTCTATCTCGGCATCGGCGCCGCGCTCAGTTGGGCCATCAAAAAGTTCAGCGTCAAAGAGACCATCCAGCATCCGCTGGCCTTTGGGGCTTACATCGCATGGTCCATCGCCAGTTCGCTGTTCATCACTCCACTCGCGCTATTGACCTTCGATTCCGGCGACTGGGGCACACGCGCCAAAGCACCACAGGAGGCCCATATTGGTCACGACAACGCATGATTCAAAGCTCGGCCCGGAAAAACCCCATAGGCCTCTGCAAGCGATCTCCTATAAAGTAACTCTCACTCTTTACCGCGTCTTTGCCATCGTCGCGCTTTACGCCGTGCTCGCCGGGGTTCTAGCCTATGCGTTTGTGATGGGATTCTATGCGGTCAACAGCAGTTGGGCCGCGCCGATCATTCTCTCCGCCTACGATGAAAAGAGCCTCGACTTCATGCAGAAATTGGTAATCAGCCGGCAGTCCATCGAAGACCTCAAGGTCGACGTCGTTCGCCAGCAGACGACTCTGGCGGAGATGGACAAATACCGGGCTTCGCTTCTCGCTCTGGACGGCGAGTTGCAGGCGGCCATCGGGCGGGAGCGCGAACACGACAAGGTCACCGGGCCGGAACTGGCAAAGCTCGACACGCAGAAGCAGGCTGACAATCGCAAGACTCAAGAGATGCTGACCCAGATACATCAGCTCGAAGCGCAGATCAAGAGCGATCTTGCCGCTGGACTTATCACCAAGGGAGACGCCGCCAGCCAACTGGCCGCGCTCAACCATGCGTTTACCGATTACACCGACAGCCGCATCGCCGACGTCAT
This sequence comes from uncultured Occallatibacter sp., assembly GCA_964565955.1. GTDB lineage: Bacteria > Acidobacteriota > Terriglobia > Terriglobales > Acidobacteriaceae > Telmatobacter. The sequence goes on from CAZMHC010000079.1 coordinate 11,844, forward strand.
GCTGACCGACAGCGTACTCGACAAGACAACCGCCGGAACGAAGACGCTGGAAGCGCTGGAAAAACAAGCCGAACTCCGCTCCGACATTGCCCAGCTCGATGTAACACTGAGCGTGGCGCAAAAGCAGTTGACCGAAGACAATCGCCAAATAGACCGCCTGCACGAAGCCATTGCCGTCGCCAAGCAGAGTCCCTACTACCTCAACGCCAATGGCGACAAGCGGCTCTACTTCGCCTTCGTTCCCTACGACAATCAGGCCAACGCGACGGTGGGCGCGCCGATCTACGACTGCTATCTCAATATGGCTCTCTGCCGCAAAGTGGGCACGGTCAAGCAGGTCTTTGGCGGCGAACAAGTCATCAACCACCCCATCTTCAAGAACCCGGTGCGAGGCCTCACTATCCTGATGAATTTGTCTCGCCCGGAGTCGGCAAAATCGCAAACGGTTTTTCTCGGCGGCAAGCCGCTTCTCTTTTAAGTTATCTGCCACTTTTTCGGCATCGTCCATCTATCTTCACGGAGCGCCTTTATGTATCGCCGCAACTCAATGCTTGCCGTTCTTTCGTTCTTGCCGGTGCTCGCTTCCCATGCCGCGGCACAGAATATCCAAGCCGACGAGAAAGCCTACTGCGCTTATCTCGATGAGCAGGCCAAGGCGCAGAGCGACTTCCTGCGTTGGCCCGACGCCCTCGGCGGCTTCACCCAGCCAGAGACCGGATTGCCCATGCAACTGGTTGCCAGCGCGCAGATCAGCCTCTCCAATCTGAAGAAGGCCGGCATCAACCTGGATGCCGCGCGCAAGAACTGCGAACTTTACAAGGCCTCGACGGATGTTCTTCTGACTCTTCAATACGCGCTGCCGGCTATCGAGAAAGACGCGCTCGCGCATCGGCTCCTGCTGATCGACGAGGCTTACAAGTCTCTCGACGCGCTGGTAGCGAAGACAACCGAGATGGTCGCGGCGCAGAACATGACTCGCCCCATGCTCGTCTCCCTGCTTGCCAACCGAATCAAACTCGATTCGGATCGAGCTGAAACTCAGTCGAAGATCGCCGGGATATACGTCCCGCAGCTCCCCGATCGTCCGATCGGCGCGCAAGTGGCGGCCAAGCAAAGCAGCGACATTGCGGAACAGAAGTCTCTGGCGCGGCTAACTCGCCAGAATAACTGGGACATCGTTCTCAGCGCCGGCGCCCACCAGCAGATCGACCCTGTGGCCAACGGCGTGGAACCTTACGGAGAAGTCAGCCTCACTTACAACCTGGGCAGCCGCATCGTCGACAAGCACCTCGATCGCTCCGTCGACGCCTACGCCAGTTGGAAAAGAGTGCAGGAGAGCGATGTGGAACGCGGCATGGAAGTGCTTCGGGATCAGGTTGTGCAAACCATAGTTGCGCAGCGAAACAGGATCGAATCTCTTGAGCGGGAGTCCGCCGAGATCGAACGGAATCTCAAGAGCGTCAACGATGCCGATACCAGCGCGGCCTTGGATTTTCGCAATCAGTTGATTTCAACGCAATTGACGCTGGGCATCGAAGCGGGCGATGCCGCTTACCGTCTAGATCGCCTGCAAGAATTTCTCGACAAGAATTTCAAGCAATGAGGTTGCGAAGGACAGCTTTCATCGACTTATCGCGCAAGCTATCCGATGCTTTCAAGCGTTTAGAAGAAACGCCGTCAGCTCCGAGCGCGGAACCTTGGTCTGAATGCCGGTGGCAAAATCCTTCACTGTCAGAATACCGGATTGAAGCTCGTCCTCACCCAGAATCACGATCTGGCGGGCGGCCTTGTCGGCGGCCTCGAAGGACTTCTTCAGCCGGAAACTGCCGTCGCCCAACTCGATTTTGAGTCCCTCGCGGCGCAACTGGCGCGCCAGGGCCAGGGCGGCGGCGTTGACGCTCTCTCCCAGCGGCGCAATGTACGCATCCGCCAGCACCTGCTGTACCGCAGACTCTTGGGCCAGTAGCGTCAAAATCAACCGGTCCTCGCCGATGGCAAAGCCGATGCCCGGCGCGCGCGGCCCGCCCAGCATCTCGCTCAGGCCGTCGTAACGGCCTCCGCCCAGCAGAGCGTTCTGCGCGCCCAAGCCGCCGTGGGTGAACTCGAAGGTGGTGCGCGTGTAGTAGTCCAGCCCGCGCACCAGCCG
>CAZMHC010000080.1:0-13805 GCA_964565955.1 uncultured Occallatibacter sp.
TCCGGGAGACGCGGCCGGCAAAGCGCGCATCGCCCAAAAGAAGAAACCGCCAGTCTTCACAGATTCGCCGTCCGCTGGTAGGATGTAAAGAGTCGTGGGGCTGTAGCTCAGCTGGGAGAGCGCCTCGTTCGCAACGAGGAGGCCAGCGGTTCGATCCCGCTCAGCTCCACCATAGATTCGATTCCGTTCGCCGGCCAACCTCGACGAGGTGATCGCTTGCCCCAGACAACCTCTCCCAGGCCACTAGCCGGTTCGCCGGACCCGCCCCTTTGCGTCGATCTGGATGGCACGCTGGTCAAGTCGGATACGCTGGTCGATTCGCTGCTGCTCTTGTTGCGCTCCCGCCCCGCTCTGCTGCTCAAGATGCCCGGCCAGCTCCTGCTCGGCAAGGCGGCATTCAAAGCGTTCGTCTCCGCATCCGTATCCCTGGATGTCTTGCATCTGCCGTACAATCATGCGCTACTTCTCTTTCTTCAAGGGGAGCGGGCCCGAGGCCGAGCCATTTACCTGGCCACGGGCGCGGACCTGAGCCTGGCGCACCGCGTGGCCGCCCATCTGGGCATCTTTGCCGGGGTGCTGGGGTCGGACGGCGCGACCAACCTGACCGGGGTCAGGAAGCTCGACGGCCTGCGCGCGCATCTTGGCTCCGAAAACTTCGGCTACATCGGCAATGCCCGCGCCGATCTTCCGCTCCTGGCCGCGGCCGCCGAAGCGATGGTGGCCAATCCCAGCCTGGGTTTGCGTTTGGGACTTAAGATGCGCGGGATTCGCCCGACGCGGCAGTTTTACGAACGCGATAACCCGCTGAAGTCGCTGCGCAAGGCCATGCGCCTTCATCAATGGACGAAAAACCTGCTTATCTTTCTCCCGCTGCTGCTGGCCCACGCGCTTCATGCCCAGCGGGTGTTCAACGCCTTGCTGGCCTTCCTTTGCTTCGGCCTCACCGCTTCGTCGGCGTACATCGTCAACGATCTTCTGGATTTGGAGGCCGACCGCCGTCACCCCCGCAAGCGTCTTCGTCCTTTTGCTTCTGGCGATCTCTCCGCCTTTGCCGGAGCGGGCATCGCCGCGGCTTTTCTTCTGGCTGCGTTCGCGGGCGCGCGGCTGCTTCCGCTGGGTTACTCGGGCTGGCTGCTCGTCTATCTGGCCACGACGCTGGCCTACTCGGCGTTTCTCAAGCGCATTGCGCTGGTGGATGCGCTGACCCTCTCCGGCCTCTATACCCTGCGGCTGCTGGCCGGCGGCGCGGCAACGCATACGCCGATCTCGCATTGGCTGGCCGGCTTCTCGATGTTCCTTTTTCTCTCGCTGGCCATCGTCAAGCGCTTTGCCGAACTGGAGAACCTGCGCGCCAGCGGCACCGTGCCGAAGAACGGCCGCGGCTATCTTTTGGGCGATCTCCAGCAGATGCGCAGCTTCGGAACCTCCAGCGCCTTCGCCGCCGCGGTCGTCTACGCCAACTACATCAGCGGGCGCGACGTGACCAGGCTCTACCGCCACCCGAAGCTGCTGTGGCTGATTATGCCGCTGATGATTCTCTGGCTCTGCCGGGTATGGCTGCTGGCCTCGCGGGGCGAACTGGACGAAGACCCGGTGGCCTTTGCGCTGACCGACCGCGTGAGCCTGCTGATCGGCGCGGCGGTGGCGACTGTCGCGCTGCTGGCGCTGTGATTGTCTTTTGCAAAGCCGTAGGGCGGAAATGGTCGCGGTCAAGCGGCCAATGCGTCGGAGAGGATGCCGCGCGTCTTGCTCTATGGCCATTTGACATGGATTGTCGGCAAGTAAGGATGGATCGCGCCCGGCAAACGCCCCTATGGCCAAATACCGCCGGTACAGAGCCGCTCATATAGACTGAAGAGTTCTCGCTTACCGTACGCATGAATCGACAGGCGGATCAGGACGCATACTGGATGCGGCGCGCGCTGGAACTGGCCCGGCGCGGCATTGGGGTCGCTTCGCCCAACCCCGCCGTGGGCTGCGTGATTCTGGACCGCGCCGGGCAAGTAGTAGGCGAAGGCTGGCACGAATTCGATCTCCTCGACCACGCCGAAATTGTCGCCCTCAAGGTTGCCGCGCAGCGCGCCGGCGAACGCTTGCGCGGCGGCACAGCTTACGTCACGCTGGAGCCGTGCAACCACACCGGCCGCACCGGGCCTTGCACGCAAGCCCTTCTATCCGCTGGGCTCAAGCGCATCGTAGCGGCCACCATCGACCCCAACCCCGCCGTCGCCGGCCACGGCCTGGAGGCGCTGCGTACGGCAGGGCTTGAAGTTGTTTTGGGGATATGCGAGGCCGAGGCCCGCCGCCTGAACGAAGGCTTTGCCCGCTGGAGCCAGCATCGCCGTCCGCTGGTGCTGATGAAGGTGGCCATGACTCTGGATGGCCGCATCGCCCCGCCCCCCGGCGAGCACAAACTGCACGAACCGTTCTGGATCACCGGCGAAGCCGCGCGTGAGGCGGTGCAAACCCTGCGCTGGCAGGCCGACGCCGCTCTAACCGGCATAGATACCGTGCTGGCCGACGATCCTCTGCTCACCGACCGCAGCGGCCTGCGCCGCCGCCGCCCGCTGCTGCGCGTGGTGCTGGACTCCGCCCTGCGTATGCCGCTGGATTGCAAGATGATCGCCACGGCTGAAAACGATCTGGCCGTCTTCACGGTTTCAACCGACGAAGCCCGCGCCGAGCAACTGCGTCAGCGCGGCGTTCGGGTCGAGGTTCTGCCGGTTGAAACCGCGGCACCGGCGGGCAGGTCAGCGACGTCGGGATGGGAAGCGGGGCGCGTCCCTCTTGGAAAAATGCTCGACAAACTGGGCGAAGAGGGCATCCTGACCCTGCTCACTGAAACCGGCACGCGCCTGAACACGGCTCTCTTGACCGCCGGATTGGTGGACCGCGTCCACCTTTTCGTCTCCCCGCAAATTATGGGTTCCGATGCCGTGCCCGCCTTCCGCGGAATGCCCCTGGCGGTCCGCATGGCCGATGTCGAAGTGGAGCGGTATGGAAACGATCTGGGGCTGTGCTCGCTGCTGCGCGATCCGTGGAATGAACAATAGGGCCGCTCTCGCTCGATGAGTCGAGTTGCCGGCCTGCTATTTCCTGTTCAGCGCCCGCCTCAGCAGCAAATCCAGCGCGGCCTTCACTTCGGCATACTCATCGGGCGCGAGTGTGCCCGCGATCTTTTCGCTCTCCAGCGCAAACAGTTCTTCTTTGAGTGCGTTCAACAGGGCGGCTTGCTTGGTCGCGGGCGAACCTGGAGCGGAGTAACTTCCCGCTGCGGCATCGGAGGCTCCCACGGCCGACGCGCCCGTTGGTTTGCGCAGCAGGAAGGCAGCTGCGGCGGCCAGCAGCAGCGCCAGCCCGCCTAGAATCCACCATTTGTACTTACTGAGCGGATCGGGCGTACCGATGGGGGCGCCGATGCCTCCGCCGGGCTTGCTATCGGTTGCGCCCGCGTCTGGCGCGCCGCTGTCCGGCGCCCCCATGGCGGCGGCTTGCGGGCCGGCCGGCGCTCCCTGGCCTTCGCGCGGAATCGAGCCGTTCCCGGAGACGGTGAACTCGATGGGCTTGCCGGGAACCAGGTTTCTAGCCACGTAAGTCTGGACTGCGGGATCCTCGGGCACCGACTGGAAGGCCGCCCCCGCGCCCGCCGTGAAGCTCATGCTCTTGGGCAGCAGCACGCCGACGTTCTGAGCGGGCAGCGATAACTGCGGCTTGAAGGTAAACTTGCCGCCAATGTAAGGAACTTGATAGCTCAACTCGAAGAGCGTGCTCTTTTCGCCCTCGTCGGGCTGAATGGGAAAGTTGAAGGAGTAGTGGCCCTTGGGACCGTCGGGGTCGAGCTTGAGCGAGGTGGGCAGGCCGCTGGGCCGTTGCGCCTCCACGCCCTGCACTTCGGCATCCTCGGGCAGCGCGATCTCGAAGGTGTGCTGGCTCCATTGGGCGCGGGGCGGTGTGCTGGTGTTATGCACGAAGTAGCGTTCGGTGACGTGAAGCTGGCCGTTGGCGGTCTCGACCTCCAGCACATCGGCCTCGATGAAGACTCCGGGCACCTTGGCGGAAACGTCGTAGACGGCGATGTCGCCGGGGCCGCTCTGGGGCGCGGCGATGAAGTAGCCCGCGCCCTGATGGGTGGCGCGCACGAGATAGGGGCCGTTGCCCGGTTCGCTCAACGAGTAATGCCCTCGCGCGTCGGTGACGGCGCGGGCCACTTCGCCCATGCCCGCTTGCACGTCCACCAGCGCCACGGCGTCGCCCGCTGCGGGCTGGCCTGTTGTCTTATTGGTAACTGTGCCGGTAACGACGGCGGCCTGAGCCAATGCGCCTGCCGCAAGAATGCTTGCGGCCAATGCGCGAAAAACAAATCGACTTGATCTCATTGTCGTTGTGAATCCTATGGGGTGTCGGAGTTGGAAAGCCGTGAGCCGAAAAACAATCGCGGGTCCTTCGACTCGCTGCGCTCGCTCAGGATGACAGACCGTATTTTCCATGCGTTCAGGACGCGAAAGCTCATGGCATCTCAAGCCCGCTGCAAGACTTCGATTTCGGCCAGCAATTGCGCGGCTTCGTTTTCAAGCTGCGCACGCTGGACGACGAAGTCTTCTTCAGGATACTTGCCCGCCTTGTGCTCGAAGTTCAGATCGCGCAGGTTTTCGTAAAGCTGCTCCTTGCGTTCGAGCAGGTAGTCGAGGCGGGTTTTCTGGCGCTGGCTGGCGAAGACGTTCTCCGGCCAGAAGGTATAGACAAAGGCTGCGATCAGCAGAAGCGCACCGCATATCAGCCCCCATGTAGGCGTCATAACTCAAAAGCCTCCGTCGCCGCCGGTCTCGCGGCGAATCTTTTCCCTGAGCGCGCCGGCGGCGGGATCGGCATCGACCGCTTCGGCAAGATTCGCTGCCTGCGCCGCGTTCCGCGACAGCCCCACCCAGCGGCGAATCAGCAGAATGGTGCCCAGCGTGGCCGCCGCGAAGACGGCGAAGGGCGCGATCCAAGCTACTAAGTCGAAGCCGTGAGTAGTGGGCGCGGCCAGCACGGTTGCGCCGTATTTGGCGGCGAAGGAGGCCAGAATCGCATCGTCGTTCGCGCCCGAGGCGATGGCCGTTCTTAGCTCCTCGCGTCTGTGTCCGGCCTCCGGGCAGCCCACATGGTTGCACTCGCCCAGCAGGTGATTGCATCCGCAGGTACACATCATGCGGTGGCCGAGATCGTTGAAGCGGGAGCCGGCATCGGTGGCGCCCAGGGAGAAGCAGACGGCCACGGCCAAAGCCGCCGCCTGCAAGCATTTCATCGAAACGGTCGAAGGTCTGAAAGGCTTCATGGCCGGCCCGCTTTCTGGGCCGCCGGTTTCTGGTTGGGAACCAGCGCGATGAAGGTGCCGATTACGATGAGCGCCACGCCGGCCCAGATCCAGCCGACCAATGGATTCAAGAACGCCTTGATGATCGGCTGCCCTGTATCCGGATTGGTTCCCTCGTAAACGACGTATAAGTCCCAGCGGGGGACCGAGTGGATGGCCACCATGGTCTGCGGCTGGTCGCTGGCCAGATAGACGCGCTTCTCGGGAGTCATCTGGAAAAGTTTCTTGCCGTCCTTGTAAACGTCGAGCAGGGCATACTCGGAGTTGTAGTTAGGGTTGGAATCCTGGGTGGAAGTTACCGATTCCAAGGTGTAAGGCCCGATGGAAATCTTGTCGCGCGGGGCCATTTCGCTTTCCACGTTGCGATTGAATGCGGCGCCGGCCAGACCGATGACCACAATCACCACGGCGATGTGGATGAGATAGCCGCCGTAGCGCCGAGTATTGCGGCGAACCAAGAGATACGTCGCTACAAAGTAACTCTCGCCGGTTTGCCTTGAAATCACCGCGGCCCCGCGCAGAAACTCCGAGAGGATCGCGGTCAGTACGCTGGCCGAAAGCGCGAAAGCCACCATGGCGTAGAATCTGCCCTGATCGAGTTTGCCGTCCTGCCAGGGCCGCACACCGGCGGCAAGGCAGACGATAACTGTAGACCAAAGCGCGATCGAAGGGAGCGCAAAGTTGCGGCGAATGCTTTTGAGCGAGGTGGCGCGCCAGGGCAGCAGCGGACCGACGCCGGTCAAAAAGAGCAGAAACAGCCCTATGGGCACGGCCACGCGATTGTAGAAGGGCGCGCCCACGGTAACTTTGCTGCCTTCGACGTATTCGCTGAGGATGGGAAAGAGAGTTCCCCAAAGGATCACGAAGCAGGCGGTGAGCAAAACCAGGTTATTGAACAAAAAGCTGGACTCGCGGCTGACCAGAGACTCCAACCTATGCTCGCTTTGCAAGTGGTCGCGTTGCAGGATATAAGTGAAGATGCAGACCGCCAGCACGATGCCCATGAAGACCACAAACCAAGTGCCGATGGACGATTGCGCGAAGGCGTGAACGGAACTGACCAGCCCGGCGCGGGTCAGCAGCGTACCTAACAAAGTTAGCAGAAAGGTGGAGAAGATCAGCCAGACGTTCCAGCTCTTCATCATGCCTTTCTTCTCCTGCATCATCACCGAATGAAGAAAAGCGGTGCCAGTGAGCCAGGGCATGAAGCTGGCGTTCTCCACCGGGTCCCATCCCCAGTAACCGCCCCAGCCCAGCACCGCGTAGGCCCAGTGCATTCCGAGGAAGATGCCGCAAGTTAGAAACAGCCAGGTTACCATCGTCCAGATGCGAGTTATCTTGATCCACTTCTCGCCGGGATAGCGCATCGTCAGCGCGCCCAGCGCAAAGGCGAACGGCACCGAGAAGCCCACATAACCCAGGTAAAGCATGGGCGGATGAATCACCATCTCCGGGTACTGAAGCAAAGGATTGAGGCCGTTGCCGTCCGCGGGGATCGCTCCTTTGAGCAGCGCGAAGGGCGGCGCGGCAAAGTTCAGCACCAGCAGGAAGAAGACCTGAATTCCGGCCAGAATCGCGCCCGCGTAGGCGTAGAGCTTGACGTCTTGCTTGTGCGTCAGGCGCAGGACGAAGCCGTAAGCGCCCAGCAGCCACGCCCACAAAAGCAGCGAACCCTCCTGGCCGGACCACAGCGCGGAAAACTTATAGGCGGCGGGCAGTGCGCGGTTGGAGTGCTCAAGAATGTAGGCAATGGAGAAATCGTTGCTAAAGACCGACCAGATCAGCGCGAAGGCCGCAGCGGTGACAGCCGCAAAGCCGGCGATTCCGGCCCGCCGCGCCGTATCGGCCAGCCGCTCCGGCGAAACGGCCGTGGGCTGTCCTGTCGCAATCAGGCGCAATGCTACCGCCCCTGCCAGCAGATTGTATGCGGCCAGCGCCAAAGCGATGAGAAGCGCAAAACTGCCAAACGATGCCATCAAGACTCCAGGAGGATTTTCGCGCTGGCGGCAAGGCCGTCTCGCCGCGCGCAATTCTTGTCCATCATAGACCCTTCAGGTGTGATCCGGCTCACTCCAGGGGTGGAGACGCGGGGCAATCTTATGAAGCCCCCTCAGGCGAGTCCGAAGAGTGAGGCGTGGGGTACCCGGCAAATCATCTTCGGCTTGCTCGGAAATCGTCACGCCCACTCCCTTCGCAAGGCGCTTCGTGGCTTCGCAACTATTTCGCGTTCGCCGGGTTTCAATCGGTGGGAAGCCATCGCCGAGTCGGACCGTTCCCGGCCGCTTCCAGAGGAGAGCCTCCAATGGAACGATTCCGAGCGACGCTGGCAGTGTTCGTGAGCCTCAGCCTCGCCGGCGGCGCCGGGATCGCCGAGCCTGCGCAGCCGGACAGTGCGCCAAACGGCAAGGCAACCACGCGGTCTGCCTATCAACCCGGCGAGATACATGGGGATCGGCGCATCCTGCACGCGCTCAACCGCTTTACCTTCGGCCCGCGTCCGGGCGATCTGGAGGCGGTGAGGGCGATCGGACTCGATCGCTGGTTCGACGATCAGCTTCACCCGCGGAGGCTCGATGAGACCGACCTCGAAGCCCGGCTCGCCCAGTTTCCCGCGATGCGGTTGAGCGCTCCGGATATTCTCTACCGGATGCCCAGCAACGCGCTGCTGCGCCAGGCCGCCGACGGCAAAGTGCCGGTCCCGGAAGCGGCCGACCTGCACGCGGTTTATGAGAACGAGATCGCACGCATCCAGTACCGCAAGCGGGAAAACGAGCGCAAGAAACAGGAGCAGGCGCTTGCGGATGCCGCCCTCGCCACGCCCGGCGTGACCGCGGGATCGACTGCCGCAACCGATGCGTCCATGAACGGGAGCGGGGTTCTTTCCGAGCCGATGGCCGCACCGACCATGGAAGCGCAAGCCGAACGCAAACAGCCGATCGCCAATCCGCCGCAATCGGCTCCGTCCCAGCCCGCTGCAATGAGCATGGCCCCCGCCGCTACTTTGGAGCAGCCGGCCTTCGATGAGGCGCGGATTCCGCCCATTCTGGCGCTCGATCCCGACCAGCGCGTAGCCCGCCTGATCGCGATGACGCAGCCGGAGTTCGACGGCTTCCGCAAAGCGCTCAAGGGGCCGCGGCGCGCCGCGCTTGCCGCCGGACTTACCCCGGAGCAGAGGGAGACGGTGGCCGCGCTCGACAACCCGCAGCGGCAGGTCGCCGACGAGCTCATCGCCCAGCGGCTTACCCGCGAGATTTACTCGAACGCCCAGCTTCAGGAAGCGATGACCGACTTCTGGCTCAATCACTTCAATGTCTACCTCCATAAGAACGACGAAACTCCCTACTATCTCGTGAGTTACGAGCGGGACGCGATTCGCCCGCTGGCCCTGGGAAAGTTCGAGGACTTGCTCGAAGCCGCGGCGCACAGCCCGGCGATGCTTCTCTATCTGGATAACTCCAGCAGCATGGGGCCGGATTCTCCGGCGGCCGAGAAGAGCAAGGCCAATGCGGCGCGCCACCCCGACGCCAAGCGCAAGGCCCCCGATGGCCTGAACGAAAACTATGCCCGCGAACTGATGGAGCTGCACACTCTGGGCGTGAACGGCGGATACACGCAGGCGGACGTGACCCAGGTGGCGCGCATCCTCACCGGCTGGACGGTCGATCGACCGCAGCGCGGCGGCGCTTTCAAATTCGACGAAAACCGCCATGAACCGGGCACAAAGACAGTCCTCGGCGTCAAGTTCCAAGAGGACGGCGAAGAAGAAGGGCGCGAGCTGCTGCATCTGCTGGCCACGCGCCCCGCCACGGCCCGCTTTCTCAGCCGCAAGCTGGCCATTCGCTTCGTGGGCGACGACCCTCCCGCGACCCTTGTGAACCGCATGGCCGACTCCTATCTGGCCAGCGGAGGCGACATTTCTACCGTGCTCAAGACTCTCTTCCACTCCCCCGAGTTCTGGGCCGAGGACGCTTGGAGAGCCAAGGTCAAGACGCCGCTGGAGTATGTGGTCTCGGCCGTCCGCGCCGGCGACATATCCGTGGATAACCCGCAGCCGCTGGCCAACGCCCTCCGCGAGATGGGAATGCCGCTCTACGGCTCCGTTCCGCCCACCGGCTATAACTGGCAAGCCGCCGCGTGGGTCGGCACTGGAGCATTGGTCAACCGCATGAACTTCGCCCTCTCGCTGGCCTCCGGCAAGCTGACCGGCATCTCCGTCGCCTGGGCTTCGCCGCAGAGCGGCAATAGCGCCCCCTACGGTCTACCCGGCTTCCCTGCCTACACTTCACAGGCCGACGAACAGCGCCTTGAATCGCTTCTGGTTCCGGGAGGAGTGAGCGAATCCACGCGGACCGCTGTGCTCGATCAATTTCAAGCGCAAATTATGCCGCCGGAGAGCCCGATCCCCGCTGCCGGCAAACCGCTCACTCAAGCGCAGGCCACTGCCGCGCTCGAAAAACAGGATCAACTTCTGGCCGGACTCTTGCTGGGATCGCCGGAGTTCCAGCGCCGGTAACGATCCGCCGATAAGGCAGTCAACAAGTCAAGGGAGGCAGACCATGCAGACCGATCGACGATTTTTCCTGCGCAACGGCGCTCTGGCCATCGCGTCCACAAGTGCGATTCCCAGCTTCCTGGCGCGCGCGGCGATGGCCGAGAAAGCCTCCTCAGTCAACCCCAACCGCCGTCTGGTCGTCATCTTCCAGCGCGGCGCCGCCGACGGCCTCAACGTCGTCGTCCCCTACCGCGAGAAGAATTATTACGCCATGCGGCCCGGCATCGCCATTGCCGACAATCAGGTTCTCGACCTGGACGGATTCTTCGGCTTGCACCCGGCTCTCTCGGCCTTCAAGCCGCTCTACGATCAGGGCCATCTGGCCGTGGTTCACGCCTCCGGTTCGCCGGATACGACTCGCTCCCACTTCGATGCCCAGGACTTCATGGAGTCCGGCACCCCCGGCGTCAAAAGCACCGAAGACGGCTGGCTGAACCGCGCCCTGCAGGCCGAAGACCGGCGCCGCCGACGGCAGAGCACCGCTTTTCGCGCGCTGGCCCTCGGCTCCGAGCTGCCCCGGACCCTGGCGGGAAAGATTCCCGCCATTGCGCTTTCCAGCCTCAACAGCTTTGCCGTCGGCGGGCACGGCGCCGATCCTTCGCCGGCGGCCGTGGCCTTCGAGTCCATCTACGGCCAAAGCGGCGACCGGGTCTTCCATGCCGCCGGCGAGGAGACCTTCGCGGCCGTGAAGATGCTGCGCGAGGCCGATCCGGCGCAGTATCAACCCAGCCCCGGAGCAGACTATCCGAACACCGAATTCGGCAACAGAATGAAGCAGATCGCCCAACTGCTCAAGGCCAACCTCGGCGTCGAAACCGCGTTTACCGACCTGGGCGGCTGGGATACCCATCAGAATCAGGGTGGCGTGAACGGCCAGCTCGCTGACCGCCTGCGCGACTTCTCAACGAGCATCGCCGCCTTTTGGAGCGACCTGGGCGATGCCGCCGAAGACCTTGCTTTAGTTACCATGTCCGAGTTTGGCCGCACCGCCCGCGAAAACGGCACCGGCGGCACCGATCACGGCCACGCCAACGCAATGTTTGTCCTGGGCGGGCGCGTGAAAGGCGGCAAAGTCTACGGCAAATGGCCGGGATTGGCCGACGAGCAACTCAACGAGGGCCGCGATCTGGCCGTCACCACCGACTTCCGCCAGGTTCTGGGCGAAGTCGCGTCGCAATCCCTCTCTGCCGCCAATCTTGACTACGTCTTCCCCGGCGCAAAACTCAGCGCGGACCGCTTTCTCGGAGTGTTTCGCGGAACAGTGGCCGGGTAGGCGCGAAGCTCTTTCTAGCGATTCGATCGGCTCGGAGTGTGACCTGGGACTGCTTTCGAGAACCGGAAGATCGCACGTTCTTATGCCGGATCGTAGTTGAGATTCGGCCCCAGCCAGCGCTCGACCTCCGCCATGCACATCCCCTTGCGTCCGGCATAATCGGCGACCTGGTCGCGGTCGATCTTCCCCAGCGAGAAATAGCGCGACTCAGGGTGGGCGAAGTAGAGGCCGCTCACGCTCGACCCAGGCCACATGGCGAAGGACTCTGTGATCTTCATGCCGGTGTTGGCCTCCACGTCGAGCAAGCGCCACAGCGTTCCCTTCTCGGTGTGATCCGGGCAGGCCGGGTAGCCGGCCGCGGGGCGGATGCCGCGATATTTCTCGCCTACGAGGTCGTCGATGCTCAGGTTCTCGTTGCGGCCGTAACCCCATTCGTCGCGCACCCGCTTGTGCAGGCATTCGGCAAAGGCTTCGGCCAGGCGGTCGGCAATGGCTTCGGCCATGATCGCGTTGTAGTCGTCGCTTGCCGCGCGGAAGCGATCGCATAACTCCTTCAGGCCGATCCCGGCAGTCACGGCGAAAGCTCCGATATGATCGGGAAGCCCCGTCTCTTTGGGCGCGATGAAATCGGAGAGCGACCGGCAGGGTTCGTTCCCTTCCCTGTTCGTCTGTTGGCGCAGGAAGTGGAAACGGGCAAGAACCTTTGCGCGGGTTTGGTCGGCGTATAACTCAACGTCGTCGCCCACCGCATTGGCGGGAAAGAAGCCGTAAACGCCGCGCGCGGCGACAAGGTTTTCCGCAACCATGCGGTCCAGCAGCGCATTCCCTTCGTTGAATATCTGGCGCGCCTGCGCTCCTTGCCCCTCGTCGTCGAGGATGCGGGGATAAACGCCTTTCAGACCCCAGGTGTGGAAGAACGGCGTCCAGTCGATGAATTCGCGCAGGGTAGCCAGAGAAAAATTGTCCAGCGCGCGCACGCCGATAAACTCAGGGGCGGGCAGGTCTTCGGCGCGCCATGCGATCGGAGTTCGCCTGATGCGCGCCGTATCGAGTGAGACAAGTTTGGGGCGCGGCGCGGCGTGGGCCTTGCGCAGCGCATCGTAGGCGGCGCAATGCTCGATCACGAACTCCGCCTTGCCTTCGTCGCTCAGCAGGCTGGCAGTTACCGGCACCGCGCGGCTGGCATCGAGCACATGGATCACCGGCTCGCTGTAGTGCGGAGCGATCTTCACCGCGGTGTGCGCCCGGCTGGTGGTGGCTCCGCCGATCAGCAGCGGCAGCTTGAATCCCAGCCGCTCCATCTCCTTGGCCACGTGCACCATCTCGTCCAGGGACGGCGTAATCAGGCCGCTGAGGCCGATCAGGTCCGCCTTCTCCGCCCGGGCGCGCTCCAGAATCTTTTCGCAGGAGACCATGACTCCCAAGTCGATAACTTCGTAGTTATTGCACGCAAGCACAACCCCGACGATGTTCTTGCCGATGTCGTGAACGTCGCCTTTGACCGTTGCCAGCACAATCTTTCCCTGCGCCTTCACTTCCCGTCCAGCCGCGACCATTGCCGCTTTTTCGGCCTCCATGAACGGCGTCAGATGCGCCACGGCCTTCTTCATCACCCGCGCCGACTTGACCACCTGCGGCAGGAACATCTTGCCCGCGCCGAACAGGTCGCCCACCACGCTCATGCCGGCCATCAATGGACCTTCGATGACCGCCAGAGGCCGGCCCAGCTTGACTCGCGCTTCCTCCGCGTCGCTCTCGATATACGCGTCGATCCCCTTGACCAGCGCGTGCGAGAGGCGCTCCTCGACCGTGCCGTTGCGCCATTCCTCGGCCTTCTTTTCATTCACCGGCGCGCCCGCGCCCCCGGCCTTCAATGCCTCGCCGCGCGCCACCAGCCGCTCGGTCGCGTCGGGACGGCGATTCAGCAGTACATCCTCGACCAGTTCCCTAAGCTCCGGCTCGATCTCCTCGTAGACTTCGAGCATTCCGGCATTCACGATGCCCATGTCCATGCCGGCCGCGATGGCGCGATAGAGAAAAGCCGAGTGCATGGCCTCGCGCACCTTGTTGTTGCCGCGGAAGCTGAACGAGACATTGGAAACCCCGCCCGAAACCTTGGCGTGGGGCAGGTTTTTCTTGATCCAGCGCGTGGCTTCGATGAAGTCCACGGCGTAATTGTTGTGCTCCTCCATGCCGGTGGCCACGGTGAGTACATTGGGGTCGAAGACAATGTCTTCCGGCGGGAATCCAATCTCATCGACGAGAATGCGGTAGGCCCGCTCGCAGATGCCAATCTTCTCTTCGTAAGTTGCGGCCTGACCCCGTTCGTCAAAGGCCATCACCACCGCCGCCGCGCCGTATTTCAGCACCGCTTCGGCGCGCTGGCGAAACTTCTCCTCGCCTTCTTTCAGCGAGATCGAATTGACGATGCCCTTGCCCTGCAAACACTTCAGCCCAGCCTCGATGACCTCCCACTTCGAGGAGTCCACCATGAAGGGAACCTTGGCCACCTCAGGCTCGGATGCCAGCAACTGCAAGTAGCGCGTCATCGCCGCCACGCCGTCGATCATCCCCTCGTCCATGCAAATGTCGATGACGTTGGCGCCGTTCTCGACCTGCTGCCGGGC
>CAZMHC010000081.1:0-13769 GCA_964565955.1 uncultured Occallatibacter sp.
ATCGGCGGCACGGTGCAGTTCAAGGATTTGCAGGAAGGCATCACGCTCAACGAAGAAGTGGACGAAGTGACCGGCCTCTCGCGCTGGGTGGTGGCGGACGCTCCCGACGAGAAGCGGCAGCCGGCCTTTGTGGTGAAGAACGCCAAGGGGCAGAAGCGCTATCTGCTGCCGCGGGGCGCTCACCTGATGGTGCAGGACGGCGACGAACTGGGTCCGGGCGACGTGCTGGCCAAGATACCCAAGGAGAGCACCCGGACCAAGGACATCACCGGCGGTCTGCCGCGCGTGGTCGAGCTGTTCGAGGCGCGCAAGCCGCGCGAGACGGCCATCATCAGCGAGATAGACGGCGTGGTTCGTTTCGGCGAGGTGGCCAAGGGGCAGCGCAAGATCTACGTGACGGCGGACAACGGCGACGAGAAGGAATACTCGGTGCAGCGCGGCATTCACGTCAACGTGCAGGAAGGCGAGCGGCTGCGCGCGGGCGATCCGCTGATGGACGGCCCACTGAACCCGCACGACATTCTGGCCGTGCTGGGCGAAAAGGAGTTGCAGGCATACCTGGTCAACGAGATCCAGGAGGTCTACCGCTTGCAGGGCGTGGCCATTTCGGACAAACACATTGAGGTGATCGTGCGCCAGATGCTGAGGTGGGTGCGCATCGACGAGGTAGGCGATACCAACTTCCTGCTCGATCAGCAACCGGACCGCTTCCGCTTCCGCGAGGAGAACGAGCGGGTGCTGGCTCTGGGCGGCCGACCGGCGACTGGGCGGCCGCTGTTGCTGGGCATCACCAAGGCGTCGCTCTCGACCGACAGCTTCATCAGCGCGGCCAGCTTCCAGGAGACGACGCGCGTGTTGACCGAGGCCAGCATCAACGGCATGGTGGACAACCTGCGCGGCCTGAAGGAGAACGTGATCGTCGGGCGTTTGATTCCCGCCGGAACCGGGCTCGAGTACTACCGCAACGTTCAGCTCTCGCCGGAGCTGGAGGAAGCAGCGGCCCGCGTTCAGCAGGAGGTCACGGCCGAGATCGAAGCCGCCGAGCGCGAACTTGAACTGATGCGTCAGGAGGGCGAAGCCGAGGAGATGGCGGCCGAGTAACCGCCTGCGGCGGAGCCGGCATCCCCTTCAATTTCGTATCACTCAACCTAAAGGCCCGGCTTAACCGCCGGGCTTTTTGTCTTCCGCAATGATGGGCCGAAAGCAGCGGACACGTTTTCCAGCCTTCGATGAAGATCGATCGCTTGGCTGGATTTCGCCCCAGTTTGAAGCGGTCTTCAACAATCGCCGGGACAATGCGGGGGAGATGGCTCGAACTCGAATTGCAATCCGATTCGTTTTCACATCGAAGCGCACCGCGAGCCGGATTTTTTACGACGGTTCGATCTGGTCGATGGAGAACTCGCGCGCATATCCGGCGGGTTCGGCGGAGATTCTTACGCGCAGGCTGCCGGCCGCGTCGCAACTGTATTCTTCGCGGACGACAATTCCGTCAGGATGTCCGAGCGGAGTTACCGGGAGGGCGGCCAGGTCGGAGCGGCCCTGCAACTCCGGATCGAAGGGAAACTGAATCTGGCCCCAATTGGCTATCTCGCCGCAGGGCTGTCCTTGCCGGTCCATATGCGAGGACTCCAGATAGCGGAAGTGGCCGATGTTATGCGCCGGCCGGTAGATGCGCTCAGCGCGCAGCGCAGGCGCGCCGGGGGCCGGCAGGCGCAGTCCGTGAGGAAAGATGAGGTCGAAGAGGATGCTGCCGCCGTGGTCGGCTTCGCGCCAGATGCCGAAGTTGCGATTGAATTGGTCGCGGATAGATTCCTCCGGCGATTGGCTGGCCGAGGCGGCGGCGCGAATGGCCAGGCCGATGGCGCTGGCGGAACGCATATAGGCGGAGCGGCGCACCTTGCGTCCGAAGCTCTCGCGCAGAATGCGGGCGACGGGGGGCAGCTCGGCGCCGCCGCCGGTGACGTAGAGGGTATCCAAAGAGCGCTCGGAGTGCGCGGCCAGCAGATTCTCGATGACCGCGCGGGTTTGCTCGATCAGCGGGCGGCAGCGCTCGTAGTATTCGTCCACAGGGAGGGTGAGCGGCTCCCATCCGGCGCGAACCCGCTCCAGATCGAGGGTGATCTTGCGCGTGTTGGCATTCAGGGACTCTTTCTTTTCTCGGCACTCCTCCAGGAGACGGTAACTCTCCGGCGCGGTGAGCTTGCCGGCTTCGCCGAGTCGCTCCAGGACGAGGTCGGCCAGAATTTTGTCGAAGTCGTCGCCACCGAGCGAGGGGATGCCGTCGGAGGCCTCGACGGTGTGCTCCGTCTCGCCCAGGGTGACCAGCGAAACGTCGAAGGTGCCTCCGCCGAGGTCGTAAACCACCAAGCCGTTGCCGGCCCGGCTCTTGCGCTCGGCTCCGTTGCGGTGGGTGAACTCGATGGCCGCCGCGGAGGGCTCGTTGATGAGTCCAAGCACCGTGAAGCCCGCCTCCCGCGCCGCTTCCTCGGTGAGGTAACGCTGATTGCTGTTGGCGTTGGCGGGAACTCCGAGCATCGCCTCAAGGCGCTCCGCAGGTTCGGCCGCCAGGTTGGAGTGCTCCAGAAGCTGCGTCTTGAGGGCCGCCATCATCTCGGCCATCAACAGTCGCAGCGGCAACATCTGGCCGGCGACCGGCACTTCGGTATGCGGCCCGGCGGTGCGCAGGGAACGCTTGAGGGAGCGCAGAACCGTCCAGCGCTCATCCTCCTGCGCGGCGATCGCCTCCCAACCGTAGCGGCGCAAGTCTCCGTTTACCGCAACCACGGGGGGAAACCAGTCGCGCGTCTGCCCGTCCGGAGCGTCGAAGTTGACAAGCGGAAAGTTGCCCCGGTCCACGGAGGCCACCACCACGCGGGTCGTGCCGAAATCGATGCCGATTTTCATCACAGTCAAGTTTACCGCGAAGAGGGAAAGCCCGAAGATCGGCATCGCTCTCGATCGCGGCGACGTTTCTCGGCGTTGACCGAAAAGCAACTGCAATAGTAGCCAAAGGTACGAAATCGGAGGATAATTTTCTCATGGCGACGCCGCCCGTCTTCGACCCACCCATCTCCGTCGCGGAGTATCTCTCGACGGTCTACGAGCACGACTGCGAGTACGTGGACGGAGTTATCGAGGAGCGCGGCTTGGGCGAGTTCGAGCATTCTTTCCTGCAATTGTTTTTGGGCAGCATCTTTGTCGCCCATCGCGCGGAATGGGGCGTGATTGCCGTCTCCGAGCAGCGCGTCCAAACCCAGCGCGACCATTTCCGCGTACCCGATCTTGCCATTCTGCGCTCAGGGACGCCGCGTGAGCGCATCCTCACCCAGCCGCCGCTGTTGGTCATCGAGATTCAGTCGCCGGAAGACACCTTACGCCGCACGGCGGCCAAAGCAGCGGAGTATCTCAGCTTTGGCATTGAGCACGTATGGGTCATCGACCCATATGCCCGCGTCGGCTATCGCGGCACATCGGATGGATTGGAACTGGCCCTCTCTGGCGAACTCACGATTCCCGGAACTCCTATCCGCATTGTGCTGGCGGAGCTATTCGCGGAGTTGGACCGGGTGTAATCGCATTGCTCACGCGTTGATCGCCATGCCCTCGACAGCTCCGTAGGCATCCAGCAGCGACTCCGCCAGCGTGGGATGGGCGTGGACGGTGAACATCAGTTCCTCCACCGTGCCTTCCAATTCCAGCACGGCGACGGCTTCGGCGACTAACTCCGTGGCTTGCGGGCCTAAGATATGTACGCCGAGAATCTCGCCGTACTTGGCATCGGAAACGATCTTCACAAAGCCGTCGTGATTGCCGAGGATGGTGGCCTTGGAGTTGCCCGCGAAGGGGAACTTGCCTATCTTGACTTCGTAACCTTTGTCCTTGGCCTGCGTTTCTGTAAGTCCCACCGATCCGATCTGCGGCTCGGTATAAGTGCATCCTGGGATGCGGTCGCGGCGGATGGGACGGAAGGCGCTCCCCGCAATCTTTGCGGCGGCAATCAGGCCGGCCATCGAGCCTACATGGGCCAGTTGCGGCAGCCCGGCCACTATGTCGCCGATGGCAAAGACACCGGGTTCCGCGGTCTCCTGCGCCTCGTTGACCTTGATAAAGCCGCGCTCCAGTTCGATAGCGGTCTTTTCCACGCCGATGTTAGCGCTGTTCGGCGCGCGGCCCACGGCTACCAATACTTTTTCGGCTTCCTTGACCTGCGTCTTGCCGTTGGCGTCGGTATAAGTCACCCTCACGCCGGTTTCGGTCGTCTCGACCGACTCCACCTTGGCGCCGGTATTGACGTCGATGCCGCGCTTCTTGAAGAGCCGCGTCAGCTCCTTTGAAATCTCCTCGTCCTCGACTGGGACCACTCGCGGCAGAAACTCGAGGACGGTAACTTCCGCGCCGAAGCTGCGAAAGATGGAAGAAAACTCCATGCCCACCGCGCCCGCGCCGATGACGATCAGCGACTTGGGAGGCTGACCGATGGAGAGTATCTCGATGTTTGTGAGAATGCGGTCGCCTGCTGTAAGTCCGGGAAGCATTTTGGCCTCGGAGCCGGTGGCCAGGATGACATTCTTTGCCTTCACTTGCGAGTTAGTCTCGCCGCCGGTAACTTCTACTGCGTGTACGCCGTCTTGCGCGGGGCCGGTCAGCCGGCCGTAGCCCGCGATAACCGCGATCTTATGTTTCTTCATCAGGAAATCGAGGCCCTTGACGTGCTTCGCTATGATGGCGCTCTTGCGTTGGAGCACGGCGGTCCAGTTGAGCGCGGGCGTACCGATGCCTTCAATGCCGAACTCGGCGGCGCGCTTGAAATGGTCCCATATTTCGGCGTTGAAGAGCAGCGCCTTGGTGGGAATGCAGCCGACGTGCAGGCAAGTGCCGCCCAGCTTGTCGGTCTTTTCGATCAGCGCCACTTTCAGCCCATACTCCGCGCCGCGAATGGCCGCCGTGTAGCCAGCCGGCCCGCCGCCAACGATCGCCACATCGTAAATCGTCTCTGCCAAGGTCTCAGTCAAGGGGAAACTCCATTCCGCGGCGCGCTGGTGGGGCGCACAGTCACTGTTTAGTTTAATGCTCTTGGGTCAATCGCATCTCCGACTTAATTAAATCGGCTGCCGTGCGCATCGTCTCCGGCTCGTCGCCGAAGCCCTCGATCCAGTGCACCTCCGGCTCGCGCCGGAACCAGGTCAACTGGCGCTTGGCGTAGTTGCGGTGGCCCTGCTGAGCGGCGGTGATTGCTTCCTCAACTACCCAAGAGTCCCGCAGCACGGCCAGTGCCTGGCGGTAGCCGAGCGAGTCTAAGGCTTTTAGCTGCCCGTAGCGTTGCAGGAGGCCGCGCGTTTCCTCGACGAGTCCAGAGGCGAACATGGCGGCGCAGCGGCGGTTGAGCCGGTCGTAAAGAGCCTCGCGGGGCGGGTTCAGCCCGATCCGCAGCAGCCGGAAGCCGGTGAGCGGATCGCGGGCAAGAACTTGTGAGAGCGGCTTGCGCGCGGCCAGACAGACTTCGATGGCGCGAATCAGCTTGGGCGTATCGTTGGCATGAATGCGGGCTGCGGAGGCCGGGTCAAGGCGGCGCAGCAGCCGGTGCAGCCAAGCCGCTCCGTGGCGACTGCGGCTGCGGTTGAGGCGTTCGCGCAGCTCGTGCTGGCGCTTCGGCCCGGCAAATAGGCCGTCGGTGAGCGCGCGCAGGTAGAGGCCGGTTCCACCGGTGACGATGGGCAGGCGGCCGCGCGCCGCAATGGCCCGCAACGCGGCCCGCGCGACCCGGCTGTACTCGCCCGCCGTAAACGGCTGGTCGGGGTCGGCCACGTCAATGAGATGATGCGTCAGCCGCGCCCGCTCCTCGGCGGATGGTTTGGCCGTGCCCAGGTCCATGCCGCGATAGACGGCGACCGAGTCGCAACTGACGATCTCGCCGCCGAAGCGCTCGCCCAGAGCCAGCGAGAGCGCCGTCTTGCCGCTGCCCGTGGGGCCCAGCAGCAGCACGGCCAGCGGGGCCTGGATCTCATCCAAAGGGCTGCTCGACGCAGTCGTCACAGCCGCCACCATCCGGGAGGAAATATCCATTTCGGATTGGTGTGGAAGAGCCACCAGAGGCAGATCGCCGCTGCCAGCATCACCAGCCCAAAGATTTGGTTACGCCGGTAGCGCCGCGTCTGCTCCGCCCGCCGCGCTTTCTCGGCCATCATTTGCTTGTAAGGTTTGATGCGGAGTTGAACCATTGTGCGTCACCGGACCAATTGCAGGACGCGGCTCATTTCATTGACCCCGTGGAGCAACGATGCAATGAGGTTTTCTGGCACCTGCGCATTTTGTCGGGTATACGCGAAGAAGGTTACTGCCGCCGACGGGATGATTGCATCCCATTCGTCATCGTGCTTTTTGTACTTGTAATTATCCGTTTCATTAACCTGTTCCGAGTTCAAAGCCTTTATCCAAGTCTCGATATTGCGTCGAGGAACCAGCCGCGCAATTCGTTCGTTCTTGATACTAATATCTTTCACTCTCTGTTCATTTGAATTCTCCAGCGCCTTGTCCATTTTTCCAAGACGCTGGGCAACTGTGCCTGTATCTGCGTCAACGACAGCAATCAACCAAGTATTTTTCCTTGCGTTTGCGATCCTGTACGCAAGGACTTCATTCGCAAACTCATTGATGACAAAGTCGTATCCGCATCCTTTGGGCGATATCTTCGAACGAATGCCAGTTATCCCGCATTTGTTCAAGTATCTCTTTGCAAATGAAAAAGTCCGCTCATCTTCGCAAAGGACAACCACTGCCGTCGGCTTATTCATTCTCCCAGCCTCGCGCGATTACCTCTGACGGCGGAAGGACACCATCAAAGTCCGTCTTGAACTTTTCCGTCCTCACGTGCCCATTCTCTTCGCGGAAGAAGCGAAGCCCATACGATTGCGCCCAAAGATTGAGAATCTCCGGATGGTGTGAAATGAGAATAAGTTGCCCTTTGCTGTCTTCGACAGCGTCCTGCGCCGCAGACAGCCAGGGCTGTATCTCGCGCAAGGAGATGAAGTTATCCGGCTCGTCGATAAAGACTGTGTGGCCTTTGGCAAGGACAAAATGAATGACCATGTAAAGCCCAATCAACATCCGCTGTCCATCGGAAAGCTCGGATATTAGATATTTTCCTTCTCCATTTTGTGGAGCCGAAAAAACTGCATGTAACTTTTTTACTCCACCTTCGACGTTTAAGAGCGGCAACGACTGAAAGCCCGGCAATATTTCTTTCAACTCCGTAAGAAAACGGGCATTGTTCTCCGGTTCTACCTGTATTAAATGGCGATACCATGGGGCCAGGTTGGATAGATCGTATTCAGGCACCTCATCTTCTCCGTCAGCCGTATCCTCCATTTCCTCCGGATATGGATCAATTTGAAAACAGTGCAAGGTCTTCATCCATGCAATGAAACGTCTAACCTGTAAATTGCTCCCCTGGGCCAACTGCAATGCGGATTGTTTCGACTCCCACGGAAGTGCTGTTGCTTGCGTACCTTCGTTGTTGAAGAAGTGAATCTTACCATCGGCGAACTCGAAAACCGGAAAACCGGATGCCGTAAGTCTTTCAACACCGATAGACGGTAGTTTGGATTCCGGTGCATACCGAATCTCCAGCCGGTATACAAAAGTCTTCTCATCGAGCAGAGCTTCGATTTCAAAAACCTGAAGAGGGCGGTCCTGCCAGCGGGTTCGCGTCGATTGAGTAAAACGGCTTTCGTCGCCCTCAATAAACCACTTCACGAACAAAATCGCATCCAGCAGCGACGACTTCCCGCCTCCGTTGGCTCCCAGCAGCAGTTGTTTCCGCTCCGGCTTGTACTCGAAGTTGACGAAACAACGAAAGTTGTCGATGTAAAGTCGTTTCAGCATGGCAGAATTATACGTCGATTGCCCATTTCCGTCGCTCCGGTTTGACTTCCCACCCCCGGTTTGCTCAGATAACCTTTCGGGGTCTGAGAAGACTACTGAGTGTTTCACAGATGGCCAGGCGGATTTGGTTTGCAATCCCGCAGGGGCTAAAGCCCCAATATCTTCTGGCCGTCTTTCGGCACGACTGAAGTCGTGCCCTAAAAAGAAACTGCTTTCCGTGGATGGAGCAAGTTGTTGATTCAAAAAGCAAAATGCTTTGGGGCGGATTTCGGTTCGTCCCTACGGGACGGAGAATCTTTTGTTCAACGCAACCCCAGGACTGCGCTTCGCTTGTCCTGGGCTATTATCGGTTCTCCCTCCGGGAGAAAGTGCTAAGGCTGTTTCATTCCCTCGCGGGTCGGCGAAGACGGTGGACGACTGACACAAAGCGGACGATTGAAAGACGCTCTGGTGAATCACGCTCTGGAAAGAACGGGGATGCAACGATGAAAGTGCTGATTTTGGGTTCAGGGGGACGTGAGCACGCGCTGGCCTGGGCGGTGCAGCGGAGCAAACGGGTTACGGAGGTGGTCTGCGCGCCCGGCAACGGCGGCATGGCGCAGATGGCGCGCTGTGTGCCGGTGGACCTGAAGGACCTGGACGCTATGGTGGGTCTGGTCCAGGCCGAGCGGCCGGGGCTGACCATCGTCGGGCCGGAGCTGCCGCTCTCGCTGGGCATTGTGGATGAGCTGCGGGAGCGCGGGCTGCGCGTCTTTGGGCCGACGCGAGCGGCGGCGATGCTGGAGAGCAGCAAGAGCTTCGCCAAGCGATTCTTGCAGCGGCACCAGATTCCCACCGCCAACTACGCCGTCTGCCACAGTGCCGCCGAGCTTGAAAAGGCGGTCGGCATCTTCCATCCGCCAATTGTGGTCAAGGCCGACGGGCTGCACGCCGGCAAGGGCGTGATTATCTGCGAATCGCGGCAGACGGCCATCGAAGCCGCCGAGGGCCTCTTCAGCGGCAAGCTGCTGGGCGAGCGGGACCGGCAGGTGGTCATCGAGGAGTTCCTGGAGGGGGACGAGATCAGCTTTCTCTGCCTGGCCGACGGCAAGCACGCGCTGCCGCTGCTTCCGGCGCAGGATCACAAGCGCATCGGCGAGGGCGATACCGGGCCGAATACCGGCGGCATGGGAGTCTACTCGACCGATGCGATGCTGGAGCCTGAGATGGCCGAATGGGTTCTGCGCCACATCGCCGGGCCGACGGTGCGCGGCATGGCCGAGGAGGGCGCGCCTTTCAGCGGGGTGCTTTACTGCGGGCTGATGATGACCGCGCGCGGCCCGCGGGTGCTGGAGTTCAACGTCCGCTTTGGCGATCCCGAAACGCAGGCCATTTTGATGCGCCTGGAGAGCGACTTGGTGGACGCGCTGGAGGCTTGCATCGACGGGCGGCTGGCCGAGACCGAGTTGCGCTGGAGTCCGGGCGCATCGGCCTGCGTCATTGCCAGTTCGGCCGGCTATCCGGGCAGTTATCGGACGGGTCTGCCTATCGGGGGATTGGAGGATGCCGCCGCGTTGCCTGGGGTTGAGGTCTTCCATTCCGGTTCTTCGCGGCGGGAAGGCCAGGTCTTCACCGGCGGCGGCCGCGTACTTGGCGTTACCGCCGCGGCGGCTTCGCTGGCGGAGGCGCTGGAGCGCGCCTATGAGGCCATCGCACTGATTCAATTTGAGGGAATGTACTACCGGCGGGACATCGGTCACCGCGCCATGAGGAAAAAAACGTAGGCGCGACCGCTTTCCGCTTCAGTTCAGGACGGGGTGCGGATCATTCCCTTTCCAGGCATCGTTCTCTTGCGCCTGCTGCGCGGCTGTCTTCCGCTGTTTGAAACAGACGCGACAGAGCACGGGCCTGCCTTGAGTGGGCTTGAATGGAACCGTGGTGGCCTCTCCGCACTCCGCGCAATTGGTCCGGGTCTCGGGGCGCACCCTCGATCCTCCGCGAGCGCGCTTGGCCTTGCACTGCTTGCAGTGCCGGGGATCGTTCTTGAACTGCTTATCGTGGAAGAATAGCTGCTCGCCGGCCGTGAAAACGAACTCGGCGCCGCAATCGACGCACTTCAAAACTCTGTCTGAAAATTCCATGACCGGCTTCCCCAAAGAAGGAAAACTCTTTGAAATCGGCCATGATCCCAGACTCCTTGCCGGTCCCGTTTCCCTGTCTTCGTTCGCGTATTCAAAACAAGGGCCCGGCCGCTGTATATTATGAGCGGCAAATCGTTTGTCCGCCCGGCAAACCGGGAGACACCTAACACTACCACGTCGCGCGTGGGCTTAGCTACATATGCAAACGACAAACACGACATACCGCCCCGGCATTGTCTTCGATCTTTCCCCCGCGCTTTCTTCGGGGGAATACCGGGGCGGCCATAGCTATTCGGTTGAAACTAGTCCTGCTCTTTGCGAGCCTTCTTGCGATTCCGCTTGCGCGCCAAAGCCGCCTTTACGCGTTTTTTCTCGCCGGGCTTCAGGTAGTAGGAGTGACGCTTGACTTCCTTGATGATGTCCTCCTGCTGTACCTTCCGCTTGAACCGGCGCAGCGCGTTTTCGAGCGGCTCGCCTTCCTGTAAGCGAACCTCCGCCAAAGAATCCCACCTCCAAACCTGCCATCAGGCATCCTTCATGATACTCGAATCACAGTGACTTGGGTCAAGCATCGAGTCTTTATTTTATTTTTATTTTTAGCATGAGCGCTCGAGAGGCCGCAAAGAAGGCTAAATAGCCTTGTTAGTCCCGTTTTGGGACTGGCAGGTCCCGATTCATCCGTCGCTCCAATCGAATACACTGAGCCGGAGGCCTTGACCCATGATTCGCGGCTACCAGGGGCGGCTGCCCCGAATTCCCGCCAGTTGCTACGTTGACCTATCCGCGCAGGTGATCGGCGACGTGACGCTCGGCGAGCGCTCCTCGGTGTGGATGAATGCGGTCTTGCGCGGCGACGTTCATTCCATCCGCGTGGGCGGCAATTGCAACGTGCAGGACTGCGCCGTGCTCCACGGCCAGCGCAATCTCTATCCGGTCGTGGTGGGCGATTGGGTGACCGTTGGCCACAACGCGACGGTCCACGGCTGCGTGGTCGAGGATGCGGTATTGGTTGGCATGGGAGTCACGATTCTCAACGGCAGCCGCATCGGCGAGGGGTCGATCCTTGCCGCCGGCGCCGTGATTCCGGAAAAGACGGTGGTGCCGCCGCGAACGCTATGGGCCGGGGTTCCCGCCAAACTTCGCCGCGAACTCTGCGACAAGGACCGCGAACTGATACTCGAGTACGCGCGGAACTATCTGGATTACACGGAGGTCTATCTGAGAGAGGCGGGCAACTGAGAAGGCGCTCCGCGAGATGGGGGGCGCATTGCGTCATACGGACTCGATGGCGTTGATCTTTTCGGCGACCTCGACGGCCAGGGTTTCGGATTGCGCCGGGAAGGATTGACGCTCCCGAGAGGGAAGTTCGCCGAGGAGTTCGGCATAGGGAGCGGGTTCGCAGCCAGGAAACGCGGCGAAGCCAATGGCGTCGGCCATTCTGCAACTGACGCTGATCAAACCGGGGATGCCCCAGGGCGCATCCTTCCGTCTTGGCGCATGATGATCGGCGACGACGGCATCGAATCCGGCGGGCAGCTTCCAATCCGCGACCAACTCTCGCCCGGTCTCGCAATGATCCCATCCGAACATTTCCTGTTCGGCGACAAGAATGCTGGCGGGGGAACCTTGATGCGCGCCCAGCAGGAGGGTGTACTCGTTGGGGCGCAGGACCGCCAGCCCCAATCTTCCGACATCGTGCATAATGCCGGCGGTATACGCGGTATCCCTGTCCATGAATCCCCCGGAAGCCAGTTGCTGGGCGATCAGGGCACAGGCCAGATTGTGCCTCCAGAGGGCCCGCATCGAGGGATGGCCGAGATTCTTGCCCAGATAGGTTCTTACCCCGACGGTAAGGCACAACCCCTGGAGGTGGTTAGCGCCGAGGACGGCAATGGCCTGCAGGACGCTGCTGGCGGGAACGCGAAGCGAATAGAGGCAGGAGTTGGCGATGGTGAGGACTTCGCTGGCGAAGGCCGGGTCGGACGAAATCAGGTCGCTGAGTTGGTGCAGTTGCACATTCTCGCTGCTCGCCAATTGCAACACCTGAATCGCGACTTGAGGAAACGGGGGCAGACGAAGATGAGTCCAGGGCACGGCTGACATTTCCTCTTTATGAGTCTCGGTTTGCGACATACAGTCTCCATTCATCCATACTCATCCATACGACCCGATCGACGAGGGCGAACTTTCCGGCATTGTCGCGCGCAACCGTTCAGATTATCCTTCACCGCTTCAGCGGGACCGTAGTATCCATTTCGGCGGGCGGGCCGCCTTTCTTTAGCGGCTTTCGCTTGCGTTTGCGAAATAGGATTCCAGAATCCGCCTGGAATGAAATGCCGCCCGGACAGGCCACCGATTGCGAGCGGTCCGCTTACGACCTACGCGCGGGCGAGGATCGCATATTCCGCAGTTTTCCGGCTTTTCGGATAGGCTGGTCCCATGAGCGTTTTCGACGAGAAGCGGGCGGAGTTGGAGCGGCACGAATTCATGATGGGCGTGGAGCGGGGCAGGCTGGCGGTGGCGCTGGATATGCTGACCGACGCTCTGATCCTGGTGGGCCAGCACGGGGTCTACTGCGCCTCCAGCCGCAATCTCGAAAGGCCGGCACTGGACCTGGAGGCGATTCTGAGCGACATGGAGGGCGCCAAGGCGCTGGTTCAGTCGGTGATGGAGGAACTGCGCCAACAGCGGGAGGCCGCGCGGTAGGCTTCGGCGGGCAGGGCAATCGCATTTCAAAACATCTCCAGAAGTTTGCTGCGGAAGGCATCATCCCATCCGGCGCGTTTGAATTTGCCGCGCAACGAACCTTTGGATCCTTCTTTCCGCATGGCATTGATCACCATGTGCCGGAGCGCAGAAAGATTGTGCGGACCGTTGCTCAACCGGGTGCGGTCCTGATCCTCGTTCATCACCACGTCCAATCGCCAGTGCAGGCGATTCTCCACGCCCCAGCGCTGGCGTACTGCCTCATTGAATCGCTCCGGCGTCCGCTCCGCGCTGAGCAAGTAGTACGCCGTCTCGGTGGTGGTTTTCTCCGCCGTTTCCCGTTTCCGCTGTACCTTGCCGATGGCCTTCAGCCCGGGCCATTGGTGCTGCTTTTGCAGCCAGCCGATCTCGGTAGAAACCGTCGCCGTGCGCGTCTCGATCCGCCCGTGATCGGCCTCGACGACCGGCACTGCCGTGGCGGCCTTGCACGCAGGATCGTCCAGAAGCAAGATAACATCCTCATGCAGCGTGCCTTGATTGCCCTTCAGAGCCAGCGCGTAGTCGCCGCCCTGCTCCACGATCTGCGCGGCGATGGTGCGCAGGCAGTTGAGCGCGTCGGCGGTCACGATGGCGCCCTTCAGCGTCAGCATCTCCAGCAATTTCGGCACTGCCGTAATCTCATTCGACTTGGCATCGGTGGCAATTTGCGCCAGCACCAGGCGTTGCTCGCAGCCCCACGCGCTGACCATGTGCAGGACCGATTTGCCGCTGGCCCGGTCAAACGAGCGCCGTAAGACTTTGCCGTCAATGGCGATAACGCCCTGGCATTGCGCGGAAAACTGCGCCATGAACTGCTGAAATGAAGCGCGAAACTGATAAGGATCGAGATTGCGAAACAGACGGCTGAAGGTATTGGGGTGGGCTACCCCCATAAGCGCTAAGATAATAAATCGATTTGTGGTCTCCTCTTTCGGTTTGGCTCAGCCAGCGATGCGGCAATCCGGGCCCGATAGATTTCAAGGGGGATGCTGATTGGGTTGTAGGTTTGCGGCGTTCTTG
>CAZMHC010000082.1:0-13689 GCA_964565955.1 uncultured Occallatibacter sp.
CGCTTCGCTAACCCTTCGCTCCCTTCAGGCTCATCCTTCAATTGGAAAAGACTCTATCGTTACGATCATGCCGCCCGCCGGGCGTACCGAGGAGAAGAAGACAAATCAGCCTTCGACTTCTTCGCAATATCCGCTCCGTGCCTTGGGAGCGACGACCTCCTCACCTTGTGTCAACGGTTGGCGGCAGGAATGGGAATCTCCCTCTCAAAAAGTAGAGATGCTGCCAGAGATACGGCAGACGCAACGGTCAAAGTGAGCGCCATTCGGTGATGAGGATCACTGCTCGCTCTTCCCTGTAGCGCCAATCATCCATTATGCAAGGCTAGCGCCTGCGTACGGAGCGAGTGGAGGAGTATCTCGTGGCTGGGTCCAGATTGCCCCTGTTGCGCAGGATTTCGCAGATCGTCTTCCTCCTGTTTTTTCTTGGGTTGCTGGTCTTCGCCTCGCTGAGCCTCTTTCCCGGCGGCGCGACCGAGATTCATCTGCGCACCCCGGTCAGCCTCTTCTTTCAGGTAGATCCTCTTGTTGCGCTGCTCAATGCAATTGCCAGCCACGCGCTCTATCGCGGCCTGCTGTGGAGCCTGCTGATTCTGGTTCCCACGCTCTTCTTCGGGCGCTTTTTCTGCGGCTGGATATGCCCCATGGGTACGCTGCAACACTTCGTCGGCAACCTGCCCTCGGAGGCCAAGAAGGGCAAGCGGGGCATCGAGGCAAATCGCTACAAGCGCTGGCAGACCGGCAAATACGTTGCGCTCCTCGCCGGTCTGGTCGCCGCATTCTTCGGCTCGGCTGCCATCGGCTCGCTCGATCCCTTCAGTTTGCTGGTCCGGTCCTTCGGACTCTCGATTCTACCTGCCTTCAACTTTGCAACGCGCTCGCTTTTGACACCGCTCGAACACAGTCCCATCGCGGCCATCAAAACTGCGGGCGAAACGCTGCATTCCGTGCTGCAATTCACGGTTCTCGATCTTCGCCAGCCGCGCTACTCGCAAGGACTCGCGCTGGGCATTTTATTCATCGCCATTCTCGCCCTCAGCCTGCGCGTTACGCGCTTCTGGTGCCGCGCCATCTGCCCGCTCGGCGCGCTGCTCGGCGCGGTCTCCCGCTGGTCGATCCTGGGGCTGCGCAAGGATGCCGCCACCTGCAACAATTGCAATCGCTGCCTTCTCCACTGCCAAGGCGGGGACGATCCTATCGGCGGCGCACCCTGGCGCAAGGCCGAGTGCCTGATGTGCATGAACTGCGTGGGCGCTTGCCCGCATGAGAGCCTCACTTTCCGCTTCTTCCACAACGAAAAGGAGGTAGCTACGCCGGACCTGGGCCGGCGCAAGACGCTGACCGGTTTGGCGGCGGGCGCGGCGATCGTTCCACTGATGCGCGCCAATACCGGCTTGGGCAAAGGCCGCCACGAGCGATTGCTGCGCCCTCCCGGCTCTCTTGACGAATCCGATTTCCTATCCCGCTGCATCCGCTGCGGCGAGTGCATGAAGGTCTGCCCCAATACGGCGCTTCATCCCACCTTCGACGAAGCCGGCATCGAGGGACTCTGGTCGCCCACGCTGGTCCCGCGCATCGGTTATTGCGAACCGAGTTGCGTACTTTGCTCCGAGGTCTGCCCCACCGGCGCCATTTGGCGGATCACGCCCAAGGAAAAGGGTTGGGTGGTCGGCGTGGGTCAGCAGGGCCAGCCGGTGCGCCTGGGAACGGCGTTCTACGACCGTGGCCGCTGCTTGCCCTGGGCCATGGCCACCGAGTGCATCGTCTGCGAGGAGTGGTGCCCGGTCTCGCCCAAGGCGATTTACGTGCAAGAGGCTCAAGTAACTGACGCCGACGGCAACGCCAAGACGCTCAAGCAGCCGCGTGTCGATCCCAGCCGTTGCGTGGGCTGCGGGGCCTGCGAGTATGCTTGTCCTTTGCAGGAGCGCCCCGCAGTTTATGTCACCAGCATTGGGGAAAGCCGCTCGCCCGGCAGCCAGATACTGCTCAACCGCAAATGAAGGAGAACGCGCCGTGAAGTATCGCTCAAATGGATTGAGATTGGGAATCGCAGCGATGGTCCTTCTTGTTATCGCCGGAGTTAGCGGCTGCAAGAAGAAAGCAGCGAACCCGTTCCCGGATTCAGGTGTCGTCGCCGGCTGGGAGAAGACCGGCGATACGCGCGTCTTTGCGGCCAAAGACTTATGGCAGTACATAGACGGCGACGCCGAGCAGTATATCTCCACCGGCGTGGTAACTGTCTCCACCTCCGACTACAAGTTTCAGGGTAAGTTGGAGGCGACTGTGGATGTGTATACGATGGGCGACCCGGCGGGCGCGCGCAAGATACTCGAAACCGGCCAGACCAAGGAAGCCAAGACTGTTTCACTGGGCGATGCTGGCATCCAGTACGCGCAGAGCGTGATCTTCCGCAAAGGCCCGTATCTAGTCCGCATCGTTGCCTACGAGTCCACTCCCGATGCGGCGCAGGCTCTGCTAGCTCTGGCGCGCGGCGTGGAAGCGAAACTGTAACAGGACCTCAGTTACAAAGGAAAGGATTGCCATGAGTAACCGCCGTGATTTTCTGAAGACCGCCACTGGAGCCGTGGTGCTCGGTTCGCAAAGCAAACTGGGACTGGCCGCCATCCTCGACAAACATGCTACCAAGTCGAAAGTCGTAGTCGCCCGCGATGCGGCGCTGCACGGCGCCGACGGAACCCTGGATGAAACCCGCGTTCAAGCTCTGCTCGACCGCGCCATCGCCAGTTATACAGGCCACGATAAGCCGGTGGAAGCATGGAAACAGATCGTCCCTGTCGGCAAAACGATTGGCCTCAAGGTGAACGGCTTGGGCGGCAAGGGCATCTCGACCCACCGGGCGCTGGTGCTGGCCGTCTGCGAGCGCCTCCAGCAAGCCGGCGTCAAACCCGGAGAGATCGTGGTCTGGGACCGCAATGCCCGCGAGATCGAGGCCTGCGGACTGACGATCAACACCGACCCCAGCCGCATCCGCGTCTTCGGCTCCGACGTTTTCGGCTACGAGGAGCTACAGGATTCCTGGGGCACTGCGCGCATCAAGCTCTCCAAGATTCTCACCCGCGAGTGCGCCATGGTGGTGAGTCTGCCCATTCTCAAAGACCACAACTTAGCCGGAGTGACTTTCTCGATGAAGAATATGTACGGCGTCATCGACCGCCCCGGAGACCTGCATCCCAACGGCTGCAACCCGGCCATCGCCGACCTCAACTGCATTCCGGCCATCCGCGAGAAGGTGCGCTTTACCATCGGCGACGCCATAAGTTCCGTCTATGACGGCGGGCCCAGCTTCCACCCCGAGCGCCTCTGGCAGCCCAACGCGCTCATCGTCGGCGAAGACCGCGTGGCCGTCGATCGCACCGCCTGGCAACTGCTGGAAAAGAAGCGCGCCGAAGTGGGTATGCCCACGCTCGAAGCCGCCAACCGTCCGCCCCGTTACATTGCTTCCGCCGCCGATGCCGCGCATAACTTGGGCACCGACGATCCCGAACGCATTCACTTGCTGGAAGTCTAGCTGCGTGTAACTTGACCGGGAGAGTCGCCGATGGCCGGAGAAACAGATCGGAAACCGGATTCGCCACCGAGCCAGTCACAAGCGCCGACGCTTACTCGCCGCGAAGCCATGCTGCAACTGCTGCGCGTCGGCGGAGTCGCCGCCGGCGCGACAGGCGCGGCCGTATGGCTCAGTGAGCACAGCTTCCGCCCGGTCCCTGCGCAGGCCGAGCAGGCTAAGCGCGACCATCGCTCCGCCGCCGATCCCAAGCAGCCGCATCTGACCGTGGTCCAAGGCGGTGAGCCGCGCGCCCTGGTGCAGCGGGCGCTCGAAGACCTGGGCGGCATCCGGCGGTTCATCGCCCGCCAGGACGTCGTAGTGATCAAGCCGAATGTTGCCTGGGACCGAACCCCGGAGCAGGCCGCCAACACCAATCCCGAAGCCGTCGCCGAGGCCGTTCGCCAGTGCTGGCAGGCGGGCGCCAAGCGGGTTATCGTCACCGACGTTTGTTGCAACGAGCCGCGCCGATGCTTTCAACGCTCCGGCATTCAGGCCGCCGCCCACGCCGTGGGCGCCGAAGTCATCCTGCCCGATCCGGAACTCTTCCGCGAAGTGGACCTCGGCGGCGTGGTGCTGAAAAGCTGGCCGGTCTTCACGCCGTTCCTGGAGGCCGACAAGATCGTCAATATGCCCATCGCCAAGCACCACGTCCTCACCGGCTGCACACTGGGCATGAAGAACTGGTACGGCATTCTGGGCGGCGAACGCAACCGCCTGCACCAGCAGATTCACCAGAGCCTCGTGGACTTGGCCAGCTTCATGTTGCCCACGGTTACCCTCATCGACTGCTATCGCATTCTGCTGCGCAACGGGCCTACCGGCGGCAACCTGGAAGACGTGGCGATTAAGAAAACCCTGGTCGCCGGCACCGATCCGGTAGCGCTTGACGCTTATGTCGCCAAGGCCTGGTGGAATCTGGACCCCGCGCAGATGCCCTACTTGCAGATGGCCACCGCGCGCGGATTGGGCACGGTTGAGTTCGAGAAGTTGCAGCTGAAGGCCAGCCGGGTGGGGTAGCGGGCCGGCTGGTTCTTTGCGCGCTTCCCGGACGGAAGATACTAGCCAGAAGGTTCCTCGCCATGCGGGAGATCGTGGCGTTTCAGGGCGACGAAAGGGCTGGACTGACCTCCGAATGGGCCACCCGGCCGCTTCTCTTGGACCTGAGGAAGGTGCTAGAACGGCTTTCCCCGGAACAGGTATACCAGTTCGACCACCAGAATCAAGACCACGGTCAGTTCCAAAAGAAATGCCCGGCTCTGGTTGAACTGCTCCACCATGAAGCGATACAGATCCTCGGCGGTCTCCACTTTCCGGGTCACCAGGTCCTTGTAATCGGGAACGCCGACCTTGGATGCCGCCAGCTTGTAAAGCCGCGCGGTAAACATATCGCTGAGAAACTTGATGGCGTTGTCGACGTGCTCGGTAAGCTCGGCCACATCGAGCAGCACCGTATGCAGCTGGTTCGCCGTCCGCGCCAGCCGCCATCGCGCCAGGGCGCCGGTGCCCTCGTCGAGCATGGTATAGACCCGCGTCAACTCCTTGGTTAGCAGCTCATCGTAGTGGCGAAACTCCAGAAGCTGCGAATTGGCATATTCGAGAAGCTGGATCGCGGTCTCCGCGCCGGAAGCGCTGTCGTAGAGCAGGGCAGCATTCCAACCAATTACCGCCAGGTCGTTCGCATAGTAGGAAATGCGCGATTGCAGCACCTCGTTGCACTCGCTCTCCGACAACTGCCCCATATCTCCGCGCACCACTTGCGCGATGCGCGCGCCGTGCTGCCGAATCAGCTCCTGGGCCGAGGGCGCGCCGGAGATTTCGCGGATATGGAAGATCAGGTAGTCTTCGCTGAGCCACTCCTCGGAAGGATAGGGCTTGGCCAGCGCCGGAGCGGCGCGTTCCAGGCTGGAGCGGACCACCGCCGCCGCCTGGGCCGCGAAGTCTATCTCCCAGACCCAGCGGCTGGCCAGCCCGATCAATTTGCTCCATCCGTCGGAGAAGGCAAGCTCGAAGACCACCCCCACCACGCCGTATTCGTAATACTTGATCTCCCCGTGCAGCCGCTCCCCGCTCTCCAGCACCAGCGGCTCCAACGGAATGGAGACGGGAGGATTCTTGTAGCGGATATACTCCGGGGCCGGATGCTTGGGGCTGGGCGGCTTGGCCGCGCGCGCCAGGATCAGCTCTCGCAAGCGCTCCAGATCGATGGATTCGCTCACGTTGAACTGCAACAGCACCAGCACCGACCCTTGCATCATGGTTTCGCCGGTTTGCATCTCGATCTCCCGCGGCAATCATCTCACCTTGCGGACGAAAACCCAACCGCGCCGGCTTTCGCTTATAGGATGTATCTATAGAATATTCATAGCGCATCGTTGGATTCAGTGCATGAACCATTTCGACCAAGTCGCCGAGGCCGCCGCCTTCCTGAGTGCCAGGTTGGGCGCGCTCACGCCCCGCATCGGCATCGTTCTCGGCTCCGGCCTGGGCGCCGTGGCCGATGCCGTGGCCGATCCAATTCCCGTTCCCTACGCTGAAATCCCGCGCTTCCCTCAATCCACCGTCGAAGGCCACGCGGGGCGAATCGTCGCCGGCGCGTTCGCGGGCGTTCCAGTTGTCGTGATGCAAGGCCGTGTGCATTTTTACGAGGGCTACTCGCCTCTGGAAGTGACCTTCCCCATGCGTGTACTCTCCGCGCTGGGCATCAAGACCGCAGTGCTCACCAATGCCGCGGGAGGCATCGCCGGCGACCTGTGCGTGGGCCAGCTTGTGGCGCTTGCCGACCACATCAACTTCATGGGATGGAACCCGCTGGTTGGTCCCAACGAGCCGCGCTTCGCCGTGCGTCCCGGCGCGGGGCTGCGCTATCCCGAAATGACCGAGGCCTATTCGAAGCGGCTTCGCATCCTGGCCCGCCAGGCCGCCGCCGCCGAGGGCTTCCCGCTCTCCGAAGGCGTCTTTTTGGCCGTC
Organism: uncultured Occallatibacter sp.; assembly: GCA_964565955.1. GTDB lineage: Bacteria > Acidobacteriota > Terriglobia > Terriglobales > Acidobacteriaceae > Telmatobacter. Next base: position 6,533 of record CAZMHC010000082.1, read on the forward strand.
CCCGGTCCCAGCTTCGAGACCCCCGCCGAGATCCGCGCCTTCCGCGCCCTGGGCGCCACGCTGGTGGGAATGTCCACCGTGCCTGAGACCATCGTTGCCCGCCACATGGGGATCGAGGTTCTAGGCATCTCCTGCGTCACCAACTTGGCCGCCGGCCTGGGGGCCACCCCCGTCTGCCACGAGGAGGTCTCGGCTGTCGGTTGCCATTCCGTGCGCCGTCTCACACGGCTCATCGCGCGGCTTCTGCCCCTGATTGCCGCCCTGCCGGAGCTTGCGGCCTCAGATGGTGTAGATAGATAGAACTCGGCGGACCGAATAGCCCCGTATTGAAACAGCACGCGCATTCTCTTGTCGGCTTTGGTTCGTTTACCAAAGTTTTATCCAAAACTCACAAAGCGGTAACAGTCCAGCCGGTACCGTATTACTGTAATGCCTATGAACCGCTCCACAAAGTCGTTCAAGCGGATACCGACCGCCTTGCTCCGGCAGGGAATCGCGCCCCAGCGTCTGGCCCTCACCCTGGCGCTGGGATTCGCGATCGGCTGCTTACCCGTCTTCGGCGTGACAACGACCTTGTGCTTGATCGTGGCATTTGCTCTTCGTTTGAACTTTCCCGTGATTCAGGCGGCCAACTGGGCAGCGATACCGATGCAGGTTCTGCTCCTTGTCCCCTTTGCGCGGTTGGGCAACCGGTTGTTTCCCTTTGGTCCGGCGCTGAACGCCGCAGCGCTGCTGAACCGTTCGCCGGAGAGTCTGCTCTCGCAGTTGGGCGGACTCACTGCCCACGCGTTGCTGGCCTGGCTGCTGATCGCCGTTCCCGCGGTCCTGCCGATGACCGCCGCTCTGACCCTGCTGCTGCGCCGCGTCCCGGCGCTGTCGGCCGCCCAAGCCGGCGACTGACCAATCCTCACTTGCCCGCATAAGGGTTGGGAACCGGCTTTGCGCTCTCGATCCAGGCGGTATAGATCATATCCCGCAGCATGGAAGCGCCGGCGGCCAGCCGTTCCGCGGTAAACTCACGCGATTCCGGCGTTCCAGCGCCCGCAAACCCGCCCTCCTTCTCCAACCTGTACACCTTTTCGACATAGGTCGCCGAGTGTCGCAGATAACTCATATAGTTATCGAAGAGATCGCCGTCGATGGCCCGGGGCGCGGTCATCCGGGCGCGCACTTCGGGTTCATGCAGGTTGGCGGCTACAAACGGGCCCTCGAACTGCCAATGAATCAGGTGATCTGTGGTATATCCGTTGGGATTCGGCCCCATCCAGCCGTTGAATTGCACGGTGACGTGCAAGGGCTGCGAGCCGTCGCCCACATAGTGGCCCAGCCAGCCCGCATAAAAGAGCACCGCCTGCTCCACCGAGTGGGTATCCCGCTTGGCTGCGGAAAGGACGCGGTACTCGCGCAGCGCCGCCTTCAACCGCTCCCAGACCTCGGCGGTCTCCCAGGGCTGTAGACCGATCTTTTCCGGACGTTGACCCGAGGCGAAGACTTTGGCCTCGAAGTCGAAGCGTCTGCGCGGCAAAGGGCCAAGAGCGTCGGCCTGCTCCAGGTTGATGAAGTGCTCGGGAGCCTGCGCCGCGTTCAACTCCGGCTCGGCGGGCGACCGCCAGCGGTCCGGCTCCGGTCCCAGGTACTCGATCTCCTTCGCCGCCGCCTCGGAGCGGAGAAAGGCAGGCACGTCGGCTGGCAGCGTACTGGCCGCCAACCGGTTGATCATCCGATGCCCCTCATTGCCCCAGGCGCGGGCGGCTTGCGGTACGACAACAACGCAAACAAGCCCGACCGCGGCCAGGACTGATGGAAACAGACTGGACGAGGCGAACGGAGAGCGCATGAGGCTAGTATAGGTCTCCCCTGTGAGATTTCCGATTGAAAATCCGGCTGATAGAGATGAAGCGAAGGGACCGGCTACGTCTTTCCGATAGGTTGTGTTTGTCTGGAACTTCACCGTCAGAGGAGGATGCAGCCTTGTCCATAGTATCGAGCATCTTCTCCCAAGTCCTGAAGTTGATTCCACGCGCCAGTTTCGATGCCGCAGTGCGAAAGCAGCAAGCCACGCGCAATGCCAAGGGGTTCACCTGCCGGGGCCAGTTGGTGGCCGTGCTGTTTTGCCGGTTAGGCTCGGTCGTGAGTCTGCGCGACATCGCCAACGGCTTGCCCGCCAGCGCGGCAAACTGCGGCATCTGGGCCTGCCCGCGAAGCCCAAGCGTTTTACGCTGTCGTATGCCAACGCACACCGCCCCAGCCAGTTTTTTGAGTGTCTCTTCTATCGGTTACTGGAGATCGCCCGCGGTCAGGCCTCGATGCAGAGCTTTTTTCGGTCGCGCGCGGCGCCCTCCGGAACATTATTGGACGCTTTCCCTGCACATGAAAGCCGACCATCTATAATTGGGGACGCTATGCAGTCCTTCTCTAACATGAAGTTAACTCGCCGCGGCTTCCTTCCTCTGCTCACTGGCATTCCGTTTCTGTTCAGTCCCGCCGATCTCTTGGCGCAAGGGATGGCCACCCGCCACGTCAAAGCCGCGCCGCGCGGCAAACTCTCCGGCATCCCGTTTCTGGCTCGCTTTACGGACGTTGCGGCATCGGCCGGATTGACGGCGCCCACCATTTACGGAGGCATTGACCGGAAAGACTACATCGTCGAGACGATGGGCTGCGGGTGCGCCTTCTTCGACTACGACAACGACGGCTGGCTGGATGTTCTGGTGTTGTGCGGTACGCGGTTCGGGGAAGCTCCCAAAGGCGTCACCAACCGTCTCTATCGCAACAACCGCGATGGCACATTCACAGACGTCACCGAGCGCGCGGGCCTGTTGCGTACCGGCTGGGCTTCGGGCGTGGCGATAGGCGATTTCGACAATGACGGGTACGAAGACCTGTTCATCACTTACTGGGGCGAGAACGTCCTCTACCGCAACAACGGGGACGGCACCTTTACGGACGTCACGAAAAAGGCCGGAGTCGGCGCTAACCGGACCCGTTGGGGCGCCGGCTGCGCATGGATCGACTACGACCGGGACGGCAAACTCGATCTGTTTGTGAGCAACTACGTGAACTTCGATCTGAGCGCCGCTCCGAAACCGGGACAAGGCGGGAATTGCCTGTTCAAAGGCGTTCCCATCAATTGCGGTCCGCGCGGGCTTCCTACGGGACTGCTGTCTCTGTTTCACAACAACGGCGACGGGACATTCACCGACGTAACGGCGAAGGCGGGAATCGCGGATATCAAGGGACGCTATTCGCTGACCGCGGTGACGGCCGACTTGGACGAGGATGGATGGCCGGATATCTTCGTGGCCTGCGATACGGGCGCCAGCCTGATGCTGATGAATCAGCACGACGGCACCTTCCGCGAAGAAGGCGTCGAGCGCGGCGCCGGCCTCAGCGAGGACGGCCAGGAACAGGCGGGAATGGGAGTGGGCATCGGCGACTATAACCTGGATGGCCACCTGGACCTCTTCAAAGGACACTTCACGGACGACACCAACGCTCTCTACCGCAACGACGGCAAAGGCAACTTCGACGATGTAACGCTAAGCGCCGGACTGGGCGTCGAAACACGGTACACAGGTTGGGGCGCGGGGATCGTGGACCTCGACAACGACGGCAACCCCGACCTGTTCCTGGTTACCGGCAATGTCTACCCGGAGCTGGAAGCGAAACTGGAGGGATACCCATACCGAACGCCCAGGCTTGTGTTTCGCAATCTGGGGAACGGCAAGTTCGAAGAGCTTATCGAGGAAGCCGGCCCCGGTGTCTCCGCCGCGCATTGCGGCCGCGGCTGCGCTTTCGGCGACTTCGACAACGACGGCGACCTGGATATCCTGATTGTCAATCTGAACGAGCCTCCCTCCCTGCTGCGCAACGATGTGAGCGGGAACAACCGCTGGCTCAAGGTGAAACTCATCGGCACGGAATCCAACCGCAGCGCGATCGGGGCGCGGGTGACGGCGCAGTATGGCGGCAAGCGGCAGGCGCAGAACGTAGACGGCCAGTCGAGCTACCTTTCGTGCAACGACAGGCGTCTGCACTTCGGTTTGGGGGCGGCGGAAACGGCAGATATCGAAGTCAGTTGGCCGAATGGCAAGAAACAGACGTTCCCCAAAGTGGCCGCCAACCAACTGGTAGTTATTCGGGAAGGCGCCGCGGCGGTGGAACGCGCTCCCTGGCCGGGACGCTGAATCAGCCCTACTTCGGCACCGAGGGGTCGGGGCGATCGTTCTTGGGATGAAGGCGCATATCACGGTAGGATTGCCTCAATTTTTCCTTCATATCCTTGAGTTTCTGGAATTCCGCCAGTTCGCGGCGGGAATCGGCATCGCGTCCCAGGGAGCGGTAGACCGTGGCCAGGTGGTAGCGAATGACGGCATCGGACGGCTCGGACTTGGCGGCGCGTTCCAGAAGCGGCAGGGCCTTCGCCGGCTGGCTCATGGCCATCGCAACCTTTGCCTGGCCGAGGAGCGCGTCGATATCCTCCGGTTGCAACGCGAGCGCTCGTGAAAAGCGATCGGAAGCCAACTGGAGGTCGTTGGCGCGCAAGGCCGCCTCACCCAGCCGGCATTCGGATTTTTCATCGAGAGGATTCTCCGCCAGTGCGGCCTTGTACTCCTTTTCAGCGCCATCGTCGTCTCCGGATTGGCTTAGCATTTCGGCCAATTCGAAATGGAGACCGGGAAGATGCGGGTCGATCTCGATCGCCGCGCGAAACTGCGCAATGGCCCCGGCATTTTCGCTCACGCGGGCCAGTTCGTGGGCCTTTAGCTGGCGCAACTGCGCCGAGTCGGGCGCGTTCATGGCTAGGCTGAGGGTGGCTTCCTCGGTCATCGTGGAGTATATCCGGTAGGCGGCATAGAGGATGGCGGGGTCTTTGGGCTTAAGCTGGCGGAGGACGCCGACCACGCCGGCGGCTTTCTCGTACTCTCCCGCTGTGTCGTAAATCTCCATCAGTTCCAGGCCGGTTTGGACCTTCAGTTTTTCTTCCCGCAAGCTGGGGAAAGCCTCTTTCAGATCGCTCTCGGCGCCGGCGGCATCGCCGCTGCGCTTCTCGCACATTCCCAGCAAGGCTTGAATCTTTGCCAGGCCCGGCTGCAGCTTGACGGCGGCGCGCAGATGCGGAGCGGCCAGAGCGTAATCGCCATGGAAGTAGAGAAGCACACCAAGATTGCCTTGCGCGTCGACATTGCCGGGGTCGAGCGCCACAATGGCATTGAACTCGCCGATCGCCTGGTCGGGCCGTTTGTCCTTGAGGAAATCAGCCGCCTGACGCGCGTGGACTTCGATTTGCTGTTGTTTGCCGGGAGGGGATTGCGCCAGAGCGGAAGCGGCCAGAAGTAAGCAGATAATAAGTGGTCTGACGGCCTTGGGTCTCATAAATCTCATTATGGCATGGAGGCGTCGGGACACTTTATTCTGTGTGCCGGCTTGCCAGCTTAGAGAATAGGTAGCGCCGACCTCCAGGTCGGCGCTACCTAATTTACGGATAGGTTCTTTTCGACAAAAAGCCAGGGCGGGCCTCATCGAGGCCCGCCCTGGCTTTTTCGGTAAGGCGATCAGAACGAGAATCTGCCGCCCAGTTGCAGCAATCGTCCACTGGGACTGCCGTTGGCACCGAGGACTGCATTGGTAATCTTGCCTTCCGAGCCGCTCCCGATACTGGAGTTCGGAACGGCGTAGTTCGTGTGGTTGGTAATGTTATTGGCGTCCAGCCGAATCTGGAATCTGCCACCTTCGAGCTTGGGGATGGCGAAGCCCTTGGACATGGAGAAATCCATATCGAAGAACTGGGGTCCGATCAGGGTATTCCTGCCCGCATTGCCCCAGGTTCCTGGGGTGGGCGCAGTGAAGGCATCGGTGTTGAACCATTTCTGAATTGTGGGATGGGATAGCTTCGGGTTGCCGACCAGGTCTGGATATTGGCTTCCACTAAGAGCGCCGCTGGTGCTGCTGTTCATGGTTGCGGTAAACGGCTGGCCGGATTGGAATGCGAGTTTGCCGGAGATTTGCCACCCGCCGGCGATATAGTCGAGCGGTCCGCCTTGGTTAAGGAAAGTTCTCCCCTTGCCAAACGGAAGATCGTAAACGCTGTCGGCCTTGAAGAGCTGCGCGCGACTCTGGTTGGAAAGACCGTAGTTGGAAGAGGCGCTATTGGCGTTCTGGTACGGCGTCGGGCCACCATTCCCGGACCAACCCGAGGAGTCCTGGTCGTCCAGCATCTTCGACCACGTATAGTTGGCATCGAACATCAGCCCGTGAGCGAACTGTTTCCTGAGCGACAATTGCAACGAGTCGTAGTTGCTAATCGCGTTGTAAAGCCCGCCGGAGGCGTTGATGCCGCCCTTGAATTGCGGATACGGCCGCAGGGTGTTCGGGTCTACTATCGCCCCGAGGGAGTCATTGTAGGATTGAGTGAGAAGACTGGCGGGCACTTGATTGATATCGATGCCCGCGTAGGGAAGATTCGTGCCGTGATTGCCGACGAAGGCTGCCTCCGCCACCATCCCTGGAGTGACTTCCCGCTGAACACTGAGCGACCACTGGTAGATCGTCGCCACAGGAGTGTGGTACGGGTAATAATTCACGCCTTGCCCGTTGTAACCGCTGGGCGACGTGGAAGACTTGGCGCAATTGAGGTTGGGGGCGGCCGCCGAAAATTGAAAGACAGGGGTGAGATGAGTGGTGTCGCTCACGCCGCAACTGGTTGAAGCGCCCACACCCTCTGCATTGGAAGAATAGTAATCCTCGCTCCACGGCTGAATAAACATTCCGACACCTCCGCGCAGCACCAGTTTATGGAAGGTGGACCATGAAAAGCCGACTCGCGGAAGGAAGATATCGTCGACGTTAGCCTGGAGTTGATTCCGTCCATCGTTGGTTGCGAACCACATTGCGCCCGGGGTATTGGTCGCGGGGTTGAGGAGGGAACCGTCGAAATCGCCCAGTTGGTTGTGTGTCTCACGCCAGCCGGTCAAGATTTGATAGCGCAGGCCAAGGTTAAGCGTGAAGTTCGGCCGAATCTTGAAATCGTCCTGAACGAAGAATTGGGGCTGCTTTTCGCGCATCGCGTTGATGGGGGCGTTGTTGGAGCTGAATTGTTGAGTGTCGCCGAGCAGGAAATCAGCGTAGCCAATATCGGCCGTCGCGCCCGGAGATAC
>CAZMHC010000083.1:0-13352 GCA_964565955.1 uncultured Occallatibacter sp.
CACTTCCAGGTTGAGCGCAGCCAATCTATTAACAATACGTTTAAGAATCTTTATGGAAATTTTTACATAGACGCTCTTCTGTTTCAGGTACGCTTGAGTCAGTAAATCAACAAACCGATTTACCTAAGGCGAATAGCGGCAGATGCAGCGGCTTGCCCGCGAATTTGTTCTCTCTTCGCGCGAATGCCGTATTTCACGAAGTCCAACCCAAGTCCAACCCAAGTCCTACCCAAGTCCAACCCAAGACCTACCCAATACAAGGAGTGTTTCATGCTGCAAAAGACGATAGGAACTGTCGCGAGAATAGGCTTGCTGCTCGCATTGACAGTTTATGGAGATGGCAATCTGACCGGAAGTATCTTTGCCCAAAGCGAGGCAAAGAGTACCGCTGTTGCCGAGCCGACGAATACCGCTGCTGCCGAGCCGACGAATACCGCTGCTGCCGAGCCGACGAATACCGCTGCTGCCGAGCCAACGAGTACCGCTGTTGGCGAACCAACGAGTACCGGTGTCGCCGAGCCGAGGGTGCTTGTTGTCGGCGAGGCGGGCTTTGTTGGCCAGACCCTGTTGCAATCCAAGAAGGTCGGCACGGCCAGCGGTTTCGATCTCTTGGTTGTGGGAGATGCAGACTTGATCGCCCCGGAGACCAGAACCCTGGTCGATCAGGCATTGGCCAGCGGAAAGGAAGTGGTGCTTGACGGGCCAAGCGACGGTTCGTCGCGGATCGTTCATGACCAACTTCTTAAGGAAATCACTGGAATGACCATCGGTTCAGCGGCGGTGAGAATCCAGAAAAACATGAATGGCCGAGGCTATTCTGTAACCCCGATCGACCACGACACCCCTACGACCCCAAGCGAGATTGACGCGGCCGCAAACAACCAAAATCTTCACAACAACGTTTCAAATATCTTCGGCATTTCTGGGAGCGGAAAATGAACAAGAACGCGAAAATTGGTTTGCGATTGGCTCTGGCGGCGGTTTGCCTGGCTACGTCCGCATTCGCCTACGCGAATGAATGCTTGAACGAGAGTGCTTGGCAGGTCGGAAAAAGCACTTCCTGGGCGATTCCGACACAACAGGCCGCCAACACCTGGGATGATTGGATTTGGCGCGGCCCCATTTTCTATTGCACGGCCACGGGCAAGAATAATTGCACTTACGCCTGGGGTCAATCGAACACCACCGGTTATACATGGAGCGTCGGCCTCAGTGTCAGCACCTCTAACATTCCAGTCATCGGCAAACTGGTGCCGGGGAATGCGAGCGGCTCCTACACCCGCCAGGAATCCAGCACCGTGTCGTATACCTGGTCGCAGACGATTTCCAAAGGTTACTACGTTCAGCCGGTTAACGTAGTGAGAAGGCGTTGGACTTCGGGAGTGTTTCAAGGAATGGACCAAAGGACGGGTCAGAGTTGCGTGCTCGGACCCTCGGAGGAGGCCTCCAGCGACGGAAACGAGTACTGGTGGAACGGTTCCGCCACGTATGGGTATTGGGCTGGAAATAACGAACAAATGACCTTCGGTCAGTACAACGTTTGGCGATAGTCGACCGAACCGTGTCTGGAATGTCACCTGATGCGGGTGGACCATCTTCGACCATCCGAAACTGAATGGGCTATCCCAGGTTCCGCTTGCGGAACCTGGGATTGGAGAGCGACAGCGCGAAGAGTTCGTCCAGGGCCTCGATAAAAAGCCATGAAAAACGCCTTCGTTGAAATTGTTGACAGCAATCCCTGCGATCGCTTAGTGGGAGATTTTTTTTGCGATGTCCGATCGGCTGTCGCCTGCCCGGCCAGCTCCGGGCGGACATCCTATGCGAGGAAGAAGAGAAAGATTTGTCCGCGCCGCGCGCGGATGCGCTCGCTGTTACGCCCGCTGCTCAGAAGACTTCCGAAGGGCCCTCCGGCGGGGGAAGGTGTTTGAGCAGGCCCATTTCGCCGGCCAGCCGCTCCAGTTTGGCGCGCAAGGCGGGCGGTGGGGGAACCAGCGGCAGACGAACCTGGTCGGAGATGCGCCCCATCAGGTTGAGGACGGTCTTCACCGGAGCCGGGTTCGACTCCCAGAAGTTCGCCTCGATAAGGCGCGCATAGCGGCGCTCCAGCTCGCGGGCCTCGGGCCAGTTGTTGTTGAGGGCGGCGCGGACCATGCGGCCCACCTCGGCCGGAGCCTCGTTGGCGGCCACGCTGATGAGGCCGTGGGCGCCCACGCCGATGGCCGCCAAAGCCAGATTGTCGTCTCCGCAGAATATCTTGAAGGTGCGCGGCAGGGAGTGAACCAGTTCGGCGATCTGCGGCACCCTGCCGCTGGCCTCCTTGACGGCGTGAATGTTGCGCGCCGCCGCTGCCAGCCTCACTACCGTCTCCGGTTCCAGATTCGCCGCCGTCCGCCCCGGAACGTTATAGAGCGCCACAGGCAGCGGGTCCACCGCCCTGGCCAGGGCCAGAAAATGCTGAAATTGGCCCTCCTGCGAGGGCTTGTTGTAGTAGGGATTGGCGGAGAGCACCGCCCCGATGCCGCGAATCTTGCGCAGCAGCGCTGCCTGGCGCAGCAGAGCGCGGGTCGAGTTGTGCGTACACCCGGCCCACACTGGTACCCTGCCCGCCGCCGCCTCCACCGCCAGGCTCACCGTATGCAGCCACTCTCCCTCGTCCAGAGTGGCCGCCTCGCCGGTCGACCCGCAAGCCACCAAAAAGTCGATCCCGGAGTCGATCTGCCAGTTCACCAGCGCAATCAGCGCCGCATCGTCGATTGAACCATCCGCCCGAAAGGGCGTAACAATAGCTGTGCCGCAACCCGTCGTATCCATAACTGAGAATTTTACAACGAAAGGGCGGCGCTGGAACCCTGGACAATCGCCTACTGATCCCCGCTCAGAATAGACCCAACGATTCCGCCCAGCAGTCCTCCGCCCACCGCAGCCGGAGCCGCCCGGTTCTCGCCGCGCGGCAGGTACTCGCCGATCTGGTGCGCCAGCCGCGAGATGGGCAGGGTTTGCAGCCACACCGTCCCCGGCCCGGTCAGCGCGGCCAAGAAAATTCCATCCCCGCCGAAGAGCGCATTCTTGATTCCCGGCACCGTGGTGATATTGAATCCCACCGAGGCTTGGAACGCGCCCACGTGCCCCGGATGCACCCGGAGCAACTCGCCCGGTGCCAGGTTCTTCACCACCAATTCGCCGGAAAGCTCCAGCCACGCCGTGCCCACGCCGCCCACCCTTTGAAGCATGAAGCCGCTGCCGCCGAAGATGCCCGCCCCCAGCGACTGCTGGAAGCCCACGCCGATGGTCACCTGCGGCGTGGCGCAGAGAAAGCCGTGCCGATGCACCAGATACTCGGCCCCCTGCCCCACCGGAACCGGAACGATGTGCCCTGGAACTTTGGTGGCGAAGGAGACCTCGCCCGGCACCCCGTAGGCGCGGTACTCGGTCATGAACAAGCTGCCGCCGCCGGCCACCCGCTTCAACACGCCGAAGATGCCGCCGCCTCCGCCCATCTGGGTATGCGTGGTCATCTGAATCGAACTGGTCATCCACGAGAGTTCTCCGCTCTCTGAAAACACGCTCTCGTTGGGGTCAAGCTGAACGTCGAGCACCGGCATGGTGGTGCCTTGAATCCGGGTTTGCATGGTGAAGCCTCCTGTCCGCAAACAGTGTACCTGCCGCAGGCCGAGGCGAGTGAAGAAAAAGCCTCGCCGGTTCTGAAAAAATCGGTTGTTCACAAGCCGGATGTCCAAAGACGAAACGTGCGCGCGAACTGCCGCTTCTCCGAGCGGAAGCTCCATTCCGCGCCCACAAGTAATAATGCGTTGCGCATAGGTAACGCATCGTCGAAAGACGAGAACCGCGATTGCGGCATCTGCCGAATCTCCGCCCTCAATGGCAAAAATTCACAAACTATTCGCGCACGCCTCTGATTTGAAGCGTTTATGATTCATTAATCCCTCAATCGGGCGGATTTCCCCAAGAAAATCCGTTCCCAAACGCTCAACGAATGATTACCTAAGTACCAATGGAGAATGCAACGATGATCACCGTTTACTCAACATTGCGCAGACTTCGGAGTTTGCTACCTCTTGCACTGCTCGCCACCAGCCTCGCCACAGCATGGGCCCAAACCGAAAGCACTGGCGTGGGCGGCGGTACGCTGAGCTGGACGGTCGCATATTCCTCGGGAAGATGCGGCGAGGAGGGCGACAACTCCTATCAGTCGTGGAGTTTTTCCGCCTTCGAATTTGCCTACGGAGGCTCGACTTATTCGGTCTCGGGCGGCGGTGTTTACTTCAACTCTCCGGGAACCTCCGCGGGATGCCCGCCCAGCGGCGCGCAGCCAACTGTTCTGCCCATCTCGCTTCCGTCCAACGTCGATAACGGCTGCGTCGTCGACTTCACTCCGGAATCCGGAGGCTCCGGATATGCCACTCTCACCAATAACTGTCCGGTTCAGAGCCTCACCGGCTACGTCGATCCCAAATATGTCGTCGTCGGGGTCACTTACGCTCCTCCGGGACCGGCGTCCTTCGTGCAATATCAAGCCAGCACCACCGTCGGCACCACGAAGTCCCTCAGCAACTCGTTTACAGGCAGCAACACTTCCAGCGTCTCGCTCACTTACAGCGGCGGCATCCCCGGTTTTTTCAGCGGATCTGAGACTGGCAGCTATTCGGCGACCAACAGCCAGTTGAGCAAGAGCACATCGACGGTCACCACGAGCATTCAGGTGCAGAGCGGTGAAAAGACCTTCGGAACGGGCAACTATTACGCTCCAGTCGATAACGACTACGACGTAATATGGATATGGCTCAATCCCGTCTCGGCCTTTACCCTCACCGGCAGTTCCATCGTGTGGAACGGTTACGGGTACGACGAGAACGATCAGAACGGACTGGACATTGTAGGCATCGAGCTGGGTTATCTCAACGGCCACTTCGGCGCGATGCCTCCGCAGTATGCGACAGCGATCGCTCGCGCCTGGGCTGCCAAGCAACTGTTCGCTTCCGGCCAAGGCCCTGGTCTGACCAGTTCCGACCTGGCTCAGATTGCCGCCGCCGACCCGTTCTCCGTCAGTTCCTATGCCACAAGCGAAATCGGCTATGTTCCGCCTTCGCCAGAGACCGGCGACCATCGCTTCACCATGTCGGCTTGCACCTCGGCGCAGAGTTTCGATTACGATCAGGCCTCTCCCTCCCAACCGGCGGAAGTCTATACCTGCACCCTCACCTATACGAACACCTCGACCCAGGCGCAGGAGATTACCAACACCTTTGCGCAAACCTTCTCCGTCGATAAGTCGTTTTCGGGAGGTCCGTTCTGGGCCAAGTTCAGCCTCGATCTGAAAAGCGCATATACGCTTACCTGGGTAACGGATGAGCAAAGCACCATAACCAACACCAACGCTTCAACGGCGGCTCTCTCCGTGCAAGGCCCCACTTGCAACAATGTAACGCAGGGCGTCGGCCCCTGCGTCCCGGTCTACGACGCATCGGGCAACGAACCGACTCAGTTCGATGTATACCAGGACAATATGTACGGCACCTTCATGTTCGCGCCGATCCACTATTTCTAACCCCGATTCAAACGGGCGCGGCTCAACTCTTTCACGAGTTGAGCCGCGCCTCACCCCAGGAAGCATCGATCGTTTTCCCGTCTTTTCCTACTCGACCGCCTTCAACTCCGTCTCCGCCGCGGCCAGCGAACTGCCACCTACCCATATCTTGTAAGTCGTCGGCTCGACCGTGCGCTCGATCTCCGAGTTATAGAAGCTCAGTTCGTCGAAGCCCAGCGGAAACTCCACATGCTTTGTCTCGCCGGGAGCCAGAGTTACGCGGGCAAAGCCCTTCAGTTCGCGGACCGGCTGCGAGACCGAGGCGGCGGTGTTGCGGATGTATAACTGGACGACCTCGGTTCCGGCAACGCTGCCGGTGTTCTTCACGTCCACGCCGACGGTGGCTACCGAGTTGTGTCCCGAAGCCAGCAGCTCGCGCACAGGAACCTCGGCGCGGCTTGCAGTGGGCTGCGAGTAACTGAAGCGCGTATAACTCAATCCCCATCCGAATGGGAACAGAGCCGAGTTTTCCTCGTCCATGTAGCGGGAGAGAAACCTATCCGCGATGCTCCACGGCAGATGGCTTAGGTCGCCGTGCGCGGGGCGGCCGGTGGGCAGTTGGGCATAGTAGAGCGGTTCCTGCCCCACCGCTCTGGGCAGGCTCGCCGGCAGTTTGCCCGAGGGGTTTACGTCCCCGAAGAGAGCGTCGGCAATGGCGTGGCCGGCCTCGATCCCGGGACTCCAGGCTTCGAGGATCGCGGGCACATGAGCGGCGGCCCACTTCAACTCCAGCGGCCGCCCAGCCACCACAATCAAAATCACCGGCTTGCCGGTGGCCGACACGGCCTCCAGAAGCCGCTGCTGCGCGCCCGTAAATCCCAGGGTTGTGCGGCTAGCCGCCTCCCCCTCCATCCAGTCGGCAGGTTCTCCGAGAGCGAGAATCGCCACGTCGGCCTGCTTGGCCCTCTCTACCGCCTCGGCAATGGTCTTGGCGTCGTCGGGGATAGGCGCGCTGTCGCCATCGGCGGACGGAGCGTTGGAGTCGGCCTGGCGGAGCACCTTCGCATCCTCGCCGCTGAGCAGTTCGCAGCCCCGCGAGTAGAGCAAACGCCCCCCCAGGCGCTCGGCAAGCGCCGTTTTCAGCGTAACCGCGTTCTTCGCATCGCCAACTCCGGCCCATGCGCCCAGCATCTCTCGCTGGTTGTCGGCCAGCGGACCGATCAAGGCGACCTTCTTGGCCGCGGACGGCAGCGGGAGCAGTCTTCCCAAGCCCTCGACCGGATCGTTCTTGAGCAGCACGAAAGTCTCGCCGGCGACCTTGCGGGCCGCGGCCCGGCGCTCCGGCGTGGCCTCGTAGGCCGGCGTCTCCGCGGTGTACGGATGGTCGAAGAGGCCCAGCGCAAATTTGACGCGCAGGACGCGGCGCACAGCCTCATCGACTACCGCCTCGGGAATCTTGCCCGCGCGAACCTGCGCGGCCAGAACCGTACCGTAAAGGCCGCCCTCCATATCCATATCCACTCCCGCTTCGATCGCCTTGCGCGCCACGGCGGGGCCATCGGTGCCGACGCCGTGGTTCAGCAGTTCGGAGACCGCCCCCCAGTCGGAGACCACGAAGCCGTCAAAACCCCACTCCTTGCGCAAGATTTGGGTCAGCAGAAACGGATTCGCGGAGGCCGGAACGCCGTTCAAGGTATTGAAGGAGCTCATCAGCGTGGCGGCGCCGGCCTCGACAGCGGCGCGATATGGCTCCAGATAGACCTGGCGCAGCATGATCTCGCTCATATCCACGGAGTTGTAGTCGCGGCCCGCGACAACCGCTCCGTAGGCGGCAAAGTGCTTCACACAGGCAGCGACCGAATCCGGTTTGGAGAGATCGTCCTGCTGGTAACCCTTTATCCAGGCGCGGGCCATCGCGGAACCCAGATAGGGGTCTTCGCCGGCCGACTCGACGATGCGCCCCCAGCGCGGGTCGCGGGCGATATCGACCATCGGAGAGAAGGCCCAGCGTATGCCGTCGGCGCGGGCCTCTACGGCGCTCAAGCGCGCTACCGTCTCAATGGCCGCCAGGTCCCAGCTTGCCGCCAGAGCCAGAGGCGCCGGGAAGACGGTCCGATGGCCGTGGATCACATCCTGGCCGAAGAGGATGGGGATGTGCAGCCGCGACTTTTCGACGGCCAAACGCTGGTAGCGATTGGTCGCCTCTGCGCCCGTCACGTTCAGAAACGACCCAACCTCGCCTTTGGCCGCCAGCTCCTCGTACTTCAGATTGGATGCGTCGGGGCCGGTAGCCTCGCCTGCGGAAAACTGCGCCAGTTGCCCCAGCTTCTCATCCAGTGTCATCTGTTTCAGCAGATTGTCGACGCGCGCATTCAAGGCCTTCGAGGCCAGTTGCGGGTTGGGTGCCGTGCGGGATTGGGCGAAAAGCAGCGGGGCCGCGCAGACCGCCGCAACCGCGAAAGCGGAGAGTGTCCAACAGGTGGGGCCGTGGGCAAAGGAATTCATATCGCAGCAATGATAAATCGTTTCGCGGCGGAAGGGCCGATGTTCTACTCTGGCGAGGATGCCCCCACTTATCTACGTATGCGTGGTCATCTACGAGGTTCGCCGCTCTCTGAAAAGATTTTCACGTGGGGGTCAAGCTGCACATTAAGCACAGGCATGGTGGTACCCTGTATCCGGGTTTGCATGATGAGGCCTCCTGTCAGCAAACTGAGGACCTGCGCCGCCTGCGCTTCGGCTTCGCCGCTATGGGCTGTTTCAAACAGGAGCTATTTCACAAATCGTAGTCCGAAAAGGGCAGTGACGGTGCGCGGGAACAGGAGAGACTCTGTGTTGCTTATCACAAGACGGTAAGCTCCGGGATGGAGTGCCAGGCCAAACTGCCCACTCGTAACACGCCCCGAGTTATAGAGGATTCTGCCGTTTCCTTGTTCCTGTACAAACACGCGAATGTGCCCGCCGACACCACCATAGGACTGAAAGTTCCCTCCGAACTCAGCGTTGTCCATTTCGTTTTCGTCAATAAGGATAGGCAATTCGTAATTTTCGCCCGCTGCAATGCTCACCGTTGAATTTAGCAAAGGCCGTACCACCGTATTTTGTGCAGTCAATTCAGAAAGAGTGGTCAGGGTCGTATACGAGAGGTAAGGTTTCGCCAGATTGATAGGTACAACAAAATTGAGATTTTGCGCACCTCTGACTCCCGAAACTGCAACTCCGATCACCTGTCCCTGCTGATTGAAGAATGGGCCGCCGCTTGAACCTTGACTGATTGGTGTGCTTGTTTGGATATTCACGCCACGCAAAGCACTCACCAACCCATCTGAAATAGTGTTTTGAAGGCCATGCGGCGAACCTATTGCAACAACCCTATCGCCGACCTCTATGCTGTCCGAATCTCCGAGTTCAAGAGGCTCCGCAGAGGTGGCGTTCAAGCGAATAGCAGCCAAATCCTCCGAAGAATCATAGCCCAACACGCCAAGCACTTCAGCAGTGGAACCATCCTGAAATACTGCCTTCTCGAAAGATGCGCCACGTATCATGTGGTAATTCGTGATGACGATTCCGTTCGGACCAGCCACGAATCCACTGCCAGTCTTGGTCATTTGTCCAGACTGAT
The DNA here is from genome assembly GCA_964565955.1 of uncultured Occallatibacter sp. Lineage (GTDB taxonomy): Bacteria > Acidobacteriota > Terriglobia > Terriglobales > Acidobacteriaceae > Telmatobacter. The sequence goes on from CAZMHC010000083.1 coordinate 9,168, forward strand.
CGAAAACCTGAAGAAGCACCACGCTGGGTGCCTCGAGCTTGAACAATTCCTCGTCGGTCAGATTTTTTGGAGCCTGGGCAGGCGCGCTAGAAGGGGTCTCTTCCGCTCCTGTCGAGCCATGCGTGTCGGGAAAAGCAGCGGAGGGTTTGCTGGCATTCCCACCCGTTCCAGGGATTCCAGCCGGAGTGGTTTGGAGTGGAACTGTAGCCGGGCTGATATGCAGCAACACGAAGATGCCGCTGACAATTGAAGCGGTCGTCAAGACAGCGAATATCAGGGTACGTAAGGAGACGCTGTGCTGTACTCCGCCCCTGGAATCCAAGCTGTCCTTATCCATGCAAACCCCCTGCATCCCGCCCGCCAGCAATCCCACATAAGTGAACACGATGCAAATCTGTTCGGAGTATTTTTGCAAGTAGAGTACTACAACTATTGTGCGGCACCCGTCAAGCGAAACAAGAATTTCCGAGTGTGAAGAACACAGTTCACAACCTTTTGGCAAAAGATTTCATCTCGCAGCAATCAAAAATCGTTTCGCGGCGGAAGGGCCGATGTTCTACTCTGGCGAAGATGCCTATGGTTCGGTTGATTGCCTATTTACGGAAAGCGACAATGCAGGCCATGGCCGACGACGCGCTCAACACGTCGAAAGCCGCCGCCTACTCTGGAATGCTCATGCTCTTCCCGGCGCTGATGGTGCTGACCACCCTGCTCGCACAGGTGCCGGAGGGCACCACGCTGGTCGGCGAGCTGCGCGGCGCCTTCGAGCAGTTTCTTCCCGGCGACTCGATGTTCCTGTTGCAGTCCTCGCTTCTGGCACACCGCATTCATTCTTCGCGTCTGATTCTTTCGGCGGCCAGCCTTTCGGTCTTTGCCGGACTGGGCGTGATGCTCTCGCTCATGGAGGGATTTCGCCGCGCCTACCGCCTTCCGCGCGCGGATTGGGGCTTTTGGCATCGGCGCTTGCGGGCGCTGCTGCTGGTGCCAATCGTGCTGTTGCCGCTGGCGCTGGCCTCGCTGGTGCTGGTCTTCGGCCGTCAGATCGAGGCCTGGATGATCGCCAACGCCGATCACGAGTTGCGCCGCATGGTGATTGTCCTGTGGCGGATGGCGCGCTGGGCGATCGCCGCGGTCGCCAGCGCCACTGTCCTGGGCGCCCTCTACCACTTCGGCGTCAGCCGCAAAGAGCATTGGTCGCGGTCGGCCCCGGGCGCGGTGGCCGCTACCCTGCTCTGGTTTCCGGCCACCCTGGCCTTCGGCTGGTACGTCACCCGCATCGCCGACTACTCGATGTTCTACGGCTCCTTTGGCGCCGGCATCGCCACCCTGGTGTGGCTCTACATCACCGCCTTCAGCGCGCTGCTGGGCGCCGAACTGAATGGCGTCCTTTTCCTGGAACGGCAGGCGCGGGCTTCCGCCTCTCAAACCGCCGGTTGAGGTTGTGCGATCAACCCGATAATCCGCATGAGCTTGGCGCAACAAATCGCAATGGATATGTCGTCGCCACCGAACGCACCGCGAGCTTCTTGCCATCCAATGTGGAGATTTACCGCATCCAGCACCTTGCCGCATAACTCGTGCCGCTGGGAAGCGACCGTTTCGAGGCATAGGAGGGATAGCATGATGGGCTCATCCTGATGATGAACCGGAGGCCAAGCGGGGAACTCCTGCCTGGCCTCCGACGTGCATCGAAGGGATAGTCCCCATGCCTTGAAAATCCAATCTTTCCTTGCCGAAAAATGCTTGACTAGGAAGAGAGAATCTTCGCCGGAAACACGATAACTGTGGAGCGTCCGGCACTTCCAGGCTTCAAGGGCGCGACATCGCGCCTTCATTTGCTTCTTGTCGAACGCGGGCGTCCCACCGCTTGTTTACCCTTTGTCGAAGGTGGTCCGCCCGCCCGAGTTCATGGAACGTTGATGGTTGTGACGCTGTACGCGGGCAAGGTCAGCAACATCGTCGAGCCGCTGACCGGCATCGTGCCGATAGACACCGGCGTTACCGGATTCCCAGCCGTGGTTTGCGCCGAAGCTGTGGCCGCCGTGATTTGATACAAACTGGCCGTGCCGGATAGGCTTAGCCCGCTGATCGCCGCCACCTGTGTGGTGTTCGCCCGATTGATGACCACTAACACAACCCGGCCGGGCGTTGTGCTGTCCGTGCTTGCGTAGACCATCACGCTCCCGGGGTTGCTGGAGGTCGTTTGCAGCGATGTATCTCCGAAGTTCGATCCCGCGCCATCGAAGTTGCGATATGCGCGGAAGCCCGCAAGCTCGTAATCGTACGGTATGTTCGGAGGCCACAACGTGGCCGCGAAGACGCCTTGACTGGCAAAAACGCCCAGTTCATCCGCCTGCCCCACCGTACCGGCAATGTTATTCCATCCACCGACTCCGTACTCGCTGATAGCGAGTTTCATCGTTGGAAACTCAGCGGCGATCTTCGCTTGCATTCTTCCCAGAAAGTTGATGGGCGTGTATCCCAGCACCTGGCTGACCCACGGATTGCTGTTGCCAGGGTCCGAAAAGGTCGGGTCCCAGAGATTGCGCGGAGATTGCACGATCAGCTGCATATCCGCATCCGACAACGTCGCGGCGGACATACTGGTCACCCGAGTGCCGCCCGCATCGTAGTCCTCCGGATACCAATGGAAGTCGTAGACATCCACCAGAGGCTTTCCGTAAGTGGCGGAAGCGGCGGCCACCGCTTTGATATACATATCGGCGAACCAGTTCTCGCCGGTTGGCGTGGCGTTGGTGATCGCGGACCCCCAGCTGTAGATGCCCCCGAAGCCGTAATTGACTGGCCCCAAGATTACCATGTCCGGGAACTGATCTTTCAGCGCCTCGGTCATCGTTATAGTCTTCGCGATGAAGGCGGCAGGCGTAATTTCAGTCGGGCCTTGCACTTCCAAATGAGTCGAAGCCCAGAGGTCCGGTTCGTTGTCCAGGTCCACGAAAGTCGGCGTTGCCGCGGTTTTGCTGAAAATGTTCTGCCCGGGGGCCTCCTGATTCAAGGCCCACACGAACTCGTCCATGTAGACATTGCCAGTGTCCTCGCCATTGACCACAACAATGGGCGGCGTAGTCGTGAAGGGAACGGAACTCACCGAGCTCTTCTGATCGACCACAACCTGGAACCTTGCCAGATCGGGCGCATCGGTGACGCTGACCGGACCGTTCTCGTCCGCCGTCACCAAACCTTGCAGTTGTACCGTCATCAGGGTAGCTTGTCCCCCGGCTATGCCGGCCTTGATGGTCGGCAGCACCGCTGCTCCCGGAACAGTGCTGACGCTCAAGTTGTTGTCGCTGTCGTAAAGCCAGTCGCTCCCTGCGTTGGAGGCGTTCGTCGTCCAGTTATAGGCCGTCCAACGATCCCCGCCAAGACGGTAGAGAGTCAAGTCCGGAACGTTGGGAATGCTCCCATTGTTGCTTCCGTTGTTTCCATAGATCCACGGCGAGATCGGCTGGGTTTGGGCTGGATTGACGATGATCGTAACCGTTGGAGACGCGGCGCCCGGTTCGGCGAAGACCTGAGTTGAGTTGGGACCGGCGCCGACGGAGTTCACGGCCGAGACCACGTAGTAATAAATGGTGCCGTTGGTCAAGCCGGTATCGGTGTAGCTGGTTGTCGCTGAGGAGCCAACCGTCTTGTAGGGTCCGCCACTCGTGGTCGACCGTTGCACATTGTAACTCGCGGCAGTCAAGCTGGGGTTCCATGAAAGCGTGACCTGTTGATTGCCGGATGCGATCGCCGGCCCGGTCGGTGCCAGTGGAGGATCCCCGGCCAGCGGAGCGCAAAGGTTTCCATTCACCGCAAATGCCGTCGGGACCGCATTGCCGACTGCGATGTTGGCATTGAGGCCTATCTGGCTCACGTTTCCGCCCGCTGCAACGGAACCGTTGTAGCTCTCATTGACCACTGTCACCAGCGCGCCGGTCTGTGTTTCAACCCCGTTCCAAAGAGTCTGGATCGTCTGTCCGTCGGGGAATATCCACTGCAGCGTCCAACTGGTCCAGGCCGTGGTTCCGGTGTTGTTGAGGACGATGGTCGCGCCGAAAGAGGTTGGACTCTGCGGCACGATCGTATAGACGACGCTGCACCCAAAACCGGAGCTTGGTGCGGCGGTCACCGAGAGCGCAATGGTGGCGGTCGCGGTGGTTGGGCTGGCGCTGGAGTTAGTGC
>CAZMHC010000084.1:0-13115 GCA_964565955.1 uncultured Occallatibacter sp.
TCCTCTGCCCAATCACTTTACGTAATATCAATCATTTATGCAAGTAAGCACTAGTGCCTGATTTCGTAGCGACGAAGCGGTGCCGCTGGTTCTTCGGCGTTTTCAGATTGGGTTCGCTCGAAAAGGGCTTTCCCATGTTTTCTTGGTCTCTCTGAGGCCGTATACCGCCCTCCGCCGGCACACTGCGCTCTTTGCGGTGCCAGCCGGTTGCGGTGTTGGTAAAGATTCACCGGCGCGATGGCCGCGCACAGCCATTCATGGTTCTTCTTCAAGCCCCGGACGCGCACTTTGGTAAATCCGAAGACGCGCTTCAGGATGCGAAACCGCCACTCCATCCTGGCTCTAACTCTCGACTTAGTCCGGTTCTTGCGCTTGGCCTATTCGTCAACATAGACCAATTTTGGACAGCAATGGCGCACAGTATAGACTTGATTGCAGCATCGCGATGAAAGACTCTATCCAAGTCTCGAAGGAAAATTACCTGAAGGCCATTTTGGAGGCCGAGGCGGAGGGCCGTCAGGTGATTCCGGCGCTCTTGGCCCACTGGCTGGAGGTTTCGGCCCCGGCGGTGACCATGGCCCTCAAGCGCCTGAAGCGGGATGGCAACGCCGAGGTGGGGAAGGATGGGATTGTTCGACTGACCGCGCAGGGACGGGAGATTGCCTATCGCACCGCTTTGCGCCACCACCTCATCGAGCGAATGCTGAGCGAGATATTCGGGATGGAATGGCACCGGATTCACGAGGAGGCGGAGCGACTGGAGCACGCCGTCTCGCCGGTCTTCGAGGCCAAGCTCAAGGAAAAGCTGGGCGAGACGGGGGCCTGTCCGCACGGCAACTCGGTGCTGCCGGAAAGCCCGGCCGAGCACAAACGGCACGGCGAGATTCCGCTCTCGGAGGCTGCCGAGGGGGAGCGGTACACCGTCGCCAGCCTGCACGAGCGCGACCCGCAATTGCTGCTGTTTCTGCACCGGGCCGGGATTGGACCTGGCAAGAGCCTGCGCGTGGCCCGCCAGAACTACGACCAAACCGTTTCGATCGAGATGGATGCGGGCGATTCCACGGAGAGCGCGATTTTGGGTAGGCCAGCCGCCGAAGCGGTTTGGCTGCGCCCGGCACCCTTGCGTAATTAAATTTAAGAAAATGCGTTAACCACGGTTAACTAGTTGTGGCATACTCTTCTTGTATGAGCGCTACGACCTTCTCCCCATCGCCGCTTTCGCCGGAACTCGCCTCCTTGGCCGGGCACACAGCCCCCTCGCTGCCGGAGGTCAACGCCAGCGTCCGCCTCTCCCGCTCGCCGATTTTCTGGCGGCGGCTGGCGGGCTTCGTCGGGCCGGGCTTCATGATCTCGGTGGGCTACATGGACCCCGGCAATTGGGCCACCGATATTGCCGGCGGTTCGCAGTTCGGATACACGCTGCTGTTTGTCATCATGCTCTCCAACCTGATCGCCGTGCTCTTGCAGAGCCTCTCGCTCAAGCTGGGCGTGGCCACGGAGCGCGACCTGGCGCAGCTTTGCCATGAGAGTTATGGCCGCCGAGTCAGCTTCGTGTTATGGATCGGCGCCGAGATAGCCATCGCCGCCTGCGACCTGGCCGAGGTGGTCGGCTCGGCGATCGCGCTGGAGTTACTCTTCCACATTCCGCTCTTCTACGGCGTGCTTATCACCGGCATCGACGTGCTCTTGATTCTCTTCTTGCAGCGCTGGGGCTTTCGCTACGTGGAGGCGCTGGTGATCGCGCTGATCGGAACGATTGTAGCCATGTTCTCCGTGCAGATGTTTCTGTCGCGGCCGGAGTACTGGCCGGCGCTGCATAGCCTCTTCATTCCCTCGCGCATGATCGTCTCCAACCCGGATATGCTGTTCATCGCCATCGGGATACTGGGCGCGACGGTGATGCCTCACAACCTCTATCTGCATTCGTCCATTGTGCAGAGTCGCAAGTACGAGCGGACGCCGGAAGGCAAGCGCGAGGCGGTGCGCATGGCCAATATCGACTCGGCCGCGGCGCTGACGTTGGCGCTATTTGTAAATGCGGCCATCTTGGTGGTGGCAGCGGCGGTCTTCCATCGCAGCGGGCATTATGACGTTGCGGCGATTCAAGACGCCTACAAGCTGCTCAGCCCGCTGGTGGGCGCGGCGGGGGCGAGCACACTGTTTGCCGTGGCGCTGTTGGCCAGCGGGCAAAACTCTTCGATAACTGGCACTTTGGCCGGGCAGGTGGTCATGGAGGGCTTCATCCACCTGAAAATTTCGCCCTGGCTGCGGCGGCTGATTACACGCTCCCTGGCCATTATCCCTACCATCATTGTGGTTGCGGTCACCGGCGAGGCGGGTACGGAGAAGCTGCTTATCTTGAGTCAAGTGATTCTCTCGCTGCAACTGAGCTTTGCCGTGGTGCCGCTGGTTTTGTTCACCGGCAGCCGCAAGAAGATGGGCGAGTTTGTGAACGGGCGCGGCTTGCAGGCGCTGGCGTGGTTTGCCGCCGCGCTTATCGCGGGACTGAATGGGTGGTTCTTGGCGCTCATGTGCCGGTAACTATGCCAATAACTCTCCAAGCAGCCTCGGCGCGGCCTGGAGCGCGGAGTCTATCTGCTCCTGATCCTTGCCGCCGGCTTCGGCGATCTCCGGCTTGCCGCCGCCGGAGCCGCCCACTAACTTGGCCACCGCGCCGACCAGCTTTCCGGCTTGAATTCTCTTTATAAGTCCCGGCGTAACTCCGGCGATCAGGGCGACCTTGCCTTCCGGTTGCGCGGAGGCCAGCACCACTACGCCTTCCCCTAACTTCTGCTTGAGATTGTCCACGAGCGTCCGTAACTGACCGCGCTCCAGCGCGTCGACGCGAAGAGTTACCAAGCGAACGCCCTTGACCTCGACGGCGCGGCTGAGAGCGTCGTCCAGAGCGCCGGCGGCGGACTTCATGCGCGCCTCTTCCAGTTCGCGGCGCAGGCGCTTGAGTTCGTCTTCCTGCGCTGCCAGCTTGGCTCGGAATGAATCTGAAAGGGTCGCTCCTGCGGAGGGCGGGGCAAGTTGTGTTGCGATCTGGGCTACGGCAAAATCTTGCCGGAAGGCATCCAACGCGCCGAAGCCGCTGATCGCCTCCAGCCTGCGAACGCCGGAGGAGACCGAGCCTTCGCTGACGATCTTGATAAGTCCGATTTCTCCGGTGGCGCGGGTATGCGTGCCGCCGCATAACTCGGTGGAAAAATCGCCGACCTTGACCACGCGCACCTTGTCGCCGTACTTCTCGCCGAAGAGGGCCATCGCGTGATACTCATTTACGGCCACGTCGATGGGCACATCCTCGATGGTGGCAACCTCGGTATCGGCTAACACCTCGCGGTTGACGATGCTCTCGATCTCTTCCAGTTCCTCATCGGCAACCTGGGCAAAGTGAGAGAAGTCGAAGCGCAGCCGCTCCGGATGGACGGCCGAGCCGGCCTGCTTCACGTGTGTGCCGAGCACCTGGCGCAGCGCGGCGTGGAGCAGATGCGTTCCGGTGTGGTTGCGCTTGATCGCGTTGCGGCGCTCGCCATCGACAACCGTGCGAACGTGATCGCCGACGGCAAGATTCTCCTTGAGCAGAGCCTTGTGCGCGCGCACCCCCTGCACTGGCAGCACACAGCCTTGAATCTCCGCGACAGTCGTATTCCCATCCGCCGAAGTGAACCAGCCGGTATCGCCCGTCTGCCCGCCGGAGTCGCCGTAGAAGCTCGTCTGATCGAGGACTATCTCAACCAGATCGCCAGCGGCGGCGGCGGGAACGCCCGCGCCTTCTTTCACTATCGCCAAAATCTCCGCCTGTGCGGCTAGCACCTTGTAACCGAGAAAATCAGTCTTGGGTAACTCGCGATAGGCGGGGCTGGCCGTTTTCTGGCTCCCGCCCTTCCAACTGGCGCGGGCGCGGGCTTGTTCTTCGGCTCGGGCGGCTTCGAAGCCTTCTTGGTCGAAGCCAATGCCGTAATCATGCGCTGCATCGACCATGAAGTCGAGCGGTAGACCGAAGGTTTCGTACAGATGGAAGGCTCGCTCGCCCGGAAATACAATCGGCGTCCGTTTGGCCTGAGGGACAGTGGAATACTTGGAATAGTGGTTAAGTGCTTTTATGATCCGGGATAACGAAGGGCCGGGTGACGGCGAATCAAATTTCTCGAAATCATCGTCCATTAATGACCCATCGAACGGAAGATTTGGTCCCAAACGTTTCAAGTACTTTTCAACATCAGGACGGATGTAATCCGCGACTGTTAAATCAAAACGCCTTGAACCCTCATCGAGAACGCGGGTAAATTGTTTTTCCTCTGCTTCAACGGCTTTGGCCACGCGGTCCGCAGAATCAATCAGCTCTGGATAAGCGCCCTGCATCAAATCGCGGACGGCGAAGACCATTTGATAGAGGAATGGCTGTTTCTGATCGAGCAAGCGGCCATGGCGTATCCCGCGCCGCAGAATCTTCCTTAGCACATATCCGCGTCCCTCATTGGCTGGTAATACCCCGTCAGAGATCAAAAAGGTGGCGGCGCGTGCATGGTCTGCAATAATTCGAAGTGAGGCGGATTCGATTCGTTTGCGCTCATGGAATTGTTCTTGTTCTTCTGGAGATGGGACGTTGGTAGCTCCTGCCGAAAACCACGTTATTGGTTCGTCCACAAACTTCACATATTTTGCTGCCGCATTAATCAGCGGCGTAAACAAATCCGTCTCAAAGTTGCTGACCTTGCGTTGCATCACGGCAGCCAGCCGCTCCAGTCCCGCGCCGGTATCGATGGACGGCTTGGGCAGCGGCGTCAGCGTGTAACTCGTCTTCTTGGTTTCCGGGTCCACGACTGCCGAGCGGTCAAACTGCATGAATACCAGGTTCCAAATCTCGACGTAGCGGGTCTCGTCCTCGCCGAAGGGCTTGTCGACACGTGGATTATCGCCGGGTCCCAGCCCCATGTCATAAAAAATCTCCGAGCAGGGGCCGCAGGGGCCGGTTTCGCCCATCTGCCAGAAGTTGTCCTTCGCGCCGAATTGAAAGATGCGCTCCTTGGGAACGCCCGCTTCGATCCAGTAGCCCTCGGCCTCGTCGTCGCGCGGAACGCCGTCCGCTCCTTCAAAGATCGTCACGTAGAGACGGTCTACCGGAATCTCGAAGCAGCCGTTCTCGGCCTTGCCGGTAATCAGTTCCCAGGCGAAGGCGATGGCTTCGCGCTTGAAGTAGTCGCCGAAGCTGAAGTTGCCCAGCATCTCGAAGAAGGTGTGATGCCGCCGCGTGAAACCGACGTTTTCGAGATCGTTGTGCTTGCCGCCAGCGCGGACGCATTTCTGGGACGTCGTCGCGCGGGAATAGTCGCGGCGCTCGGCGCCCAGAAACAGGTCCTTGAACTGATTCATGCCGGCGTTGGTAAAAAGCAGCGTCGGGTCGTTGGCAGGCACCAGCGAGGAAGAATGCACGCGTCGGTGCCCCTTCGACTCAAAAAAGCGCAGAAACACTTCGCGGATTTCGTTTCCAGAGCGTGATTGCATAGCTCCTTTAGTGTAATGGGTGCGCTCAAAGTGTGGGATGGGAGTATACTTTTGTCAGGCCCATTGGGAGTGGGACTTCGCTATGGCTACACTCAGAGCACACGTTGTGCTGCCCGTCGAATTGGCAAAGGAGATAGATGCGCTCGTCGGCCCGCGTGGACGCAGCGCGTTCCTGGTCGAGATGGCCGAAAAAGAGGTCAAACGCCGTCGGTTGCTGGCTTTTCTCGAAAGCGACGAACCGGTCTGGCGGGATGAGGATCATCCCGAACTGGTTGAGATGGGCACGGCTGCATGGGTGCGCTCTCTGCGGAATGAGCCGAGCGTTCGGCTAGCGGGGCGGGATGAGAACCTCGACCCGCTATGAGTCCTTCCTCGACCGTTCTTCTGGATACCACGGTCCTGATCGATGCGCTGAGGAAGCGCAATCGGAGGCGGGAGCTGCTGGCGGCCCTGCTGGCATCCGGGCATTCGCTCGCCACATCGACGGTCAGTATTGCGGAGGTCTACGGCGGTCTTCGTCCAGGCGAAGAGCCGGGAACACGCTCCTTTTTGGCTGCACTTGATTGGTTTCCGGTCACAGGCGCGGTTGCCGAGTGCGCCGGAAAGTTGAAGGCGGCGCTTCGGTGCGAGGGACAGACGCGCAGCATTATGGATATGATCGTTGCCGCAACCGCTTTGGAAAATGGGATTCCGGTCGCCACGGACAATCGCAAGGACTTTCAGATTCCGGGGTTGGCGCTATTTTCGCTTCCGTAGACGCTTATTCCTCGCTCGGCTCTTCGTCCAGATTGTCGAGCGCGGCGAGGGCTTCGTCGGGCACGTCCCACTGGCGGAGAATCTTGTAGATGACGCCGGTGGAGAAGCCGGCGGCGACCAGGCGGCGCATGATGCGGGCAGTCTCCTTCTCGTTCTCCGGCTTGCGCAGGCGCTTGCGTTCAAGGTGCTGGCGGGCGAGAGCTTCCTCGTTGGTGGCGGCGTAGCGGGTTTCGAGGGTCTCGGCTATCAGATCGGAGGCGACGCCCTTTTGCTGCAAGTCCTGCCGCACTCGCCGCCGGCCCAGCTTCTCGTTTTCCTGACGCAGGCGGGCGTAGGTCTCGGCAAAGGACTGATCGTCCAGATAATGCTGCTCTTTCAGCCGCGCAAGCACAGCGGCGACGGCGGCTTCGCCCGGTTCGCCCGGCGCGACGCGGGTCTTCATCAAGCGGCGTAGGTCGGCCTCGGAGCGCATCTGCTTGCCCAGCGTCTTCACAGCGTAGCCGTAGAGGCCGGCTTCGTTGAGCAAGGGGCGGGGCTTCGAGGATTTGCGGGCAAAGGGCATGGGTTCAGTCGAGTGGAATCAGCATTCGGAAGGGCCGGTTGCGACGCCAGCGGTAGTGACGAAAGTCGCTGTCGAGGGTGAGAATGTCGCCCGTGTCGAGTTCATCGGCCATGCGGATGAGGCAGGCATCGGCAAAATCGGCTGGTATGTCTTCATATTTCTTCATGATCGCCCGGACATTCGACGACGATTCAGCGAGTTTGAACGGAATCTCAACTCCTCCCTGCTCAATGCTGGCAAGTATCGACTCCGCGGCCCCATGTGAGAAGCGCAGCATATGCAGGCTCTCAGCGATCACCGCCTCGCATGTGGCCATTGGCTCCTCGACGGCCGCTAGCGCTCGCATACAACGCGCATGATAGCGGTCGCTTTTGTTGTAGACCGCGACAAGAAAGCTGGCGTCGACGAGAACGGGTTTCACCTAGCCGAGTCCGGCGCAGGGTTTTTCCGGCCCTTCCCCATGCCCTTGACACCGAAATCTTTCATGTACTTCTTGTTTGTCGCCAGATCGGGAATGCCGGAGTCGAACCTCCCTGCGCCAATCAGCTTAGGGCGTTTTTGCGCCTTATGCTTCTCGTCCATCAGGCGAATGCCCTCGCGGACCACCTCCGACGGTCTCAGCCCGTGACGCCGCACCAGCCGCTCGAGCGCCGCCTGCGTCTCCTCGTCCAACCGCGCCTGAATGGTTGCGCTCACATTCTTATCGTACTACAAATCGAAGAATTGTAGTACATCTCATTTTTCCTTTGTCCATTGGTCCACCCAGTCGTTGATGGTCTTGTACCAAAGCTGCGAGTTTTGCGGCTTGAGCACCCAGTGGCCTTCGTCGGGGAAGTAGAGCATCTTGCTGGGGACTTTGAGACGCTGGAGGGTGGTGAATAACTGGAAGCCCTCGCTCAAGTCGAGACGGTAATCGAGTTGGCCGTGGATCAGCAGCGTGGGAGTCTTGAAGTTCTTGGCGTAGAGCGCGGGGCTGAACTTGCGGAAGGGATTTTCGGCATCGGGCTTGCCGTAATAATCCCAGGGGCGGCCCTTGAACTCCCACTCGTTGAACCATAACTCCTCGGTCGTGCCGTAGGCGGATTCGGGGTTGAACATTCCGTCGTGGCTGACGATGCACTTGAAGCGGTCGGTGTGGCCTAGAATCCAGTTAGCCATAAAGCCGCCGTAACTGGCGCCGAGGGCGCACTCGCGCGACTTATCAATGAAGGGATAGTGCCGCTCGGCGTAGTCGAGGCCCTGCATCAGGTCGGTATAAGGCTTGCCACCCCAGTCTCCGTTCACGCCGTCCACGAAGGCCTGGCCGTAGCCGACCGAGCCGCGTGGATTAATCATTACCACGACGTAACCGTTGGCGGCGAATAACTCGGCGTTCCAGCGATAGTTCCACATATCGCCCCAAGCCCCCTGCGGGCCGCCGTGAATGATGAGTTTGACTGGATATTTCTTGGCTGGATCGAAACCTGGAGGACGGATAAGGAAGCCTTGAACTTTGGTTTTGTCGGAGGCGGTGAACCAGAAGGATTCCATCTTTGGCAAGTCGAGTTGGGCGAGAAGGGTGTCGTTCAGGTGAGTAATTACGCGAGGTTCATAGGTTGTGGTCTTCACTTCCATTCCATTCACAAATTTACGAGCTGTATCGTTCATTTCAAGTGCGTTTCCAAGCACGACTTCCGCTGGACGATCAATACGCATGAGTTTTCCAAGAATGTAGGGAAAACCTTTGATCAAAACAAGACGAGCTTCGCTCCATGCGCCGACTGCTTTTCCCATCTTTTTGAGGTCATCGCCAGTAACATTCGTCTCGTATATAGGAGACTCCTCTTTGTCTGCTGAGACAAAAAGAATGTGTTGAGAGTCATCGACCCATGAGAACTCATCAACCCAATTGTCAAACTTGAAGTCCTCAAGCACATCCATAGTGGTCTTTGCTGCCCGGTCGTAAACCATCAGCCGAAACTTGTCGCTTTCATACCCAGCCCGCTCCTCCGATCGCCACGCAATATACTTCCCATCCGGCGAGTAAGCGGGGTTAAAGTTTCCGCCTTTCGAGGTGCTGATCGCGACAGGCTTGGCGGCCGGATCGGTCAGGTCGAGGGTGAAGATCTTGGCGCTCACGCTGATCGCCGGCTCTTCGTCGAGGTTCTCGGTGAAGGCCAGTTCCTTGGAGTCGGGCGAGATGGCGAAGCCGCCCCAGTCTTCGATCGAATACGGCGGAACGTCGCGGGGATCGTTGGGGGTCAGGTCGCGCATTCCACCGCTCTCAACCGAAAGAAGAAAGAGGTGGAACCTCTTGTCGCCGGTGTAATGGTCCCAGTGGCGATAAAGGAGGTGGGTGAAGATTTGCGCCTTGACCTTGCTGGAGGCGAGAGCGGCATCGCGGTCGGCGTTGCATTTATCGCCCGTCGCTGCGTCGGCGGGAGTTATAGCCGGGCAGTCGGGATAGACGGCGGAGAGAAAGACGATGGAGCGGCCGTCGGGGGACCAGAGGGCGTGGCTGGCTTCGGTGGAGATGGAGGTGAGCTTTTTGGGATCGGCGGTCGCGCCGGTGGCGGGATCGAAGTCGGCCGTCCAGACCTGTTGCGAGCCGCCGCGCCCGCTGAGGAAGAGAATCCGCTTGCCGTCGGAGGCGAACTGCGGGTCGCTGTCTCCGGGCTGCGCCACGGCCAGCGGCATGGCGTCGCCGCCGGCAATGGCCTGAATGAAAAGCTCTGCCGTCTTGGTGTTTTGGTCGAGATTTACGGTCGTAACCGAGTAGGCCAGCCACTTGCCGTCGGGGGAGACGGCAGTTTCATTCAGCCGCTTCACCTTCATCAGGTCCTCGAAGGTCATGGGGCGCTTGGCGGGCGTGGTCTGGGCTGGGCTGAACGGCGCCAGGAGCGAAGCGAAGACGAACGAGATGGCGAGGGCGGTTTTGCGCATGGGGTTCCTTTTCGCGCGGAGGAAATGAGTTCATTCGCGTGAAGGAAAAGTTTACACCTAACATCGTGACCGTTTGGATATGCAATCTCCCAGGTCCCAAAATCGGGACCTGGGCACCCATATCATGGAATGGATGTTTCACAATTCAACGGGCACAGCGCCAAAGCGGCAAACAGGGCTGGACCGCAAAACAGCCGCACTCGCCGCGCTCGCTCAGGATGACAGATGAGCGGGACGAAACTACTTGTTCTCGTTGCCGGTGAGGCGGAAGGTGATCGTGCCCCAGAAGAGGCGGGCGCGCATCTGCACGGGCAAATGGCGGTCGTCGTCGGTGTACCAAATCCAGATGTTGCCGCGGTTCTTGACCACGCCAGCGTCGGCGGTGGGCTGGACGCGCAGAGTCTTGAAACTGCCGAGCGCGGTCTTGATCTCTTCGCGGCCTTCCACCTTCATGGTGACCGGGACGGTGCGCATGGCGTCCACCACCGGAATCACGAAGCTGTGGCCCACCTGCATGGGCTGCGACGAGGCGTAAAAGACGCCGGTAAGCAGGTCGGTGAGGCAGCCGGGGATCCCGGCCTGAAGATGCTTGCTCTGCCCGCTAACCTTGTTCCTCTCGTCAAGAACGGATTCGCCCTGCTCGTAGTCCAGCTTGAGGGTGGAGTCGATCTGGCGGCGGCCCTCGAAGGTCTGCTTGTCGAACTCGTAAGTGCAGCCCTTTTCGCGGTCGAAGGTGGACTGGAAGCGGTCGGCGACGTGGAAGAGAAGATTGATGGCGCCGATGGCGTCGGCGCTGGCGGCGATGCGCTCGCGGTCGCCGATGGCGTCAAAATGAATCACGGCGGTTCCGGCGGGAAAGACGCGCCAGTCGACCGAATAGGTGAGGGTTTGCCGCTGCGGGAAGCTGAAGCCGGGGCGCGGCGGGGGGAGCGGCGCAATCTGGCGGCCAGGAGCCTGTCCCGCTGCTGCCAGGGCAAGTGCGCAAAGCATCGAGGCTACGGTCGCGCGCATCTTCACCGTGCAATGCTCCTTCGAAAAACGACCGTGTCTTCTATCCCATTCCTTCAGCCATCTCGTCAAGCCTGAAGAAGTTCCCGCGATCGGCGCAATGTATATGCCTTCAACCTTGAGGGCCATTGCATATCCGTACAGGGCCGTTCGACAAGAATAGAAAAGATTGTACTAGATCGTCGACGCTCTCAGATAGAGTGAACTGGCCCTGAACAAGCCCGGCATCGGTAAAATGACGATTTCTGGATTTGAGACCTGGATCACAGCTTCCGCAATTCGGGAATGAACAGACGACATTCTCCCAATCGGACCTGCCGCCGTTGTCTGGCCCCACCGCGGGCGGTCAGCTCAGCCAGCGCAGGCCGATGGAGCGGGGCGGAGCCACGGGCAGGACGATGAAGCCCTCGCGCCAGTGGCCGTCTTCTCGGCAAGGTGGGCTGCCGACGATGCGGGCGCCGGCGGTATTGCGCTCGTCCAGAGCCAGGCCGGGCAAGCCGCCGACGATGGCCTGCATCTGATCGTGATTCGGCGGCCGGTCGGTGGTGAAGGGGATCACAGAGCGCAGGGCCGCATAAGCCTCGGCCAGGTCGCTCACCCTGGCCCGCCGCTTGGACGGCAACGGCTTGATGCCCAATGACTTCCAGGCCGCGTACGGGTAGCTTTCGACAAGCACGCGATCAGGCGGAGAGCCGGGCTGGTCGCGCGTATCGAGCCGCCGCCAGCCACGTCGGCACAGAGCGTCGTAAACGTCGAGACAGAACTCGACGAAGGGGCGATAGCTGAGGGGCTTGACCATGCCCGGCAGGCCGGTCTTGGCGGCTGTGTTCAGTTGCCGCTCGCTGACGCGGGCGTGTTCCATGCCGTTCGAGCGGGACTTCCAGGCCTGCGGCCCGTCGAGCATTATCACCCGGATGCCGCGCAGGGCGCAGAGGTGGTTGAGGCGGCCAGCCAATATGTTGGCATCGACGAAAGTCGGAGTGGAATCTGACGCGGGATCGAGGCCGCGCCCTGGGTCGAGTCCCGAATCGAGCCCTGGGTCGCCCCCGGGGCCATTCCAAGAGACGATATTGCAAGAGATCGGCGATTCGGCCGGCTCGAACTCGCGATTCCGGCCCGCGGGACATTCGTCGAAGTTTGCCCCGAAGCCCATTTCCGGATCGGATTGCGTCAGAGCGGCAAGCCGGGAAGGGCGCGCGCGGTCAATCACGACGATGCCCAGATCGGACCAGCGGCGATATGCGAGATCGACGGAAAGGACAGCCACGCTCTAACACTACGTCGTTGGGGAGGCTGGGATGATCGATCGACAATTCAAAACGAGTTTGGGCTTGCCCGAATTGGAGCGGCGCATCGTTTTGGGACGACGAGATCATGCGGCAGTTCCATCGTTTCGTCCGGCGCGACCGGAGTTAGTACTACAGTTGTAGATTGCGAGATCGGAGGGAGCAGAGGCCTTCAGGCCTCTGAAATTGATACCAAAATGTTGGGCCTTTAGGCCCGGGCCTTTGCCAATCTCAGCCGAAATCCAGATATACAACTGTAGTATTAGGATGGTAGAGAGAACGCGGGGAACGGAGATGGGCCTATTCAAAAGCGACGTCTCGATGGGGCGGCTCTGTATGCGGCGCTCGATGCCGAGCGCCAAAAGCGTGGTTTGTCTTGGCGGAAGTTAGCGCGCGAAGTAGGCCCGGCCGCATCCACCCTGCAGCGAACGAAACTCGGTGGACCGATGGAGACCGATGGGGTTCTGGCCATGGTTCGCTGGCTGGGTTGCCCTTTGGAGAGCTTTATCCCAGGCGCCGAAGAAATCGCGGTATCTAACCCGCAGGCCGCTCCATTCAGGTTCAGTAGCAAGGCGCTTTACGCGGCGCTCGATGCCGAACGCAGGGCGCGGCGGTTGAGCTGGGGCGAAGTCGGCCAGACGATCGGCGGGTTTCCTGCGGGAATGCTCACGCGGCTCGCGAATGGTGGGCGGATCGACGTGCGGGTCATGGTTCCCGCGGTGGGATGGCTGGGGCGAACGATCGCCAGCTTTTCCGATCCCAGCGTGACGGGCAGGTCCGCATCGAGGGGGAGAGCGAGACGCAAGGCGGGCCGGTGAGCGCGCCGTGTGCGGCAAGTTGGCGCCAGTTGTCTGACGGGTTGGTTTCTGGCGAAGAAAGCCAGCTTGCGCTATACTGGATCGTAGCCTCAAGAAGGCAGGGGAAGTCCTGTCTCAAGGGCGATGCGCCCGGTGCCCGTTCGGATTGATGCAATCCTGAAATCGGCTCCCGGCGGACAAAGAGAAGACAATGCCCAAGTTGAAGACCCATACGGGCGCGGCCAAGCGCTTCAGCAAGACCGGCACCGGCAA
>CAZMHC010000085.1:0-12433 GCA_964565955.1 uncultured Occallatibacter sp.
AGGTCAAACGGCTTGTAGAACTCCTTCAGGCGCGGCGCGAGTTGCTGCCCCTGAAAGCGCTCTTTCTGAAAGGTGCAGTGGTTGAGTTGAACGCCGCTCACGGGATTGGGCTTCGGTGGAAAGACATCTGGCGTGTGCTTGTCGAGCACGGATACCAAGGTAGCTACCAGCAATTCTGGCGCATGGCGCTGCTGCTGAATGGGGTGACGCCACGCAGATCGCAGGGGCGCAAGAACCTCCCACCCCCTGTGATGGGAAAAGAGATTCAACAACCGACGGTCCAAGTAAACGGCCTGAGCACAGTGAGCAATGGGAAACCGGAATGGCAAATCCGGAGAGAAGAGCAAATGGCGCGGCTTGATCGCGAGGCGGAATTAAATCGTCAACGGGAGGCACGGCTCCAGGTTAAGAAGGTATTCATTCCGAGCGCATTTGTTGGACGGGACGAGGAATGAGCGCCGCCTACTTTGCCGCCGTTGCCGATCTGCTGACGCGGACCGCGACAATGAAAGCGGAAAAGCTAGGTTTTTGCTTTTGCTCTTGTTTTTCTATGCCCATGCCCGGATAGCTGAAAATTCGGCCTGGGTTGAAGCTCCGGGTCAAGGCCGCGTAGCGCCGCGTTCTACGCGGTTTAGCCTTGACGCGGAGCTGGCCAGGCCGATACTCGCTGAGCCGGGATGGCATTCCGGGGGTTCTTCGGAAAAGATTCCTTGATTTTAATGAAGGCTCATTGCGGACCGAAGCTCCGATGAGCACGAAGCTCAAGCCTCAGTTCTTTCTGGAGCGTCTTGCTCTTCTTGAGGCGCGTGAAGAACTGTTCGAGGACACTCACAACAATCGCGTTGATGCTGACCCCTTCGGACTCTGCCCATTCTTTTAGCGCCGCCCTGGCTTCTGGACCGACATGAAGAAGTTGTGGGTTGGAAAGCTCCAGACCCGCCTTGCGGGTTTGCTGTATCTCCACCTTTTCTCGATCAACCTGACTGAGAGCGAAAAGAACAATTCGGGCTAGATCGCCCTTCACTCGCGACTCCTCCGTGATTGCATCTCGCAAATCAATCGGAAGCCGAAGCGTCATTCCTGGCTTGTCATCAGCCTTGTCTTGCACTTTCTTGATCGCAGTCCGGGTTTTCTTCTTCACTGTCACAAATGGACCTCGGCTTTCATTCTGCGCCTTCCTTGAGCCTTCAAGAGTGCCGTGGGTTCTGTCCGCTCCCGCATTCACAAGGCGCGCTGAAAGCCCATCACACAGACGACACTCATCTATGATGACACGCCACAACTGCCATGCACGTCGCGGTAGTCGGTTCTCTTCTCGCGATTTTACCCGATTGCCAATTGTTTGCCGCAGACGAGTATGGCACACTATAAGCGATGTACATTGCAGTAGTAAGAGATCGGCGACTTGCGGACCTGGAGGTAAGAGGATGCCCGAGAAGATTCTGAGATTGCCAAACGTGTTGGATCGCACCGGCCTGTCACGAAGTACCGTTTATCTGCGCGTCACTGAAGGAAGGTTTCCAAGGCCAGTGTCGCTGGGGGCCAGGGCTGTCGGCTGGATTGAAACCGAGGTCGAAGAGTGGATCGCCCGCCAGATTGCAACCAGCCGGGAACTTCGAGGTCAGAGAACTGGCCTGAATGCTTTGTCTTCAAGGTGAGGCCGGAAAGGGACTCCGGCGTGGCAACCATCTGAGATTGGCTTGTAAGGCGTGGCTTGATTCTCGACCAGCCGAGTTGACCGAAGGTTATGCAGCAGTTCCACGGAAGGGCAGCACCTTGCCCCCGCGCTGGGTGCGCTCCAGAAAATCCGCCCAATCCTGCATCATCCTGGCGCGTGGCTCCAGATAGAGGGCGTGATTGTAGGCAGCGCTGACTGCGTTGCGTGGGGCGTGAGCAAGCTGCAACTCGATATGGTCGTGGCTATACCCTTGCTCGTGCAGGATGGTGGAGGCCAGACCACGGAATCCGTGGCCGGTCATTCTGCCTTTGTAGCCCATGCGCTTTAATGCTGCCAGAATGGTGTTGTTGCTCATCGGTTGGGCAGTGTTGAGGTCGCCGGGGAAAAGCCATTCGTTGCACCCAGTGAAATCGCGCAACATCTCCAACACTTCCAATGCCTGCCTGGCCAGCGGCACAATGTGCGGAGTGCGCATCTTCATCCGCTCGGCGGGTATGTCCCAGCGGGCATTCTCCAGGTCAAATTCCCCCCACTTGGCTTCGATCAATTCGGTGGTGCGCACAAAGGTCATGGACATCAGCTTCATTGCCAAACGTGTGACCTGCTTTCCCTGATAGACCTCGATGCGTCTGAGCAGGGTTGGCAACTCCCTGGCATCAACGCGGGCATAGTTGGTTTTTGGGGCAGATTTCAGAATGTCGCTGGGGCGAATCTCGGTGGCCGGGTTGCGTTTGGCGTAACCGTGGGCGATACCGTAGCGAAACACCTGCCCCACAGTCTCCAGAGCACGCTTGGCAATATCCCGTGCGCCGCGATCCTGAATCGCGTTGGCCATCGCCACCAATTCCGGTGCCTCGATCTCCGCAATGGGCCGCGCGCCGAGGCAGGGCAGAATATCGGACGCCATACGTCGCCGGACCGTGTCTACATGGCGCGGACTCTTCCCCTCCTGCCAGTGTTCCAGCCACTGCGTGGTAATGCTCTGGAAGGAGTTCTCGACCGCGATTTTCTCTGCGGTCTTTTCTGCCTTTCGCTGCGCCATCGGGTCAACGCCGGTCGCCAGCAGCTTCCGCGCCTCGGCGTGGCGCTCACGGGCCAGCGCCAGGGGCACATCTGGATATTTGCCGAAGGACATCAGCTTTTCCTTGCCGCCAAACCTGTATGCCCAACGCCACAGTTTTCCTCCCGCTGGCGTAATCCAGAGGTAAAGTCCTCCGCTGTCGTTCAAGCTGTATGCCTTTTCCTTCGCCTTGGCTTTTTTGATTTCAGTGTCGGTCAGCGCCATTTCGTCCAGAACCTCCGTTTTTGGAAAATACCCCCACCTCAAAACAAAAATACCCCCATAAGTACCCCCTGTCAAACGCGGCTGCACTCGGACGCATCTGGACGCAGAAAGACGTAAAGCCTAGCATTTGCTAGGCTTTACGTCTTTCTATTGGATGTCTTTGGATGTTCTTGGAAGGTGTCTTGGCGGAGAGGGAGGGATTCGAACCCCCGATAGCCTTGCGACTATGTCTGATTTCGAGTCAGGTGCATTCAACCGGGCTCTGCCACCTCTCCGCACTATAACTCATTTACTTTCAATGAGTTAATGTTTGGGTCCGTTTGGGCTTTTTCACTCCAGATTTTCCAGTCGCCGATTTAGTCACCATCCGTCCCTCGGCAGGGACCAGACGATCGACTGCCGACGCCTGGTGTTCCGGAGCGAGATGTGCGTACCTCATGACCATCTGGAGCGTCCTATGCCCGAGCAGTACTGCAACCGTCCGCAGATCCACTCCAGCCACAACAAGTCTACTGGCAAAGGTATGGCGGTTGCAATGCCAGGTGTGTTCCTGCAGCAGTTCTAACTGTCGGAATCCGATCAGTAACGGCTGAGTTGCTCAGGTTGGGGGCGCATTTCCCTGCACCATCGCCGTGCACAAGGCGTTCCAGTGGGGGAAGAGCAAATAGGCGGTGATGGTGTGCAGGTCAGAGAAAAAGTCTTTGCGGGTGCCCAGGGCGGCACGCGCCTCTTGCCACAGCTTTTCCACGCTGTCGCACACCGTATGAAAGGCAAACGCCAGCAGATTCAACAGCACAAACTGCTGTGCCAGATGCTGTTTGCCATGACCGAAGTTGTGCTCCAGATGATAGCCATGATTCTTCAGCACGTTGAAGCTCTCGTTCTCGATCTTCCAACGGGCGCGCGCGCAGGCCACGATCTCGGACACATTCTCCGGGGCGATTGCCAGGCTGGTCACGAAGGCGCCACGGTAAGTTACCTTGCCGGTCCGATCCACTACTTCGACACTGAGCCAGTGAGCGTTGAGCGCGTCTTTGCCATCGCGTAGCGGCACGTTCTCGACCCAACTATAGCGGTAGCTCCGCGTGCGGCCGCCCATGCGGCGTTCGCTCACCGTATGCCGCTCCGGCTCGGCGCCGCGCAAAAACTCGTGGAGCGTCTTGTGGCTATCTTCCTTGCATACAAACAAGAAGTCTCCGCCTTGGGCCAGAACCGCGGCGCACATGGGCTGCGAGCTGAACAGCGCATCGCCCAGATAGACGGGCCGCAGCTCACGCATGCGCCCGCCGTGCCTTTCCAGCCAGCGTTTGGCGGCGTTGCGTTCGCAATCCTGCTTTTCGGCGCCGTCCTGTGGCGTGATGAACTCCGGCATCAGCGGCAGCACGCGGTTGTGTCCGGGAGCCACCATCGTCGCCGCCAGCAGCGTGTGATAGTTCTCGGTTTTGCCGTTGGCGCGTTTGCGGGTCAGACAGCGGGGGCAACCGCGCTTCTCGCTCGAAAAGTATTCGCTGCCATCCAGAGCAATCAGCAGCCGCCCGCCGAGCCGCTCAAAGTCTTTCATGGGGCCGTGTTGCCGCATCTGTTCCAAAGCGTGCTCGAAGCAGGGCTGAAGCAGTTCGGGCGGTGCCGGGTCGAGCAGATCGCGGATGTGATTGTCGCTGGGAATCTTCTCGATGCCAAACAGCGTCTTGCAGTTGGAGGCGTTGCGGCCATGCTCCATGCGCCGCTGATGCGCTAAAAAGGACTCGCTCTGCATGAAAAACAGCGAAAACGCCGACAGAGCCGCATCCGCAATCGCGATGTTGTCAGGCCGCCACTGCCGCCCATCAGGAAAAGATGCACACGCCCGCCGCAATCCGCCCAACAATTCTTCCAGTACTCGCATACTCCAAGTTCATCACTCCCTACTCCAAAACGGGGTAACGAAGCTGGTTCCTACAGTTAGAACTGCTGTTCCTGAATCTTGGCCGCTTCGAGCGCGGTCGAAAACCATCCGTGCGGCCTTTGCAGTGCATCGCGCCGGCTCAGGCTTTCGCGGCAGTGAGTCGCAGCGCGCTGTGGGTGGGGTTGGCCAACGGGCGGCGGATCGAGGTTGCCGAGGGATTCGACGCGGCACCGCTGGAGCGGCTTCTGGCTGTGCTCGACGCTCCTGTCGGCAGCGGTCGCCCGCCGATGTACGCTTCGTTGAACGAGGCGTGGCCCGATGTTCGACCTGGTCCGGGCGGGCTCGCCGGCCTAGTACTACAGTTGTATATCTGGATTTCGGCTGAGATTGGCAAAGGCCCGGGCCTAAAGGCCCAACATTTTGGTATCAATTTCAGAGGCCTGAAGGCCTCTGCTCCCTCCGATCTCGCAATCTACAACTGTAGTACTAGCGGATCGCAGAGCCTGAGCGAATGCGTTCCCTCCTCGAAGGCCACGCGCAAAGTGCCGCGCATCCCGCCGACGAAATCCAGAATCGCCGCAGTCCGCGTCATCGGCGCAGACTGCTGGATCATGCGGCCGCTCTCGTCGAGCGCCCCGGCTGAAATCGCGTCCCGGTGGACGTCCAGCCCGATGTACCGCACACTGTTCATCCTCGCGTTCCTCTCTGTTGGCGTTGGTTGACCGCTTCAGCGCAGCAAACGCGGCGTACACGAAAGGAGCGCCCTTTTACAATGCGTGGCCCAGGTCTGACCATCCACAAGAGACCGGGCGCCCATCTTCCGATTCTGGGACTTGGGATCGGGGGAGATCGGGCGAACCTCCGAATTCCGCCACGAAAACGCTGAATACGTGTGCCTGCTTGAACGCTTTGGCATACAACCTTGGCCCCAGCGCAGGCGGTTAACGCGAACGTTTCGCTGGTTTCGCCGCGATTCCAGACGCAACAACGCCTGTTTGACGCCACATGGCCCCAGTTTCGCGTTTTGCAAAGCTCCGGTTTTGTCGCCCCAGTGGCCGCTTTCGTGGTCCCGATCAATCCCGTCGGAGAAATACTTCGCTAACTAAACCAGCGCCCGCTGGCGCTGCGTCAGCGTCTGTTCCTGGGCGGTCAGGTAACGGTCGATGGCGGCCGCCGCCTTGCGTCCTTCGGAGATTGCCCAGACCACCAGCGATTGCCCGCGCCGCATATCCCCGGCCGCAAAGACATTCTCGATCGAGGTCTGATACTCTGCGTTGGCGGCCACGTTGCCGCGGTTGTCCAGAGCCACGCCCAGTCGCTCGATCAAGCCCGAACGCACCGGTCCTAAAAATCCCATCGCCAAGAGAACCAGGTCCGCGTCCAGGGTGAATTCCGAGCCGGGAATGGGCGTAAAGGTTGGCGGCGGCCCGACGCGCACGGCGTGCAACTGCTTCACGTTGCCGTTTTCGTCGCCGGTGAATTTCACGCTGTTGATGCTCCAATCGCGGATGCCGCCTTCTTCGTGCGCGCTTTCGGTACGCAGTTGCAAGGGCCAGAGCGGCCAGGGCGTGGAGGCGGCGCGCTTCTCCGGCGGCTTGGGCATGATCTCGAACTGGTGAACGCTCAACGGTCCCTGGCGCAGGCTGGTGCCCAGGCAATCCGCGCCGGTGTCGCCGCCGCCGATGATGACCACGCGCTTGCCCTCGGCAAGAATCGCGAGAGACGGATTGGCCAGGAAAGAGTCGTCCGAATCGCCCTCGCAGCGGCGGTTTTGCTGCGGCAAAAACTCCATGGCAAAGTGAATGCCCTTGAGTTCGCGCCCCGGGATCTTCAAATCGCGCGGCTGCTCGGCTCCGCCCGCCAGCAGGATTGCATCGTAATGTTCGGTCAGCGCCTCCACCGGCACGTTCACCCCCACGTGCGCATTGGCGATGAAAGTAACCCCTTCGGCGCGCATCTGTTCGATGCGCCGGTCGATCACGCGCTTCTCCAGCTTGAAGTTGGGGATGCCGTAGCGCAGAAGGCCGCCGATGCGGTCGGCCTTCTCGTAGACGGTGACAGAGTGGCCGGCGCGGCGCAACTGTTGCGCGGCGGCCAGCCCCGCCGGCCCGCTGCCCACCACCGCGACCCGCTTGCCGGTGTTCTGCTCCGGCGGCTCGGGGTGAATCCAGCCTTCGTCCCAGGCGCGTTCGACCACCGAGCGCTCGATCAGCTTGATGGAGACGGCGGGCTGATCGATGCCCAGCACACAGGCGGCCTCGCATGGCGCGGGACAGATGCGGCCGGTGAACTCCGGGAAGTTGTTGGTGGCGTGCAGGCGGCGGATCGCCGCCTCCCAGCGGTTGTTGTAGGCCAGGTCGTTCCAATCGGGTATGAGATTGTTGACCGGGCAGCCGGTGTGGCAGAAAGGAACGCCGCAATCCATGCAGCGCGCCGCCTGTTCGCGCTGCTTCTCCTCCGGGAACGGCTCGTAAATTTCCAACCAGTCGTGAACCCGTTCCCCAGCCTGGCGGCGAGTCGGTTGTTCGCGCTCGATTTCAAGAAAGCCGGTGACCTTACCCATGCTGCACCTCAGTGGCCGCCACCAGAGGCGACGAAGTTGCGGGGGGAGTGTAAACCGATTCGGCGCGCTGAACCCCCAGTACGCGCTTGTACTCGTGCGGGAATACTTTGATGAATCGCGGCTGCGCGTCGGCCCAGTGCTCCAGAATCCAGGCCGCGCGCGGGCTGCCTGTCAGGTCTCGGTGGCGCTCCAGCAGGCCGCGCACCTCGGCCACGTCGGCATCGAGAATCAGCGGCTCCAGATCGACGCTGGTTTTATTGCAGCGCCGCGCCGTGAAGTCGCCGCGGTCGTCGTAGACGAAGGCCCGCCCGCCGCTCATGCCCGCCGCGAAGTTGCGCCCCGTCTTGCCGATTACAACCACCGTCCCGTTGGTCATATATTCGCAGCCGTGGTCGCCCACCCCCTCGACCACCGCCGTCGCCCCCGAGTTGCGCACCGCGAAGCGCTCCCCGGCGATGCCGTTGAGAAAGACTTCCCCGCTGGTTGCGCCGTAGAGCACGACGTTGCCCACCAGAATGCTTTCTTCCGGCAAAAAGCTGGAAGTCTTGGGCGGATAAGCGACGATGCGTCCCCCGGATAGCCCCTTGCCCAGATAATCGTTGGAATCGCCTTCGAGTTCCAGGGTTACGCCGCTGGGAACGAAGGCCCCGAAGCTCTGGCCTGCCGAGCCGTTGAACTTGAAATGAATCGTTTCATCCGGCAATCCCGCCGAGCCGTAGCGCATGGCGATGCGCCCGCCCAGCATCGCGCCCACGGTGCGATGCACGTTGCGAATGGCGAAGCTGGCGCTGACCGGCGTCTTGGATTCGAGCGCCGGGGCGGCGGCTTCGATCAGCTTGTGATCCAGGGCCTTGTCAAGGCCGTGATCCTGCGCCTGCGTTTGGTGGCGCGCCACGCGCGAAGGCAGCGTGGGCGCGTAGAGGATCGAAGAGAGATCGATGCCCTTGGCCTTCCAGTGCGCGTCGGCGACGGCCGCGTCGATCTTCTCCACGCGCCCCACCATCTCGTCTACGGTGCGGAAGCCCAGCTTGGCCATCTCCCGGCGCACCTGTTCGGCGACGAAAAAGAAGTAGTTGACCACGTGCTCCGGCTGGCCCTTGAAGCGCGCGCGCAAGACCGCGTCCTGCGTCGCAATGCCCACCGAGCAGGTATTCAGATGGCACTTGCGCATCATGATGCAGCCCATGCTGATGAGCGGCGCGGTGGAGAAGCCGAACTGCTCAGCGCCCAACAGAGCCGCTATCGCCACGTCGCGCCCGGTCTGGAGCTTGCCGTCGGTCTGCACCTTGATGCGGCTGCGCAGGTCGTTGAGCAGCAAAACCTGCTGCGTCTCGGCCAGTCCCAACTCCCAGGGCAGCCCCGCGTGCTTGATGGAACTGAGCGGCGAAGCGCCGGTCCCGCCGCTGTCGCCGGAGATCAGCACCACGTCGGCATGAGCCTTGGAGACGCCCGCGGCCACCGTGCCCACGCCCACTTCCGAGACCAGCTTGACGGCGACGCGCGCCTGCGGGTTCACGTTCTTCAGATCGTGGATCAGTTGCGCCAGGTCCTCGATCGAGTAAATGTCGTGATGCGGCGGCGGCGAGATAAGGCCCACGCCGGGGATCGAGTGGCGGGTGCGCGCGATCGCCTCGTCCACCTTGTGCCCGGGCAACTGGCCGCCCTCGCCGGGCTTCGCGCCCTGCGCCATCTTGATCTGCAATTCGTCCGCGTTGACCAGATAATTCGTCGTAACCCCGAAGCGTCCCGAGGCCACCTGCTTGACCGCCGAGCGGCGCAGATCCCCGTTCGCATCGCGCGTGAAGCGCTCCTCGTCCTCGCCGCCCTCGCCTGTATTGGACATTCCGCCCAACCGGTTCATGGCGATGGCCAATGTCTCGTGCGCTTCCTTGCTGATCGACCCGTAGCTCATCGCGCCGGTAGTGAATCGCTTTACGATCTCCGCCGCCGGCTCGACTTCCTCGATGGGCAGCGGCTCGTCGGCGTACTTCAACTGGAAGAGGCCGCGCAACGTGCATAGTTGGCGATTCCGATCGTCGAGCAGATCGGTGAACTCCTGGAAGGTGGCCGGATTGTTTTGGCGCACGGCGTGCTGGAGCTTGCCGATGGTGAGCGGATTCTGCAAGTGATACTCGCCGTCCACGCGGAACTGGTATTGGCCGCCAACCGCCAGTTCGGTCTCCGACTCGGTGAGAGGCTCGAAGGCGAAGGCGTGCTTCATCTGCGCCTCGCGGGCCAAAACCTCGAGACCCACCCCCTCGACGCGCGACGCGGTGCCGGAGAAGTAGGCCTCCACCACCTGCTTGTTCAACCCCACGGCCTCGAAGACCTGCGCCCCGCGATAGCTTTGCAGGGTGCTGATGCCCATCTTCGAGAAGGTCTTCAGCAACCCCTTGTTGATGGCCTTGATGAAGTTCTTCTCGGCGTGATTGCCGGTCACTCCATGCGGCAACAAACCCAGCCGGTGCAGGTCATGCAGCGTTTCGAATGCCAGGTAGGGATTGATGGCGCTGGCGCCGTAGCCGATCAGCAGCGCGAAGTGCATCACCTCGCGCGGCTCGCCGCTTTCGATAATCAACGCCACCTGGGTGCGGGTCTGCTCGCGCACCAGCCGGTTATGCACCGCGGCCATGGCCAGCAGGCTGGGAATGGGCGCGTAAGTCGCATCCACCCCCCGGTCGGAGAGAATCAGCAAGGTGTAGCCGGAGCCAACCGCATGGGAGGCGCGGTTGGCCAGATCGTCGAGCGAGTGCTTCAGCCCCTTCTCGCCATCCGCCGCATGGAACAGCGCCGGCAGCGTAGTGGCCAGCAGATCGCCCGAGGAGACCCGCCGCAGCTTCTCCAGATCGTGATTGCTCAGCAGCGGATGCGGCAGCTTGAGCGTGTGGCAGTTCTCCGCCGTTTCCTCCAGAATGTTGCGCTCCGTGCCGATATAGCTGGTCAGCGACATCACCAGCTCTTCGCGGATGGGGTCGATGGGGGGATTGGTGACCTGGGCGAAGAGCTGCTTGAAGTAGCTGAAAAGCGACTGCGGACGGTCCGAAAGGCAGGCTAGCGGAACGTCGTTGCCCATGGAGCCGATCGGCTCCTGGCCGCTTGCCCCCATCGGGCCCAGCAGCACCTTCAAATCTTCCTCGCTGTAGCCGAAGGCGCGCTGCCTACGCAGAAGCGTCTCCGGCTTCGAGGCAATCACCCGCGCAGGCTCCGGCAGCATCTCCATCGTCACCTGCTGCTCCTTGAGCCACTCCGCG
This sequence comes from uncultured Occallatibacter sp., assembly GCA_964565955.1. Classification (GTDB taxonomy): domain Bacteria; phylum Acidobacteriota; class Terriglobia; order Terriglobales; family Acidobacteriaceae; genus Telmatobacter. The sequence continues at coordinate 10,663 of CAZMHC010000085.1, forward strand.
TAAGGTTGCCGCGCGGCCAATTCTTTCTTGATCTCGCTGTCGGAGACGATGCGCTGCCGAACCGTATCGACCAGAAACATACGACCCGGCTGCAAGCGGCCCTTCTTGCGCACATCTTCGGCGGGAACGTCGAGCACTCCGGCCTCCGAGGCCAGCACCACCAGATCGTCCTTGGTCACCACGTAGCGTCCGGGGCGCAGGCCGTTGCGGTCGAGCGTCGCGCCAATCACCAGTCCATCGGTGAAGGCCATCGCCGCCGGTCCGTCCCACGGCTCCATCAGAGAGGCGTGGTACTCGTAGAAGGCGCGCTTGTCCTCGTCCATATCCGGGTTGCCGCTCCAGGCTTCGGGAATCAGCATGGCCAGCACATGGGGCAGCGAACGGCCCGACTGAACCAGAAACTCCACCGCGTTGTCGAAGGAGGCCGAGTCGCTGCCGCCGGGAACGATCACCGGATACAAATCGTCGATCTTGCCGTCGTAGAGCGCGCTCTCCAGCACCGACTGGCGCGCGTTCATCCAGCTGATATTTCCGCGGATGGTGTTGATCTCGCCATTGTGCGCCACATAACGATAGGGGTGGGCCAGCTTCCAACTGGGAAAGGTATTGGTGGAGAAGCGCTGATGGACCAGGCAAAGCGCGCTCTTCGCCCGCGCATCGGCCAACTCCGGGTAAAACTTCTCGATCTGCGGCGCCAGCATCAGCCCCTTGTAGACGATGGTGCGGCAGGAAAGCGAGGGAATGTAAAAATCCTCTTTGCTCTCGATCTCCGAGGCCAGAATCTCGTTTTCCGTCCGCCGCCGCACTCGGTAAAGCAGCCGCTCGAAGGCAACCTCGTCGCGATCTTCCGGCCGGCCCACAAAAAACTGCTCCACATACGGCTGCGAGGCCCGCGCCTGCCGGCCCACCGCCGATCCGTCGATGGGAGTGTCGCGCCAGCCCAGGACCGCGAGGCCCTCCTCCCTGGCGATGCGCTCGAAGACCCCCTCGCACAACAGCCGGTCCTGCTTGTCCACCGGCAGAAAGACCATCGCCACGCCGTAGGCGCCGGGAGCCGGCAACTCAATCCCCAGCGGTTCGCACTCCTGCTTGAAATACTCGTGCGGAATCTGGATCAGAATCCCCGCGCCGTCGCCCGTCTCCGGGTCGCAACCCGACGCGCCCCGGTGGGTGAGGTTGATCAGAACCTCCAGGCCCTTGCGGATAATATCGTGGCTCTTTTCTCCACGAATGCTGGCGACCAGACCCATGCCGCAGGCATCGTGCTCGTGGCGCGGATGATAGAGCCCCTGTGGCGGTGGAATGCGGAGACGACAATCCGATGTGTTCATGGCTACCTTCTCATTGGACTTTGCGGCGCGCGGATTTCATTTCCCGCTCGAAAGACACTGCCCCGAAGACACAAAACCCTGGCGATTCCCGCATGGAAAACGCCCCGTTCATTCATCGCTGGCAGGCTTGAGCCGTCCCGGTTGCGCCGGGACGAAGCTGAATCTTTAATATATCGAAAAAATCGCCTGGGCGCGGAAAATCCTTGCCCGACAGCCGCCGATCACGCTTCCAGAAGCGGCTCGACGCCAGAGGGACGGCGGCGCCGGCGAGACGGCATCTACGACCAAGTGCGGTCAGCGATGTCGCTGCAAGGCGGTTTGACGATCAAGCGGATGTGGATGCCGGCGCGGGTCAGCAGGACGGGGTTTTATCCGCTGGCTCACGGCCGAGGCGCCGGCGGAGGAAGAGATGGAAGTGCGCGCGGCGATTCACGAAGTGG
>CAZMHC010000086.1:0-12133 GCA_964565955.1 uncultured Occallatibacter sp.
GCTGAAACTTCAGTCAGGCGCTCCTGTAACTCGGCGTTGTTCAGAGGTTCCCTAAACATCCCATGGTGCTCGGTCATTGAGCAACGCAATTGCTAAACCTTCCTTCCAGTGTTTCAGTTGTGTTTCGTCTTTTGGGTAACTCAACGGCTAGCCTCCAGTCGGTCCGGCCTAATCAGTGTACCAAGTTTCCGTGCCGGGGCCGGAACCGAGAGATAGAGTTTCCCGTTTGTCACCGCCTTGAAGCGGTAAGGGGTTTCTTGAATGTGAGATTGTGCAATTCGCTCAGGTACTCGAAGGGAACTTCTCGAACACCTCGGATCGTCCTAAAGACAAATCTCTTGGCGGACATACTGATTACTGGGACCATCGTTCTCTCTTTCCTTGGTCTGGAACAAATGGAGCTCCCTCTGAGAAGCGCGCAGACGGAATCTGAACCATCCGCTTGAATCCGCGTGATGCGCCCAGTGTCGCATGATATGCACGACGCTCACCGCAAAGAAAAAGCGGATACCGCGCTGGATGCTGCCTGCGGAAAGAATCGCATTTTTCTGTTACCCGCCTCACTTCGGCTCCGCCCGCTGTTGCCCCTGCTCGTCCTTGTGCAGATTGAAGTATTCGGTCTGCTCGGTAAGCAGCCGCGCCGCCTGGTCGGCTAACTCTTCGCCGCTCTCGATAGCCTCCTTGCGGGCCAGATCGAAGCCCGGCTCGCCGGCCAGCGCGCGCAGAATTCCCACCCAGCGCGGGGCAGCCTCGTTCAGTAGCTTGAGCGATTTGCGAAGGTCCGCCTTGCGCTCGGAGTATGCGTCCAGATTCGAGCCAAGCTCGTCCATCAGCGCGGTAAAGTCCTGCAATTCGTCGTCCAGCCTGCGGCCGCGCGCGGCGGATTTGGCGCGATTGCTCAGCCCTTTGATCGTATCCGCGCGCTCGTCGAGAATCTTTGCATAAAACTTGATCCGTTCCCCCGGATCGGTGCCCAGTTCCCGAATCCGCTCGATCTGCGCCTCGGTCAGCGGTTCGCGCTTCCGCTCCTGCGCCGGCAGCAGCGCCACGGACAGCAAACAGACCAGCATCGCGGTCCAACAACGCATGGATTCTCCTCCCTCAGCGATTGCTCTTGTTCATCAAAGCTCGTGAACGTTTCTACCTTAGACCGTCCCAAAATCTGTTGCAACTTATGGCAAGGGGCGTATCATGGATGCAATATTGGGTTAGGAAAAGAAATGAAGAGAGACAATTTGCATCTTGATTTTGAGATGGCCTTCAGAGATCGGATCGGGATGACGCTTTCCAAAACCGAAATGAAGGAGATATTGCAAGGGACGTTTCCAGGATTTCCCGACGGCAGCGTCGTTCCCACAGACCACGCCGAGCCAAGTCCCAAGCACGTCAATCAGTGCAAGAAATGTGCCAATCCAGCCTATCAAATCCTGGAGACAGTCATTGATGGTGAGGGAAAGCCAGGCCGAGCACGCTATCGAGTACGCGATTTCAAACCGTTTCCGCGCTAGGAGGCAAGCCGCCACTTATCGTACAAGGGGAAATTGCCTGTTCCCTGCAATAGATACCTCTTTCCGGAAATTGCCTCCGATTGGCCCGCTTATTCGCGGCGCGATACAGTGAGGGAGTGACGGACAGGCTCATTCTGATTACCCTGCTGGTCAAGCTGGGGGTGGTGGCCTCGGTGGCCAGCGTCCTGGCGCGAGCCAGCAGCTTCCGGCGGCTTTTCTTTGCCGAGCGGCGCACACACCGCCAAACATTGGCGCTGCTGGCCTTCTTTCTGGCGCCGCTCACGCTGGGCGTGTGGGTGCGCATCATGGTGCCCAACTTTCTGGCCGCCGACATCTCCTTTGAAACCGCGATTTTGCTCGGCCTCTTTGTGGGGCCGGCCTGGGCAATGCTGGGCGGCGCGGTGCTCTCGCTACCCGCTGTCTACCACCACGAGTATCTGGCTCTGCCTTTCAACGTTCTTGTCGGGCTGGGCGCGGGCCTGCTCGGCCAGTTCGTCGAGAGAGAAGAGATATGGTCCTTCACGCCCTTCATCGACCTCAGCCTCTACCGCTGGGTGCGCCGCAATCTGCGCCAGCCCCGCATCGACCGCCAGTTCCTCATGCTCTTTCTCATCGCGGCCGCCGAGGCCTGCCGCGACTGGATTGCCCATGCCTTTCCGCATCGGCTCTTCGCCATGCTCACCCCGCAACTCTGGCTGCAAGCGCTGGTCTGGCTCTCCGCGCCCATCGTGGTAGGCATCGCTATCAAGGTTTGGAACGCTTTGCGTATCGAACTCAAGCTGGAAGAACAGAAGCGCCTCTTGCTCGAGGCCCGGCTCGATGCCCTGCAACGCCAGATCAACCCCCACTTCCTCTTCAATACGCTCAACTCGATCGCCTCTTTGGCGCGGATGAAGCCGGAGCTGGCCCGCGAGATGACCGTCAAGCTGGCCAACATTCTCCGCGCCCTGCTCAAGGACCACGACAATTACGTGCCGCTCCGCGAGGAGCTGGACTTTACCGACGATTATCTGGACATCGAGGTGGTCCGCTTCGGCTCCGACAAGCTGCGCGTGGAAAAAGAGATCGACCCGCGCACACTGGAAGTTCTGGTGCCCAGCATCCTGCTTCAGCCGCTCATCGAAAACAGCATCAAGCATGGTCTGGAGCCGCGCATCCACGGCGGCACGGTAACCTTGCGCAGCCGGCTCAATGGAGACCGTGTGCTGATCGAGGTAGCCGACGACGGCGTGGGCATGGGAAACAAGCCGGCCTCGGCGCTGCCCCGCTCCGGCGCCGGCATCGGCATGAAGAATGTGCGGGAGCGCCTCGAAGTCCTCTACGGCAATCAGGCGCGGTTTACCGTGGTCAGCAGCCCCGGGCGCGGGACGCTGGTCTCGATCGAGATTCCGGCGAACCTGTCCGGGACTTCATCGTAATCGCAATGGAAAAATGCCATAATGAGCTGAAAGGAATTGTCCCCTTGGCACCTGAAGACGCTCGTTACTTGGAAATTGTGCTGGATCCTATCAGGGTCAGTGCCCGATACAAACCGAAGTTTGGACAGGGTTCCAAGGAAGCCGGGCTAACGCTTGTTCAATTTCAGAAGTTATACCAAGGCGACGCTTTCTATACATGGTTTGGACTCGATAATCCCCTGATGTATGCTGCGCACAAAGCAGCGGGAGGCATGACAAGTGTGTACCGTCAAATTGGAATCGGATGCGAAAAGTTGTTCCGAACAATTCTCATGGACTCTTTCGATCTGGCGGCGTTAGACGTTGCGTGGTCGTACAAGGTTCCTCTCGCCAGCGGAAAGACGCGGTCCCTCTCTCTTGATGGTTACGTACCCCTGAACAAGATTGCCGATGCCGCAAAGAAACGCCGCTTCAAGTCGTGGATGCGGCAGTATGGAGAGAGAATCGGAATAGACACCAAGGTATTTGAAGGTCTTACGGGAACCGTCTTCGAAGTTAGACAAGGCTACAAGAGCAAGGATTCCAAGCGCCAGAACGCCGATATCGCCAACGCGGCGGCGGCGTATACAAAGGGCTATTTACCCTGCGCGGTAATTCTTTCCGCTCAAATTGACGGCGACATCCTCCTGCGTTATCGCATGGAGAAATGGGGAATTATTACCGGGATCGAAGGCGCCAACGACCCTTTGATTTCCACTTACGATTTCATGCGGGATGTGGTCGGATACGATTTAGCGGCATTTTTCGAACGCAACAGCCAGACGCTTCACAATGAAATTGACGCGGTGTTGAAAGCTCTTCTCACAGCGGAGGCGAACTGATGGCCTCGACCGCAGCTCAACTGAAACAGAGGGCGGACTATACTCACAAGCACAATCTGAATGCGGGACGCCATGGCTGGCTACGTTTGACTCCGGCATATTCTGTAAAGATCGTTGAGGAACTTATCGAGAGTTGTGGCCGACCCATGAGAATTCTCGATCCTTTCTGCGGTACGGCCACAACCGCTTTAATCGCCGCATATCACGGCCACCAAGGCGTCACCACGGATATAAACCCCTTTTTGGTTTGGCTCGGGCAGGCAAAAACGGCCCACTATTTTCCCAAAGACATTGTGGCAACACGAAAGGCGTGCGTATGCGCACTCGGGTTTCTCAAAGAAAAAACGAACGGAGCATTTGTCTCTTCTCCCCCGCCCATTCATAACATTGAACGGTGGTGGTCGTCGAACTCTTTGAGGTTTCTATGCGCGTTGAAAGGCGCTCTGGAAACGGTAACCGAGGAGGGTACGCCTGAAAGATCTCTCTTGTTCGTCGCTTTCTGTAGAACGCTCATAGCCGTTTCGAATGCGGCCTTTAACCATCAATCCATGAGCTTCAAGGACGATGATCAGTTCCAGTTGAATATAGACATCGATTTGCACGCTTTGTTTGAGCACGACGTCGAGACAGTATTGAGGGGCGCGGAACATAACCCCGACGGTTCAGGGCGGGTTAGCATTGGCGACAGTCGAAGCGTTGCGAAATGCGTTGATGGATTGTTTGACCGCGTTATAACGTCTCCGCCATACGCGAATCGTATGTCCTATATTCGCGAACTTCGCCCCTATATGTATTGGCTAGGCTTTCTGAAAGATGGCCGGGATGCCGGCGAACTCGACTGGGCCGCAATTGGCGGAACTTGGGGAATAGCGACCAGTCGGTTAACCGGCTGGAAAGCGACTGCTGGACATTTTCAAAGCAGTATCCTCGATTGGGCCGTCGGTCGGATTGCGCACCAAGATAACAAAAATGGAGAGTTATTGTCGAAATATGTAGAGAAATATTTTGGCGATATATGGGTGCATTTAATGGGCTTGAGGCCGGTACTAAATCGCGGCGCGGAGATTCATTACATCGTCGGAAACTCGACCTTCTATGGCATTCTCCTTCCCGTCGAGCAGCTCTACGCGGAAATGTTGCGACAGTTAGGATTCTCAAACATAGAATGCAGGACCATCCGAAAGAGAAATTCAAAAAAAGAGTTGATTGAGTTCGATGTTGCCGCAGTATGGCCCTGACCGCCGATTTTTCCATGTGGTTCGTTCCAGCCTTCCGCATATGCGCAGTCCTTCGCGGTATCCTCGAAACATGGTGCGTTTCACAGTGCTGGCTTCGGGGTCCAAGGGCAACAGCGCGGTTGTCACCGCGGGCCGCACACGCATCCTGGTGGACTGCGGGCTGAGTTGCCGCGAACTTTTCCGGCGCATGAAACTGGCTGGCGAGGAGCCGGAGACGCTCGATGCGATCGTCATTACTCACGAACACTCCGACCATGTGAACGGAGTCGCCGTAACGGCGCGTAAGCTGGGCATTCCGGTTTACTTCACCGAAGGCACACACCGCGCCTGGATGCGCTGGCTGTCGCCACGGCGGCAGATGACATATACGCAGTGGGTGGAGCAGTGCCGCAAGCAGGCAGCCGAGCGCCAGGCCGAAGCAGAGGCCTCAGCCGATGAGGACGAGGCGGACGAGACCGATCTTGCCAGCGATTCCGCCGCGGTTCCCGCAGAGATGGCCCGGATTGCCCCCGCCGAAGCGCTGGCCGCTGCCGTGGAAGCGCGAAAGGAAGCGGACGAGTCGACGGTTCCCGCCAAGAGCGCGGACCCCACCTGGCTGCCAGTCGTCGAATTCTTCAAGGCCGGCGAACCATTTTCCATCGGTGATATTTCCATCAGCCCCTTCACCGTTCCCCACGATGCCGCCGACCCAGTGGGGTTTGTCTTCCACGCAGAGGGAGTAAGGATGGCCGTCGCCACCGACCTGGGCTATATTCCGCCCAACGTGAAGGCGCAGCTCAAGGGGTTGGATCTGCTGCTGCTCGAATCCAACCACGATTTGGAGATGCTACGCGACGGCCCATATCCCTGGCGGGTAAAGCAGCGGGTACTTTCGCGCGTAGGTCACCTGTCGAACGAGGCGGCAGCGGACTTTCTGGAAGACGGCTACGACGGCCAGGCAGCCTACGTGATTCTGGCGCATCTATCTGAAAGCAATAATCTTCCAGAGTTGGCGCGCGTGACGGCGGAACGCGCGCTGAACGGCAGGGCGAGTCTGTTGGCCAATATGCTGTTGCTGGCAAAGCAACACGAACCGCTTGCTTCTCTTTACTTTTAGGAAAGGAACGTTACAATGGTAAGAATAGGCATCACTCTATATCAGGTTTGGTTGGCCAGGCTGGTTGGCTAGAAAATCGGCGAGAAGGTTTCAGAGGACGCGGCTGAGTTGAGCGGGGCGCGGCACGACCGAAGGCAGTTCGTGGAGCATACAATCCTTGAGCCTTCCGCCGACCGCTACGCCGCGGAAAACTGTAGCGGTTGAACAAATCCTTTGCAAAGTGAGTCTTCAGATATATGGCTGAAACCGGATGCACGGACAGAATCGTAGGCGCCATCCTCGCAAGCTGGCGATACGACATCTCTGAGATTTCGCCGGATATGCGGAGGGACTACGAGCATCATTTCGTAGAATGCAGCCATTGCAGAGCGAGGCAGAAGTTCCATCGCAGCCTGGACGTGAGCCTGGCGGTTCTGACCTCGCTGGCGTTCTTTTTCTTCCTCTTCGCGCTTGCGGTTCTGATCCACGTCAAGCCGCTGGAACTGGTAGCCTTCCGCGTACTTGGCCTGGACATCGCCGACACTTACCATATGCTTGTTTCGGCGGGCGTTGCGGGGCTTTGTTTCTCGGCGATCGCCTTCCTGCTGGTGTGCGCGGCCACGCCGGTCCCATCCTATCTGGGCGGCATTGCCGCCGAGCGCGCTAAGCTGATCGAAGAACGTTTGCCTGAGGCGATCAAGTCGTTGCGTCCGCGCTAAGGCGGCATCGCTATTTCCGCAGGGCAGACCGGTCAGAGAATCGCTTTCACAATGCCGCCTTCCACCCGCAAGGCCGCGCCATTGGTGGCCGATGAAAGTTCGCTGGCAAGGTAGGTCGCCATTGCCGCGATCTCATCGACGGAGGCGAAGCGCCTCAGCAAGGACGTGGGTCTCGTTCGCTCGAAGAACTCTTTTTCCACCGTTTGCTTCGACTTGTTCTGTCCTTTCGCCAACGCCTCGACAAACGCGCCCACACCCTCCGAAGCGGTCGGTCCGGCAAGAAGGCTGTTCACCGTCACGCCGCTGCCGGCCACCGACTCGGCTATGCCGCGCGCCACGGCAATCTGCGCCGTCTTGGTCATGCCGTAGTGCACCATCTCAGCCGGAATCTGCACCCCCGACTCGCTCGAAATGAATAGAATGCGGCCCCAGTTCTTCTTCAGCATTCCCACCAGATAGTGCCGCGCGAGCCGCACTCCGCTCATGACGTTGATCTCGAAAAGACGGTACCAGTCCGCATCGGAGATATCCGCAAACGCTTTCGGCTCGAAAATGCCGACATTGTTCACCAGCACATCCACCGCTGGTAGCTTCGAGATGGTCGTCTCGGCGCCGACTGGACCGGAAAAATCCGCGACAATGCCCTCGACCTTGCCCGCCGTCGCGTAGGGCTGGATGGCCGCAATCGCCGCATCCACGCGCGCCTGTGTGCGCCCGTTCAGATAGACGCGCGCGCCCTCGCCGGCCAGCGACCGGGCAATCGCAAATCCTATCCCCGCCGTCGATCCGGTCACCAGCGCCGTCTTGCCGGTCAGTCTCAGGTCCACTCTTCCTCCAGAAGCAATCCGCCTATCTATGGATTCATCAGCTCTCCCAAACGGCTCGAATCGATACGGCGTTTCTGGCCGACGCCGGGCTGATCCGCATTGATTCGAAGGCCGGATGCGTCCGCAACAATGCGATAGACGCGCTCGAAGACGGACTGGTGGGCGGCCCGGTTTGGTCCTTCCGACCGATTTGTTCGCATATTCATTGGCGTACAGGAACTTCGCTTCTCTTTTTCGGTCAAATTGGTCGATAATGGAAACTATAGGACTTACGATCATGCGCGGCCGGGATTTGCGGAAATTGTCGATGATCTTGGCTCCGGCGCTGCTGATTGCGGCCGGTTGCGGAGGAGGAGGCGTATCCGCCAACTTTTCGAACGCCGCCTTCTCGATATCACCCGGCGCGGCTTCCATCGATACCAATTGCACCGGTTGCAACGCCACACGTCCGGGGGGTGGGCTAGCGCATCGCTTTACCGCAACCCTCAGTGGCGGAGGCCCGGCAACCGTCGTCTGGTCGGTCTCCGGCGGCGACCCGGTTAGCGGGCCGGGGACCATCGATACCGACGGCCAATATACCCCGCCCAGCTATCTCACCGGCGACCGAGCCGAAGTGCTGGTGACGGCTACGCTGGACTCCGGCATGGCGGTCCTGGGCTTGCCTGAGGCCGGTGCCAAGGCTGGCGCGGCGCTGACCGTCACACCGGGATTCCTGCAACCGCTGACGCCGGAGAATCTGGCTCTGGGCGCCAATGGCAGCGCAACCATTGCCGGCTTGCTGGCCGAGGCGGGCGGCGGCGCGGGCATTCGCTTCACGCTCTCCAGCACTGCGGACGGCCAGGACCCCATCCAGTCCGGCGCGCTGGGAACTCTGGGCGCGGTCAACTGCCAGCGCGGCGGCGCCGCTTTTACAGCCTGCTCGGTGACGTATACAGCTCCGCCGACGGTCGCGGCCGGGGGAGTGATCTATGTGGTGGCTACAGCGGGCGCGTCGAACTCCAGGGTTGCGACCGCCGTGCTGCTGAATGCCGAGGGGGTTGCGAGCAATCCCGCGACCCATCAGGGGCAGTTGCCGCGATCCGTGGAATTGGGCAGTTCAGGCGGCAACATCGGCGACTACGACGCGCAGGGCAACCGGGTTGTGGACTGCTGCGGAGGAACGCTAGGGGCGCTGGTCGAGGACTCCGGAGGCCGTCAGTACGTCTTGAGCAACAACCATGTGCTGGCCACGAGCGACCACGCCAACGCGGGCGACACCATCGTGCAGCCGGGGCTGATCGACAACAACTGCGCACCCGACGGTCCCGGCGCATCGCCGGTGGCCACGCTTTCCAGCTGGCTTCCGCTCAGCGCCAAATCGACCAACGCGGACGCGGCCATCGCCCAGGTCGCCTCGCGGGCCGTGGACCCCGCCGGCGGCATTCTGGAGTTGGGCGCGCGGCAGGCGGATGGGACGCTGGCCGCCGCTCCTCCGGGCATCTCTTCGTCCGGCGGCAAGGGCGAGACGGCCAGCCTCGATTGGACGGTAGCCAAGAGCGGGCGAACGACTGGACTGACCTGTGGCGGCATCTCCGCGCTCGACCTGGACGTGAACGTGGACTATTTCTTGGACTGCGCCGAGACCAAGCCCTACCTGACCAAAACCTTTACCAATCAGTTGGCCATCGCCGGCAATGCCTTCAGCGATGCGGGCGACTCCGGGGCGCTGGTGGTGGACGCGACGGATGCCGAACCGGTGGGGGTGCTCTTTGCCGGCGGCGTGGATGCCGCCGGGGTAAGTCAGGCCGTGGCCAATCCCGCAGGCGAGGTGTTGAGCGAGTTGGGCGCGCAGACGGGCGGCGGGACGAGTTATGCCTTTGTCGGCGGCGCCGATCACGAGGTCAGTTGCCTCAATTACGGCGACGGCACGGTGGCCTCGGCGCAGGGGCGCGCGCTGGGCGACGCTCAGATTGCGCGGGGGCAGCAGGCGCTGGCGCAGGCCCGGCTGCTGGAGAACCCCTCGGCGGGCATCCTGGGCGTGGCTATGGGCAAGAGCAACGATAGTCCTGGCGAGAGCGCGGTGATTTTGTATGTGGACGAGAACATGGCCGTGAATGCGCCGCCAGCGACGGTAGACGGCGTTCGAACTCTGGTGATTCCCACCAACGCCCACGCTGTGGCCTTTGGCTCGGCTCCGCAGACTCCTTTCGCGGCTGGGCCTTCCGCGGCTGCGCTGAATGCCGCCCTGGCCGTGAAGCAACGGGTCGCGGCAAGCCTGATGAGGCGCAATCCAGCCTTCTTCGGAGTGGGAGTGGGCCGCAGCTTGGACAATCCCAAGGAGGCGGCGCTGCTCGTCTACGTGGACCGCAAGCAACTTCCCGCGCAACTGCCCGCAACCCTGGAGGGGCAGCGCGTTCGCTATGTGGTGATGGACAGGTTGCACGTTACCCGCTCCTTTGCCGCTCCGATGCCGTCGCGGACGCGCTGCTCATTCAAACCTTGAGAGCGTTTAACAATAGTTTTTCTCAGATGTGCCTCTTGCAACATTTCGGCGATAAGCGCACCAAGGAACCTCCGATTTAGTCATTCACCCGCGCCGGGCTTGCATCCAACGATATCTGGGTGTAGATGGCGATGCGGCAACAAACACTGGCGTCACGGGCGAGTTATGAAAAGTATGCGCGGTTCATCCCCGGCGCAGCCTCTCGGCACCATGTAGCAGGCGGTTCCGCGGGCGGAGTTGTCGGCACCGTTAGAGCCGCATCGCCCCAAGGCGGGCAACGGGCGGCAAAACCTGCCCTGAGCGCAGCCGAAGGGGCGGGCCATGCGATCATGCCGCGGACTTGCTTCTTCTAACAGTGGTTCAATCTGTCCGCCCCCCGGCAAGGAAGAATCATTCCATGACTCGCGCGCCTTGCGCCGCTTCGCCGGAGTCGATCTTGGTGCGGCCGCCGCCCCCCCCCCCGACGAGACCGCGATCCTTCGCTTCCGCCACCTGCCCAGCGGCACGACTATTTCCGAAGCGAGTTGCAGACGGAGCGCAAGGTAAACTCCAGCGATTCGCGCGGGACGCTCTCCACGAAGGGGCCAATCGCCCAACCCAGACCGAGCGGTATGGAGCGCGTCAGAGAAACTGACTCGATCTGCATATACAGCCCTCCGTCCGTCTCCTCATAACTCCAGTACGTGTTCAGGCGCCAGAGGAAGCCGTGCTCTTGGCCGGGGCGGAGCGCGTGTTCGTTCCTGGCCCCAGGCTCATCGATCTCGTCGATCCGTGTGCTGCGCGAGATGCTGTATCCATTCCTTTCATCGAGCCGTCCAAAGACAATGTCGTAAGCCGTATCCATGACCACCGTGATGACATGGCGCTGGCGCACTCGCATCGATGCTTGAAAGAAATCCCCTTTGTGCGCGAGGGTTTTGGCGTGGATCACCTGCGGATAGAAGTGTTGCGGATAGGCCTCGAAATCCCGCATCAGCCGTTCAAAATCCGCGGTTTTCGCTCCAGGAGCGAACGCCGTGCCGCGCCAGTGGAAGAGCATGGCTCCCGGTAAACCGGAGCCTGTGGCGGACTCGACCTTTTCGACAACTATATCCCCGCTGCGCAGCCTAAGCTCGCTTTGCGCTGCAACCGAAACAAGGAAGGAGCTTTGCGACTTATGTTGCCGAGATAGACGCGACTCAACCGACCCTATATAGGCGTTGAATGTCGACACGGCGGCAGGCGACGGCTCCGCCGCAACCCGACCAGGGATTGCCCCGAGGACGAAGACCCCAAGTACCAATGAAGCGATTCGGAAATGCGAGAATCGTCGCGTCGTGGACCGCACCTTGCCGTCCCCTTCCTTTGGAATTCCTGCTCACAACTTGCGACTTACCCAACTATCCTACAAACCATTCCCACTGATCTTCGGTGAGTGGAACCACGGAGAGGCGTCCGATAAGAACCAGGGGAGAAGAGGCAAACAGCGCCTCGGCCTTGATGGCGGCCAGGGGCTTGGGCTGCTTGAGGCGCTTGCCCACCTTGACCTTGACAATGGGCACCTTGGGATCGGCGGGGTCCACGCTGACGACCGACCCGGTTCCGACGGCGGCGCGCTCGTCGCCGGTGTGATAGAAGATCCACTTCGCGCCGGCTTTCATCTCGCGCAGATGCTTGACGGCGGTGGGGTTGGAGACGCCATCCCAGATCGTCTCCCGGTCGCGGAGAAAATCGTCGAAAGAGTAAACGTCCGGCTCGGTCTTGAAGAGAAAGTAGACCATGAGATACATGGTAAGCGAGATAGCGGAAACAGGGAATAGCCGCACTGCCCAGCGCGAAAAAGGGCACGGACGGGACGTGGCTCCCACTCTTTCTGAAAAACAGTGCCCGCCTCCAGTTCAGGAAGCGGCGAGTCTTCAACAGTAACATCTCAGTTATTTTGCAACTACTGCCGCAACTCCACCAGCGTAGCGCCCTGGCCGCCTTCGTTTTGCGGGGCTTCGGCGATGGTGGCTACGTGGGGATGG
>CAZMHC010000087.1:0-11998 GCA_964565955.1 uncultured Occallatibacter sp.
AGAAACACAGAATCACAGAAACTGTGAAACTGTGGAGCCTATGCTAACTTACTTACAATCAACAACTTTCAATGGCAACCTCCACAGGAACACAGAAACACTTTTCCTGTGTTCCTGTGGAGCATTCCCCCCGCCCGGCCGTCGGCAATGAACCGGGGTGGCGCCGTCCCAGCGCGTTAATCTGGAAGTCAGCGTGATCGGAGAAGACCAGCAACCCGAAGCTGAATCTACCCCTCGGCTCCCCGCCCCCGAGCGCCGCCATGCGCGCCAAACTGGAGTGGCTGGCGGGCCAACTGGGCTTGCCCGAATACCTTCCCCCGCTGGATGGCCCTTCGGAAGTCTTCTGAGCCGCGGGTTTAGCATTGCGGCGTTGTCGGCGCGGTCTTCGGCGAACTAAGTCCTCGCAACAACAGCCATGCGCAGAGTGCCAGCTCGAAGGTCATCAGCGGCAACTCGTACCAGTTCGGCGACTGAATCGCCCCGAAACTCGGATGCAAGAGATACGCATAGCCGCAGACGCCCTCGTAGAGGGAGCTTAGGACACCCCATAGGGCCAAGACTCGGGGGATGTAGCGCGATCGGAAAAACACCCAGGCGAAAAGAGCCGATCCCAGCCCGTGGAAGACCAAGCCGATGTAATAGGCATCCCGGCCTGAGTGGATTTGCAAGCCGGCAAGGGTTACCAGGTTGTCCAGCCCGAATGTCCGCAAAGAGCCGGTTCCTTCCAGCAAGCGCAGCGCGCTCAAGAGGTCCAGCAGCATGATGAACCAAAACAACACGTAGGTTAGTTTGCAGAAGGCCGCGAGAATTGCCATTCCACGGTTGACTGGACGTAGGATCACGTACAGCGCCGCAAGCAGCACGATCGTTCCTATCCCGTAGAGGAAGGCGCCGCCTATGTAGATGCGAATGGCCTGTTGGTGGGCGATGAAGTGACGCGCGGTTTCTTCGCCGTTCTCCCAGACCAGATAGGGAGCGTAAAAGCGCGAGAACGCCGCCATGACGATTAGAAAGCTGAGAAGATAAGCGATTCCGAAGACTCTGGCAGCATGGCGTTGCGCTCGTTCGATCATAGGTTCCTTTCCCGGTCCGAAAGAATGCCGCTCAGCGGAGATTCATAGCCGGCACACCTTCAGCGCGAGCAGAGAGTTGATATCCGCATGGATACGGATGAGCCGCAGCGACAGTTCCATGTTTTCTTCAAAAAAACAGGTCACTCCCCATCCTTGGCAGCACCGAGTCCCGATTTTTCTGCCGGAAGAAGAGGCAGGCCGCCGACTTGGGAGTGGAAGGACTTCCCGAAATCGGCGGCCCGCTGGACCCTGGAGCGGGTCTGGGTGATAAGGTCATTTTAGGCCTGTTGCGGGGGAATGCAAGTCTTATTTCCGGGAATAATTCTCAAATCGTGACAGCAATCACAGCACCCCGCCGAATCGCCGCGTTTGCGTTGACTTGAGGGGCCGCCCCTGATACAAAAAGGGTGTTCCACCCGCATCAAAGATCGAATCCGAACCGCTGCCGCATGGAAGAAATCGCTCAACAACTCGGAACTCTGCTGATTGGCTCGGTGCCCACGATGCTGCTTTTTATCGTGCTGGTTGTGGCCTATCAGTTCCTGGTGCAGGGTCCGCTGAGCAAAACGCTGCAAGAGCGCCGCGCTCGCACCGAGGGGGCTGTCGAGGATGCGCACAAGGCCATTGCCCAGGCGGAAACCAAAGCCGCCGAGTATGCCGCCAAGCTGCGTGAGGCGCGCGCCGAGGTCTACAAGCTGCGAGAACAGCGCCTGAAGCAGTGGAACGCGGAGCGCGATGCCGCTCTTGACGCGGCCCGCAAGGCCACCGGTCTCAAGACGAGCCAGGCCAAGGCCGAACTGGAATCCGAGGCGGCGCTGGCCAGACAGACCATTCAAGCCTCCGCCGGGGAGTTGGCCGCGCTGGTGGCGCACGCGGTGCTGCCGCAGGCCGTTGGGGTGAGCCGTTGAAGATTTCGATTTCGCGATTGCGTTTTTCCGCACTCGTTTTCCGTTTTCTGTTTATAGGCGCATTGGCCGCCGGGGGTTCGGTTGCGCCCCTCCGGCTGGCCGCCCAGCAAGCCGCTGAGACAACGGCTGCTTCCGCCGGGGAGAAGGCCAAGCCCAGCCAGGAAGAGCAGAACAACGTCTTCCGTTTGGAAGGCCCCATCGTCAAGTGGGGAGCCAATACCTTCCACCAGTCGCCGGAGACCGTGGCCACAGCCTTCGAGTTCCTCAACTTCGGCATCATCGTCTTCGGCATCGGGATTCCGCTCTTTCGCTTCCTGCCCAAGTTCCTGCGCGCGCGCGCCGAGAAGGTGCGCGGCGACATCGAATCGGCCCGCAAGGCGACCGAGGAGGCCAATGCGCGGCTGAAAGCCGTCGAGGACAAACTGGCCAACCTCGGCGACGAGATTGCCAAGTTCCGCGCCGAGGTCGAGGCCGAGAGCCTCCAGGACGAGGCGCGCATCAAGGGAACGATTGCCGAGGAGAGCGCCCGTATCGTCGCCGCAGCCGAGCAGGAACTGGCGTCAGCCGCCGCTCAAGCCCGGCGCGGCTTGCGCCACTTTGCCGCCGACCTGGCCATTGAGCAGGCCGCCAAGCAACTGGTTCTCGATCCAGAAACCGATCGCGCCTTGATCGCAGAGTTTGTGAGCGGCGCGGGCCTGAACGGAACCGCAAAGGGAGGGAAGAACTAGATGGCCGCCTTCGTCTCCCGTTATGCAACCGCTTTTGCCGATGTGGTGACCTCGGCCAAGCTGAACACAGCCGCGCTGGACCGCCAGTTGAGCGATTTTCTCGCCACCTGGGACGCCAGCGCCGAACTGCGCGTCTTCTTCGTCAATCCGGCCGTTGCCGCCGCCGACAAGGTGCGGATTTTGGACAAGATGAACGCCAAGCTGGGGCTGCAAACGGAACTGCGCAACCTGCTGGCGGTTCTCATCAACAACGACCGCATCGCCCAGGTGCATGAAGTGGCCGAGGCGTATCGCGCCGAAGTGCGGGAGCGGCAGGGCATTCGCCAAGCGGAGATTGTGACCGCCCGCGAGTTGAGCGAGGCGGAGCGCGTCGCGTTGGCGGCTGGGGTCGGCAGGTTGGCCGGCGGCCGCATTGAAGCGAGTTTCAAGCTGGACAAATCCATCCTCGGCGGCGTGGTGGCGCGCATCGGCTCCACGGTCTACGACGGCTCCGTGCGCGGAAGGCTGGATAGGTTGAGAGAAGCGCTGGTAGGCTCCTAGCTATTAGCTTCTAGCCGCTAGCTCATTCCAGCCCAGTTTGGCGGTTCGGGCTTTTATGAGAGCGCGGGGCGGTGAAAAGAGGCGAGAAGCCAACAGCTAGGCGCTAGAGGCTGGTACTCAGAAATTCAGAACAGGAATGCACATGGCTCAGATCAAGGCAGACGAGATTACGCAACTTCTTCGCGAGCAGATAGCGAACTACGACTCGAAGGTCCAGGTGGATGAAGTCGGGACCATCACCTCGCTGGGCGACGGCATTGCCCGCCTGCACGGATTGGACAAGGTCATGGCCGGCGAGTTGCTCAGCTTCCCGCACGGCATCGCCGGCTTGGCCCTCAGCCTCGAAGAGGATTCGGTGGGCGCCGTGGTGCTGGGCGATTACACCGAGATCCGGGAAGGCGACGAGGTCAAGCGCACCGGCAAGATTCTCAGCGTTCCGGTGGGCGAGGCGCTGATTGGCCGCGTGGTCAACGCGCTGGGCCAGCCCATCGACGACAAGGGACCGATCGCCGCCAGCGGCACTCTGCCGGTCGAGCGGCTGGCGCCCGGCATCATCGACCGCCAGGGCGTGCGCGAGCCGATGGCCACCGGACTCAAGGCCATCGACTCGATGATTCCCATCGGCCGCGGCCAGCGCGAGTTGATTATCGGCGACCGCCAGACGGGCAAGACCGCCGTGCTGCTGGACACCATCATCAACAACGCCAAGAACGACCTGATTTGCATCTACTGCGCCATCGGCCAGAAGCGCTCGTCCATCGCGCAGGTGGTCCAGACGCTCACCGAAGCCGGAGCGATGGGGCACACCGTGATCGTGGCCGCCTCGGCCTCCGAACCCGCGCCGCTGCTCTATCTGGCGCCCTACGCGGCCACCTCTATCGGCGAATACTTCCGCGATTCGGGCCGCCACGCGCTGGTCATGTACGACGATCTCTCCAAGCACGCCATGGCCTACCGCGAGATTTCGCTGCTGCTGCGCCGTCCGCCGGGCCGCGAGGCGTACCCCGGCGACGTTTTCTATCTCCACTCGCGCCTTTTGGAGCGGTCCTCGAAGATGAGCAAGGAAAAGGGCGGCGGCAGCTTGACCGCGCTGCCGGTCATCGAGACCCAGGCGGGCGACGTTTCGGCCTACATTCCGACCAACGTCATCTCCATCACCGACGGCCAGATATTCCTTGAAACCGACTTGTTCAACTCCGGCGTTCGTCCGGCCGTCAACGTGGGGCTTTCGGTCTCGCGCGTGGGCTTCTCGGCGGCCATCAAGGCGGTCAAGCAGGTCGGTTCCACGCTCAAGCTCGATCTGGCGCAGTACCGCGAACTGGCGGCCTTCGCGCAGTTCGGCTCCGACCTCGATCCGCTCACCCAGAAGCAGTTGAACCGCGGCGCTCGCTTGACCGAATTGCTCAAGCAGCCGCAGTTCCAGCCGCTCACCTGGCAAAAGCAGGTGGTGATTCTCTTCGCCGGAACGCAAGGCTATCTGGACGATTTGCAAATCAAGGACATTCGCGCCTTTGAAATCGGGCTGTACAAGTATCTCGACAATGCGCAGAGCGCGCTGCTCGACGACCTGACTGCGAAGAAGGCATTGGACGATGATTTGCGCGCGAAGCTGCACGCGGCGCTCAAGGAGTACTCGGCAAACTTCAAAGCGGAGTTGACGGCGGTAACCGTTTAGGGATCAGAGGTCAGGGATCAGGGGGCAGGGACTAAGGGACACGTCACTTTCAACATAACCATGAAAGAGGAAGGCATGAGCACGAGCATCGAGATGGGAAACGACGAGTTCATTCTGTACATCCGGAAGAGATACCCGGACTGCAAAAAACGCAACGACGTTCTCGGCGAGAACATCTGGAAGTGGATCATTAAAGAAGACAAGACGGCTCGCCAGATTCTTGTTGACAAGCCGTGCCTTTGGGGGGACTCTGCTGCACACATTGGGGAATACAAGCTTCCCAAAACGGCCGCGCAGTTTCAATTCGATCGAAAACTACTTCCGTCACTCTACAATCATCTAGACGAGCTAGGACAAGGAGCATGAATTAGGAGAAGGAAACAGGCAATCGTTAGTCCCTAAGTCCCTGGTCCCTAGTAACAGAAGCAAGATGTAACTGAGAACTAAAATGGCAAACGTACTCGATCTACGGCGTCGCATCCGCAGCGTGAAGAACACGCGGCAGATCACAAAGGCCATGAAGATGGTCTCGGCGGCCAAGCTGCGCCGCGCGCAGGAGCGGGCGCTCAGTGCGCGGCCCTACGCCAAGATGATTACCAGCGTGCTCGAATCGCTGACCCGGCGCGTGGATATCTTCGACGAGGCCACCGGCAACCTGCGCCATCCGCTCTTTGTCACGCGCGAAGAAAAGCGCATCCTGCTGATCGTCATCAGCGGCGACAAGGGCTTCGCCGGCGCCTTCAATGCCAATATCCTCAAGACCGCCTTTCAGTTCATCCACGGCAATCCCGGCAAGGAGATCGACGTGGAGGCGGTGGGCCGCAAGGCGCGCGATCAGATGCGCCGCCACTATCCTGTAGCGATTTACTCCGATCGAACAGACGAAAATGGCCGCGCGACGAAGAACAGGGAACGCAAGTCTTCCGTCGAGGTCACCGGCGACCATCCGGGGATGCTGCTCAAGCTGGAACAGAGCCGCGTCTTCGATCTGGCGCAGAGCATCATCGCCCGCTACGTGCATGAGGAGATCGACGCCGCTTACATCGTCTACAACGAATTCAAATCGGTCATCGCGCAGCGGCTGGTGGTGGAAAAGCTCCTGCCGCTGTTGAAGGTCGGCGTTCCGCAGATTGCCGCCGCCGCCGAACCGACCAAGGAAGAGAAGGAGCGCGCCGTGGAGGCCGCTCTCAGCGCGGGCATCGAGATCGAAGCGGCGGATACCGCCGAGGCCGACGAGGAAGCGAAAAAGTTCGGCACCAGCCAGGTGGACTACATCTACGAGCAGCCCAGCGAGGAGCTTTTCGCCGGCCTGATTCCGCAGTACATCGCATCCATGCTTTACCATGCCATGACCGAGTCGGTGGCCGCCGAGCACGCGGCCCGCATGACGGCGATGGATTCGGCAACCAACAACGCCTCGGATATGATCGACGCGCTCACGCTGCACATGAACCGCGTGCGCCAGGCGGCCATCACCAAGGAGATCATCGAGATTGTGAGCGGCGCCGCCGCGCTGTAACTGTTTGTCAGGCAATCTCCTGCCTCTACCGGATAGTGGCAAGAGATGACGAAAGCAGGTATGGCACGGAGTTTTGAAAGGGCATGACTTGAGTCGTGCCGAAGACGCGGTAAAAATTTATTGGGGGCTTTAGCCCCTGAGGCAAAAAATGGCAGAGAATATCGGCAAGGTAATTCAGGTCTCCGGCCCCGCTGTGGACGTGCAGTTTGAAGAAGCGACGATGCCGCCCATCTATCAGGCGTTGCGCGTCACCAGCGAGGGCTTCACCGTGCCCGCGCCCATCAGCGTCATCCTCGAGGTGCAGCAGCACCTGGGCGAGGGCCGCGTCCGCACCGTGGCCATGGAAGCCACCGACGGCATGGTGCGCGGCATGAAGGCCATCGACCTCGGCGGCCCCATCAGCGTTCCGGTGGGCAAGGAGACGCTGGGCCGCATCATCAACGTCATCGGCGAGCCGGTGGACGAGCTAGGGCCTATCGGCGAGAAGAAGCGCAACCCCATTCATCGCCCCGCGCCGCTCTTCGACGAGCAGACCACCCACGAGGAGATGTTCGAGACCGGCGTCAAGGTCATCGACCTGATCCAGCCCTTCTTGAAGGGCGGCAAGATCGGCCTCTTCGGCGGCGCCGGCGTGGGCAAGACGGTCGTCATCATGGAACTTATCAACAACGTGGCCAAAAACCACGGCGGCTATTCAGTTTTTGCCGGCGTGGGCGAGCGCACCCGCGAGGGCAACGATCTTTGGCATGAGATGACCGACTCCGGCGTCATCAAGCCGGGCGACTGGGCCAACTCCAAGTGCGCTCTGGTCTACGGCCAGATGACCGAGCCGCCCGGCGCCCGGCTGCGCGTGGCTCTCAGCGCGCTTACCGTCGCCGAGTACTTCCGCGACGTGGAAGGCTCGGACACGCTGCTCTTCATCGACAATATCTTCCGCTTCACGCAGGCCGGTTCCGAGGTCTCCACGCTCCTGGGCCGTATGCCCTCGGCCGTCGGCTACCAGCCCAACCTGGCCACCGAGATGGGCGAGTTGCAGGAGCGCATCACCTCGACCAGCAAGGGTTCCGTCACCAGCGTTCAGGCCGTCTACGTGCCCGCCGACGATTTGACCGATCCGGCTCCGGCGACGACCTTCGCCCACCTCGACGCAACCACCGTGCTCAGCCGCCCGCTCTCGGAACTCGGCATCTATCCGGCCGTCGATCCGCTGGCCTCGACCTCGCGCATCTTGTCCGCGCGCATCGTCGGCCAGGATCACTACGACGTGGCCCAGGGCGTCAAGCGCATTCTGCAACGCTACAAGGACTTGCAGGACATCATCGCCATTCTGGGCATCGACGAACTGTCGGAAGAAGACAAGCTCACCGTGGCCCGCGCCCGCAAGGTGCAAAAATTCCTCTCCCAGCCCTTCCATGTGGCCGAGACCTTCACCGGCATCCCCGGAGCGTATGTGAAGGTAGCTGACACAGTGCGCAGCTTCAAGGAGATCATCGCCGGCAAGTACGACGACATCCCCGAGCAGGCCTTCTACATGAAGGGCGCCATTGAGGAAGTGCTGGAAACCGCGGAGAAGATGAAGGCGAGCGTGTAAGAGCAGCTTCTAGCCTCTAGCTCCTAGCTTTTAGCTAGAGGCTAGAAGCTAGAGGCTAGGAGCTAGGGCATTTATGGCTGAAGATGCAAATCAACTCCGCGTCCGGCTGGTCACTCCCGAGCGCACTCTCTTCGAGAACTTGGTGGCCGCTGTCGAGTTGCCCGCCAAGAACGGCTACTTCGAGGCGCTCTACGGCCACGCTCCGCTGATGGCCGAGTTGGGCGCGGGCGACGTAATCCTGCACGGCGCGCCAAAGAACGAATCGGGCGGCGAGGCTGGCGGCCCGGAGAGCGCCATTCGTTACAACGTCAGCTGGGGCTTCGTCGAAGTGCTGCCTGACCGGGTCACCATTCTCGCCTCGGACGCGCTCAAGCCGGAGGAGATCGACGTGCCCCGCGCCAACGAGCAACTGGCCCGCGGCGAAAAGCTGTGGAGCGAAGCCGGCGACAGCGAGGATGCCTACACCAACGCCCTCCGCGTCATCGCCGAAGCCGAAGCCAAACTGGCCTCTGCGGCGGAGAGGCGTTAAGTCCTGTTCACCGATCGCTTTGCTTGCCGATCGATGGCCTCAACTGCGGCTGAAGCGCGCGGAACAAAACTCCTACTTGACCGACTCGAATTGATTCGGGAAGCCGGAAAGGTCGGCTGCATGGGTTAGGACGCCTTCCTCTTTGGAGTTAGTCTTCGCAATGTTATTCCAATGTGGGCTTTTTCCTCCTCCCGATAACCTTACCGCGTCAAGTTTGCATGAGTCTTGCAGTTAGGAATCGGCGAAAACTCTCCAACCCCGCCGGGACCGCCTCGTTCACGTCGCATTGCCATCGGTTGACTGCCGTATACTCACATCTGACGATGGCCATCGAGACTGAAATCAAATTTCGCGTGGACGATCTATCCGGCCTCGCCCAACGCCTGGAAGGGGCTGGATTCACCCTGCAAACTCCACGTGCCTTCGAGAGCAACACCCTCTACGACACGCCGGACCGCGCGTTGCGTTCCCGCACCGAGATTCTGCGCATTCGCTGCTACGATGGCCGCTGGACCCTCACTCACAAGCGGTTGCCAGACGTCGGCCCGGGTGAAGACGCCTACAAACACCGCATCGAGACCGAGACCGAGGTCGCCGACGGCGCGGCGCTGGCCACAGTCTTCCTTTCGATCGGGCTGGTAGCCGCCTTCCGCTACGAAAAGTGGCGCGCGGAGTGGTCCGACGGCGAAGGGCACTGCGTCGTGGATGAAACGCCGATCGGCAATTTTGCTGAACTGGAAGGCCCCGGCGACTGGATCGACCGCGCCGCCGCCCGTCTGGACATCGGACCGGAGCGGTACATAACCCTCAGCTACGGCCGGCTCTTCGAACGTTGGCGCGAGGAACGCCTTTCCACCGCGCGGGACTTGACCTTCGCCGCCGTGGCAAGCGCTTCCACGCGATAGCGGCGCGAGCGATGCTATCGCATGGGTTGCCGCAGGATGGTCTTCAGCTTTTCGGGAGCGGTTCGCCGGGGATCGTTCAAATATATCTCGTGGTGCTTGCCGTGAAGCTGCTTGCCGGCCTCGATGATGAAATTGTGCATCCGCTGGATCGTGGGGCCTTCGGCTGAAAATGGGCCTACATGGAGAACCTGCGCGGATGCGCCCTCTCCGAGAGTCTCGAAGCGAACCCTGTCGATCGCCGCTGGATTTTTCTTCTTCCTCACTTCCTTCAAAGCGGCGTCCACTTCCATCGCCGCGATGAACTCCGGCTGCGCGATCATTGCCGTCCACTTCCAGGCGGACTTGTCGGCTTCATGAAAGGCTCTCGGATCGTCGGCCCACCACAGGCCTTCGAGCGGCATGACGCCATAGTCGATGGCGCGGGGACTCTTCTTGAGCGAAAACTTGAGCGTGTAGGAGAGCGAATAGAGCGCTTCGACGGCCTCTTGAAAGGCCTGCGAGGTATTGGGATCTCCCTCGCCGTCCACCATCAGATAGTTCAGAGGGGGAACATCCACGGCGGCGATCGCGCCTACCTTGGCCCCGTAGAGTTCCTTCCACTCCCTCTTCAGATCGAGCTTTTTCATGACTTACTCCGGCCGGGACGGATGCCCGGCAACAGTATAACTCCCAGTCAGTCCCCCGGCGCTCCTTCCAGTTCAACGCCCACCTTGCGCAGCCCCATCACGCGCCATTGCAGGCGATCGAAAAAGAGATAGACGACCGGAGTGGTGAAGAGGGTGAGCATCTGCGAGACGATCAGTCCCCCGACGATAGTGATGCCCAGCGGCTTGCGCAACTCGGAACCCACGCCCATGCCGATGGCCAGCGGCAATCCGCCGAAGAGCGCGGCCATCGTCGTCATCATGATGGGGCGAAAGCGCAGCAGGCACGCCTGATAAATAGCTTCGACCGGGGGCAGTCCCTGGTCGCGCTCGGCTTGCAGGGCGAAGTCGATCATCATGATGGCGTTCTTCTTGACGATGCCGATGAGCAGGATGATGCCGATCAGCGCGATGATGCTGAGGTCGGTTCCTGTAAGCAAAAGTGCCAGGATTGCGCCCACTCCGGCCGGCGGCAGCGAGGAGAGTATGGTCAGCGGATGAATCAGGCTCTCATACAGGATGCCGAGCACGATGTAGACGGCGACAAAAGCCGCGAGGATGAGATAAGGCTCGCTACTGAGCGAATCCTGGAAGGCCTGCGCGGTTCCCTGAAAGGTGGCGTGAACGGCGGAGGGCATTCCCATCTCCCGCTGGGCCTTTTCGAGCGCGGTCACGGCATCGCCCAGGGAGACGTTGGGCGCCAGGTTGAAGGTGAGCGTGACAGCCGGGTACTGCCCCTGGTGGTTGACCTGCAGCGCGGTACGCCGCGACTCATAGTGTGCTATGGCGGATAGCGGCACCATGGCGCCGCCCGTTGACGGAGTGGGCGCGGTTGCCGGCGCCGTTGCAGCCGCCGCAGTGGCCGGCGTAGATGTCGTTGCGCCTACAACATTGCTGGCTTTGATGTAAATGTTGTTGAGCGAGTCGGGACTGAGCTGGTACTTGGGATCGACTTCCATGACCACGAAGTACTGGTTAAGCGCGGTGTACATGGTGGAGACTTCGCGCTGGCCGAAGGCGTCGTAGAGCACGTTGTCGATGGCTGCGGCGGTGATGCCCAGGCGCGCGGCGCTGTCGCGGTCGATGACCAGATTGGCGGAGAGGCCATTGCTCTGCTGGTCGGTGGAGACGTCGGTCAGTTGGGGCATGGACCTCATGCGGGCTTGCAGTTGCGGCGCCCAGCTATTGAGTTCATTGAGATTTTCGTCGGAGAGCGTGTACTGATATTGTGCCGCGCTGCCGCGGCCGCCGACTTGGATGTCCTGGTTGGCCTGGAGATAGAGAACGGCGCCCGGAACGCTGGTGAGCTTCCGGCGCAGGCGATTGACCACCTGGTCGGCGCTGACGCGGCCGGGGCGCTGATCGAGCGGCTTGAGCGCGACGAACATACTGCCTATATTCGAGCTTCCGCCACCGGGGCCGTTGCCGCCGACAAAGGCGGTAACCGACAGCACCGCGGGGTCTTCGAGGGTCATCTGCGCCAGTTGACGCTGCTTGACGCGCATGGCGGGGAAGCTGATGTCCTGCGAGGCCAGGGTTCGCCCGCTCAGCCGCCCGGTATCCTGCTGCGGAAAGAAGCCTTTCGGCACGATCACGAACAGATAAACATTGAGTGCCATGGTGCCGATGACCGCGCCCAGCATCAAATACTGATGGCGCAGCACCCAGCGCAGGCCGAGTGCGTATTCGTCGTGCATCCACTGAAAGACGCTCTCGCTGGCGCGATAGACAGGCCCGTGACGGCTCTCGTCGCGCGACTTCAAAAACTTGGCGCAAAGCATCGGCGTGGTGGTCAGCGAGACCAGGAGCGATACGGCAATGGCCACCGAAAGCGTAACAGCGAACTCGCGGAAGAGCTTGCCGACAATGCCGCCCATCAGCAGAAT
>CAZMHC010000088.1:0-11990 GCA_964565955.1 uncultured Occallatibacter sp.
CGCCTGCCGATGTAGGTGGCCTCGATGGGCAGTTCGCGATGGCCGCGATCGATGAGAACGGCCAGTTGCACACGGCGCGGACGGCCATGATCGAAAAGGGCGTCGAGGGCGGCGCGGACGGTGCGGCCGGTGTAGAGGACATCGTCGCAGAGCACCACGTCTCGGCCGTCGATATCGAAGCCGATGGCGCCGGGCGTGACGACCGGGCGGAGGCCGGCGGTGCTGAGGTCGTCGCGGTAGAACTGAATGTCGAGCATCCCGGTAGCGACGGGGCGCTTCTCGATGGAGGAGATGAGCTTGCCCAGGCGCTCGGCGAGGGGGAATCCGCGGCGTTTGATGCCGACCAGGGCGAGATCCTCGCTGCCGTTGCTTTTTTCGACGATCTCGTGGGCCAGACGCACCAGGGTGCGCTCGATCTCCGAGGCGGACATCAGCCTGCCTTTGGGGCGCAATTCGGATTTGTTTTGGGGATCATTCATAAGCAGATTCTCGTCGCTTGTCTCTCGAAGGATGATACGGGCGGTTGCCGGTCGGGGGCAAGTCGCGGCGCGGTTGGACTATATTTCTGGTCTGCGGGAACGGGCCATGAAGCGCGCGCTCATGGCGCCGCCGGCAATGGCGAAGAGGGTCAAAAACAGCGAACTTACGGCCAGGGAGCCGGCCCACATTCCGGCGCGGCCCTGGGGCGAAAGTATAACGGCTTGCATATTGGCAAAGATGGTCTGCGCCTGCGCGGCATCGGCGGAGCCCATCCCTGCCAACGACTGCTGAATCTTCTGCTGGAAGGGAGCGACGAAGGTTTGCGAATATTCCGCATCGATCCGACTGTCCTGGTGGAGAACGAATCGCTCGACAAAGAGTGCGGCGGCGCTGGCTCCATAGGCCATCCATGCGCCGAGCAGGCCGGCAACCAGACCGATACGGGCGCCTGCTCCAAAGGTGATCCATGCGGACCGCTGGTTGCGGATATACACCACCACGGTCAAGGATGCGGCCGCGGCCATCCAGAGCAGCCCCAAACCGCCAACCGGCGAACGTTCGCTGGAGAGCGCTCCCGCCGGGAGAGCCAACAGCAGGGCCGCGCGCAAAGCCGGCTTCCAGGCAACGGTTGCCGCATCGCGCACCGGTTCGCTTCCTGGCTCGGGCGGGGATTGCTGGGCAACGTCGGCGGCGTACTGAAGTTGCGGCAAACCGCAAGAGGGACAATAGCAGTTTTCCACCAGGACAGTCTGATGGCAGCGAATGCAGACGATTTCCATATATTTAAGAGCCTATCCCATTCCGTGGAAACGCGGTGCGAGGGCGCGGATGAGAGCGCCGCCCCGCGGAACATCGGCCTCGCGCGTCATTGGGCCTTGCTTGCGATCAGAGGGATGCGCGATTTCCAGAGATACGGAAGCGGCGCATAGGTCCGATGATGACAGAGCGTGCAGCGCACCGGAAAGCGAAGGGACAGCAACTGAAAGAGATCGCGCCTTCTGAACCTCGAAGGACGAAAGTCGGAGCGATTGCACCGATAACAGAACATGAGCATCGTGACACCATCCACCGCGAAGCGATTTCGCAGTCACGGGGTGAAAAAGCGAACTGGGAACGATCCTCGCCATCTTCCCGTGGCGTACGCGTAATCCCAGTATTCAACTTGATTCAGCTTATCGTTGAGCAATACTAGACTCCAAACGCGGAATCGGCAAGAAAAATGTTTTTGTCGGCCAATACAATCCAGAAGCGGCGTCGATGCGACGGTCTCGCGAGGGGGATGAGGGCGCAGCGGAGTCCGATCCGAATCGCCGATCGCGGGGCGAAAGAGCCATCCATGAAACCGGGACTCGATCCTCCCCGCCGGACGGATGCATTCTCTCTTTGCCGCAGTCCCTTCAAGGGTTCCTAGAATTGCCAGACCAACCCGCTGGAGATGCGGCCGAAGTTGGTGGGCAAGCCGGGGATCCGGTAGGGGACATTCCACTGAGTGTAGAGGGCGAAATTGGAGTACTGCAGGCCACCGTCCACGCGCAAAGAGATGTGCCGCGCGAGGGGCGAATCCAGGCCTCCGCCGACAAACCCGCAAAACGAAGCGGTGCTGCCGGGTGAACCGTTCGCGCCCCAATTCTTGTTCGCGCTGACGTCTCCCATCAATCCCTCGGCAAAGACGGTCTCTCTGCCAATGCGCCGACTGTATTGTCCGCCGCCCATGACATACAGGAGGCGCTGCGGCGCGCCCAGATTGGTCGCGGAGAAACCGGAGGCATCGGCCTTCAAACGCAAGCCATGCCACGAGAAGAAGGCCACGGAGCCATCCCATCCGTTGAGCGGTTGGTGGGAGCCGGGCACTCCATTGACGGTGTTGGAAAGGAAGATATAGCCGCCGTAGATTTGGTAGCGCGCCGGGTCCTGGGATTCGGCGTATAGGGTGGACGACAGGCTGAGCAGCGTGATGGCCACAAAGAGACGAAATCGCATTCAGAACCTCATGGGACGTCTTCGCATCCATACTATGCGGACGGTCCGGCCGTTGGGAATCGCCGGGCGTGCGCTGCCGCTCATCGAAATGCGGATTGCGCTTTGGCGGCCACGATGGCTTCGGCTGCCGCCACCACCTCTTCCAGCGTCATGCGTGTGGAATCGAGAAGAACGGCGTCGGCGGCCGGCTTCAGGGGGGAATCGGCGCGGGAGCGGTCGCGTTGGTCGCGGTCGCGCAGGTCGCGGATCACTTCCTCCGGCTGGACGGCGGGCTGGGAACCCATTTGATCGTAACGGCGCAGCCCTCGGACCTCGGGAGCGGCATCGAGGAAGATTTTGACCTCGGCGTGGGGAAAGACCACAGTGCCAATATCGCGCCCTTCCATCACCACACCCCCGCGGGCGCCGAGTTCCTGTTGCAGGCGAACCATCCAGGCGCGAATCGGGGGAAAGACGCTGACGCGCGAGGCTGCATCGGTAACGGCGGGATCGCGCACGAGGGCGGTCACGTCTTCGCCATCGAGCAGGACGCGATTGTTTTCCTCGCCGGGTTCCAGGCAAATTAGAGTATCGGCGGCAAGCTTCTCCAGACCCGCGCTTTCGTCCAAAGAGGCGTTCGCGCGCAGCGCCTTGAGGGCGAAGGCACGATACATGGCGCCGGATTCCAGGTTGAGGATGCCGAAACGGCGGGCCAGATGCCGAGCAACCGTGCTCTTTCCCGCGCCGGCGGGGCCGTCAATGGCGACGACGATGTTCGCGGCGGGAGGGGAGGAAGGCAAAGGGCCGAGGTTGGCGCTCATCCCCGCTTCTTCGCGCCAGTAGCGGGCCGGGCGGCAAAGCCGAAATGCTTGCCGTTACCTGCCTTTGCGCCCGCAGCCAGAGCCGGTTTGCGGCTGTCGGCCTTGCGCCGGGAAGCATTCAGTGGAGCGTTGCCGGCTCTTGTCGGCTTTCCGTTGCGGGGAGAGCCGGCGGTGTGCGCGGTTGCGCCGGATTTGGCAGGGGACTTGGCTCCGTTGCCGTTGCCGTGACCATTGCCATTGTGCTTGCCTCCATTGTTTTGGTTCCAGGCGGGGGCGGCAAATTTCGAGGTTCTTGCGCCGGAGTTTCCTTTGGCTGGAAGGACGGCCTTGCCATTCGTCTTTCCATTCGATCGAGCGCCGTTCGCCGAAGCGGTGGCTGGATGCGCGCCGTTGCGCTTGACGTTGAGCGTTGCGGGGGTACTTGGAACCCAGCGAGATCCGGAAGCGGGCCGCTTGCCGTTTGCCGCACGGTTTCCGGTGGGCCGCGGCGCTGAAGGGCGTGGGGCGGCGGCATGAGTCCCGGCGGGGCGCGCATCGGAACTGGCGCGCCGAGCCGGACGGCTGCTTGCGGAGGCTTGCGCAGGTTTGCGGTCGCGGGAGTGAGCGGCAGGGCGGCTGAAGTGAGGCCGCGCGGGGGTGGATTTTCCCGATGGCGTCGGTTTGCGCGCCGCGGTGGCACGAGTCGTGTGGGATTCGGCTGCCTTGCGCGGAAGCGATGGAGGTGAGGCCGCAGTGGGCTTTTGCGCAACCGGTTCCGCTATCTCCTCCTCGTCGTCGGCGCGCATGAAGTAAGCCGAGGCGGGCAGTGAGACGCTGGCATAGACGGCTGACGGCTCAGAGAACTCCGGCAGGGTGCCGGCTACGTAGAAATGGGGCGCGTGGCCCAGCGAAAGGCTATGCACCTGACGGGTGGCCACCAATCCGCGGAGCACTTCGCGCACCTTGCTGCGGGCGGTAAGGGGAGAGAGGAAGATTTCGACCTCTTCCATGGTGGCGGCGATAACCGCTTGCAGATAGATGGAGGCAAGCACCGAGATGGCGGTCACCTGGGAAGTGGAGGCGCCTTCGGCGATGGCTTTCTGAAAGCGCTGGCGCAGCAGTTGCCACTGAGCGGGCTGGCCGGACGCGGCGAAGACGGGGATGATGCGAAGCTGCTGCCAAAGCTCGGTTACCGCGCGCAGAACGGCGGCTTCCGTGACTTCGCGTCCCAGGGTGCGGGTGAGATCGGCAAGATTGGAATCGCCTGTCTCTATCACTTTGTGAGCCTGGATGGCCAATTGCGATACTTGGCGGGAACCGGTCAATTGCGGGGTGCGGCGCCAGTCGCGGTCGCCGCGCAGAGCATAGACATAGGGCAAAACCCAGCCCGCGACGATATAGTCGGGCTGCTCGCCAGGCTGTCCCAGGAGGTTCAGCCGAACCGCCACGCCGTCGATCTCCAGACGCACCAGCAGTTCTTCGGCCAGGGCCATGCTCTTGGGATCGGGGGTCGAGTCGCGCCGTCCGGCGACAGCCTCGACAAACGAGGGCGCTATGGAAGACGAGGACTGGCGCCTGGGCTGGAAGAGACACAACCCGGTTTCCTCAATCCACGTCCGCGCATCGTCCAGCGTGAGAGTTCCATGTCCGTTCTGACGCATCCTTTCGGCGCGCGATGCTTGCAATTGTTCCGATGTCAAAGAAAAACCTCGCTTCCAAGCTGGCGTTGTCGCCGGCCAACCCCTTCCCCTGAGGGGAGGATAGCCACCTTCCAGACTTCCTATATGCGCTGGAAGGCCCGCTGGATATCCTTCCAAGAATACAGTAAAGTGATTGGACGCCCATGAGGGCAATTGGTTGGGTGGTTAGTTCTCGCCAATTCCAAGAGTAACCATTCCATACGTGCGGGGTCAAGGGGGGTATTGACCTTGATGGCGGCGTGGCAAGCGATGGAAGCGGCAATGCGCGTACGCAGCGCGGTAAGCTCTTCATTCGGTTTCACTTCGCCAGAGCTTTCGGCGGACTGTTCGATGACCTCGGCGAGCATCCGCTCCAGCGCCGCTCCATCCAGGCCGACGGGCGCGGCCTTGACCGCAAGTGTTTGCGGGCCAAAGGGTTCCACCTCGAAGCCGTTGCGCTCCAGTTCCTCGGCAATCTGCGCGAAGACCACCATCTGGGCCGGCTTCAGTTCCACCAGCAGGGGCATCAGCAAGCGCTGACGCCGCGCTTTTTCCACATGACTGTCCCGGAGAATTTTTTCAAAAAGTATCCGCTCATGGGCCACGTGCTGGTCGATAATCCACAAGCCGTCCTCCCCGGAGGCCAGAATGAAGGAGTCGCGCAACTGCCCAAGCGGGCGAAGCGAACCCAGGCGGTTGAGGTTGGCTGCGGCCTGTTCGGCCTCGATTCTGGCAGTTTCGATTCTGGCGGTTTCGGCGATTGGACTCGCGCCGCATAGCGCTGCATCGGCGGCATTCGGCGAGCAGTCCCCGGCGGGCGGCAGGCTGGCGGGCTGGAAGAGCGCCGCCGCGGCTTTGCCCCAGGCTTTTGAATCGCCCCACGCGCCGGGGTTGGCGCCTTGAGGATCGAGAGCGCGGGGATCGAAGGGCAGTTTGCCGGGGATGGGCGAAGGCAGACGCGGCGTCAACTGGAAAGATTCGGTTTCGGCGAAAGACGCGGCCGGCTCCGAGTCCGTCAGGGGTGGGAGCCGGCCGCTCTCCGGCGAACCGGGCAAGGGAGATGCCGGCGGAGGCATGAGCGAGGGGCTGGCGGCGGGCGAGTTGCCGAGGGCGGCCAGAAAGGCGGCGGAGGGGCGGGCTTTGATGAGCGCGGTGCGCAGGCTGTCGCGTACGAAGTCGTGGATCAGGCTTTGCTGGCGGAAGCGGACCTCGGTTTTGGCCGGGTGAACGTTCACGTCCACCTCTTCGGGCGGCATCTCCAGAAAGAGCAGCGCCACCGGGAAGCTGGTGGGCGGAATCACGTTGCGATAGGCCTCGGTGATGGCGTGCAAGAGCAGCCGGTCGCGGATAATGCGCTTGTTCACAAAGATATAGATCGAGTTGCGGTTGAGCTTTTGCAGCTCCGGCTTGGAGTAGAAGCCGGTCAGGCGCAGGCCGCCGGGATCGCGGGCCGGCTGGTCGGGATCGCGCTTCCAGGGGGGCGGTTCGGGCAATCCGGCGTGAGCCAGCGGCGTCTCGGCGGCCATCGGCAGCAGTTGGGAGAGCGTCTCCTTGCCGAATATCTGATAAATCCGCTCGGCGATGCGCGCCACGGGCGGCGCGGAGAGCACGGTGTGGGTGGCCGAGAGCAGCTCGAAGTGCTTCTCCGGGTGAACCAGCGCGTAGTGCGTGACCAGCGCCGTCACGTGGGCCAACTCGGTGGACTCGGCGCGGAGGAATTTGCGCCGCGCCGGGGTATTGAAGAAGAGATCGGCGACCGCGAGCGTGGTTCCGCGCGGCAGGGCTGCGTCGTCCACGCGCAGGATTTTTCCGCCTGCAATCTCCAATCGCGTACCGGCGGTTTCGCCCTCCGTGGAGCCGGTCGCCGTCTCCAGGGTGACGCGGGCCACAGAAGCGATGGACGGCAGCGCCTCGCCGCGAAAGCCCAGTGTAGCGATGGAGAGCAAGTCGTCGGCGGTGCGCAGCTTCGATGTGGCGTGGCGCTCGAAGGCCAGCAGCGCATCGTCGCGGTTCATCCCGCTGCCGTCGTCGGCCACGCGGATCAGCCGCCGCCCGCCCGCCTCGACATCGACACGAATACGGCTTGCTCCGGCGTCCAGGGCGTTCTCCAGCAACTCCTTGACCACCGAAGCGGGCCTGTCCACCACTTCGCCGGCGGCGATCTGGTTGGCGACCTGGTCGGGAAGTACGCGGATACGGCCCATAGTTTCTTAGGGTAACGCAAGACAGAGATTAGGGATCAGGGGTCAGTCGAGCACGGCGGCTGTGCCGGCGATACGTTCCGCTCGATGAATCTGCTGCCGATTATCGTTTGAAATCCTGGCATATGTGCGATACAGCGAAGGCAAATGAACCCCGATCAGTCTGGAAGCCTCGAAATACAGGTGCGAAAACTGACTTCGCGCGTTTACCGGGTTGAGGAGGCCTTGCATCGCTACGGCATCGTTCTTGACGCGGAAGAAGCCCAGCCTTCGGCAGAGTCGGTGTATTCAAGCGAGGAAACGCCACCGGTTTCCCGTCCATTTCCAGGGAACGAGCCGAGCGTTGCTACACCCCCGATCTTAGCGGAGATGCCGGTTGAGCAGCCGCTCTTTCAAAACTTCCTGCCAGCCATGCAAGAAGACGGCCGTTCGCTCGAGAGCCAGATCGGTTCGCAGTGGTTCAACCGCATCGGCATCCTTGCCGTTCTAAATCGCTGTGGCATGGTTCCTGAAGCTAGCCATCGACAACAATTGGATCGGTCCTTTGGGACGGGTCCTGATTGGTCTTCTTGCCGGCGCCGGGATCGTCGCCTGGTCGGAGCGCTTATACCGCCGCGGGTATGCGGGCTTCTCCTACTCCCTGAAGGCGCTGGGCAGCGGCATCCTCTATTTATCGCTCTGGGCGGCGTTCTCGCTTTTCAATCTCGTCCCCGCTGTGGCGGCCTTCGCGGCGATGATGCTGGTCACCGCCTTCAGCGGATTCCTGGCCTGGGTGCAGGATGCGGAACTGCTGGCCCTCTATGGAATCCTCGGCGGCCTGGCCACCCCATTGCTGCTCGCCACCGGCGGAAACCATGAAGTCACCCTGTTCACCTACCTGCTGGCGCTGGACTTTGCG
The DNA here is from genome assembly GCA_964565955.1 of uncultured Occallatibacter sp. Classification (GTDB taxonomy): domain Bacteria; phylum Acidobacteriota; class Terriglobia; order Terriglobales; family Acidobacteriaceae; genus Telmatobacter. The sequence continues at coordinate 8,018 of CAZMHC010000088.1, forward strand.
GTGCTTGTCCTGGCCGTTCTGCGGCCCTGATCGCGGCTGCTGCGGGTATCCACTCCATGCAAGGTTCGCCCTAAATTGTCTGAGCGATCAGAACTCTGGCGACAAAAAAGAATGCACTTCTCGTGAAGAAGCGTTGCCTTCATTTCCTCTGCGCTGATTTTTGTCGAAACCGTAATATCGCCGTAGGGCGTAGTTATACCCATATTTCCTGGATCAAGATCGCTCGTGAATGTAATTGTAGGCTTTGCGCTTGCCGGAGGAGGCCCAACATCGATCAAGTTCAAGTCCGAAATTCCTCCTGCCTTGAGCTTGATAGCCGACTCGGTTACAGGCTTCTTGAGCAGAAGGATTAGAAGTGTACTAAGTCCAATAGTAATAATGGCTTTGGCTAGATATTCTGCCGCGCGATTCAAATCCTGGTCCGACTGGGCATTCATTGCAGTTACAGAGTATTTAATCAAATCTAGGAAGCCGCGCCCGGCACCCCAGCCGACAAAGCCAACAGCCAGCACAACAACGTCCGCGACTTCACCTACGCCGAAGGCCTGAGCAACCGCTAGGGCAACTATCGAGGCAACATAATCGCGAGCGACAGTCCGGAGAGCAAGGATTTCAGTTCCTGCCCGATTCCGGCCGGCAGAAGCGGGACGCTTCGCCGCATGGCTTCTCCGATTTTCTCATACTTGGAGAGGGCGGCAACGTTGCGCGGGAGGCGTTGGGCGAGGGCAGCCGATTCTTTCTCCTGAGTACAGATTACCACCCAATTAAGGTCTCGCTAGTCGCAGGGAGATGAAGGATATTCAGATGCAAACACGGGCGGTGAGGGCAGAATGCGGGCTGTGCCGGCGGTTCCGTGGGCAGCGTAGGAAAAGGGTCGGTCGCTCAGTTCGGATTCGCCGCGGATCATGCCCAGGGCAAAGAGGCGGCTTCCGGACGGCAAAGGCAACGATGCCGCGCTGGTTATGGTTCCGGCCGCGGCTTCCTCCCCGGCGGTGTTCTGAACGGTCAACTCGGTGCCGGCGGCGGGCACGGGGCCAGTCAGCTCGAGTTGGCGCAGATGGCGATGGACGCTCCCGCGGGATCGGATGCGCTCGACGATCTCCTGGCCCAGATAGCATCCCTTGCTGAAGTTCAGCGCACGCATCTGCGAGGTCTCTTGCGGCAGGTCGCGCTCCATCATGTCGATGCCGTAGAGGGGGATTCCTTCCGCGATGCGAAAAGCATCCAGCGCGGCGGTTCCCACCGGGGTGGCGCCACATTCGCAAAGCGCCTTCCACAGGGCGGGAATCTCCGCTTCGCTCACCCAAAGCTCAAAATGCGGAGTGAGCGCGCTGTAGGCCCGGATCACCCTCAGACTCCCGTGATTCCAACTGGCGCGCGCGACGGTCAGCGGTTCTTGCGGCACGGGCAAACCGAGCCGGGCCAGCAGATCGGCGCTGCGCGGCCCACAAAGCCCAAGCGCCGTCTGCCCAGCAAGCGGAACCAGTTCCACATCGTCCATGACGATGAACTTGTCCAGGTGCGCCAACAACTTTTCATACTGATCGGCGGCGAACTCCAACTCGAGTTCGTCGCCTTCTCGCCAAACGTGGAGATCGCCTTGGATACGCCCTTGCGCGTTGAGCACAAGATTCCACGCGCCCGCGTTTACGGCCAGATCGTTCACCACATTGGTGACCATGCCGTTCAGCCAGCGGTAGCGGTCTTCGCCGCGCACGGCCACGCGCCGCAGCCAGCCCAGATCGTGGACCGCCGCGCCGAAGACGAGGGCCGCTGTTTCGCGCTCCTGCGCGTCCAACTGCCGCGGGGTCAGGCTGCCGCGATAAATGGCCAACTGAGGCGGCGCGGAGGCCGTTCCTGCCGCAGATGCCAGCAGCGCGGCAAGCGGAGTGGGCGAAGCGGTTTGGGCGAGGTCCGTTTCCGTCATAAGAGATGATTTCCATGCTCCCAAACGCGGATTTCAGAGGAAACCGCGCGCCTGGGCACATCCTGATTATAGCCTTGAAGAAGACGCGGCCGCCTTGCGCTGCCGGGGTTGAGGAAGAAGCGATGAGTAAGCGACAAGAGACAATGGACAAACATTTTATGAATGAATTCAGAGGAGCGTCAGGCCATTGCGTCCGGGCGGGAGATGGATTGCAGGCCGGTGGGGCTTTGTCAGACAAGGCAATGTCTTCGCGGATTGGACTCGGCGATGGGCGGTTCGCAGCAGCGAACGCGCGCTGGCGCCGATGGGTATGCGCGGCCGCTCTGTGCCTTGCCGTCGTTATCGCCGGGCCAGCCCAGCCGTCCTCGGCCAAGCCCGAAACCCACATTACCCCCGATCAGGCCAAGCAACTCTTCTCGCTGGTGGACGAGCTGATGAAGTTCTCGTCGACGGAGACCGGCCTGCCCATCAAGAGCCAAGTCAAGCGCCAGATCGCCACCCGCTCCGGCATCGAAGGCTACCTGAAGGAAAAATTCAAGGAAGACCAGGACGCAAAGCGATTGCAGCGCGGCGAGATTGTGCTGAAGAAATTCGGCCTGCTGGACCGCGACTTCGCTCTGAAGCCCTTTCTGATGGCGCTGCTCACGGAGCAGGTAGAAGGCTACTACGACTCGAAGACCAAAACCATTACGATGCTCGACTGGGTGGACATCGAGGAGCAGAAGCCGGTGCTGGCCCACGAACTGACCCACGCCCTTCAGGATCAGCATACTGACCTGGAAAAGTGGAGCGACCAGACCCCAGACGAGGTATCGCTGGACTTCGCCGGCGATACCGACCACATCGCCCGAGATGAGATGGATTCGGCCCGCGAAGCCGTCGTAGAGGGCCAGGCCACAGCCGTCATGATGGACTACATTCTGAAGCCCATGGGCAAGAGTCTCATCAAAGACCCCGATGTGATCGACTTGGTGAAGCAACAGATGAGCGGTTCGGCCAACACGCCGGTGATGGCGCGCGCTCCGCTGCTGCTCTCCGAGTCGATGCTCTTTCCCTATCGCGAGGGCCTGAGCTTCGTGCAGGACGTGTGGATGGACCAGGGACGGGCGGCGGCTTTTGCCGGAACCCTGGACCGCCCGCCCACTTCCTCCTGGGAGATATTCAATCCGCGCGCATACGAAAAGCGGCAGCCCCCCGCCGTGCCCCTGTTGCCCAACATTCACCCGCTGGTAGACAAGCTATACAAACCCTACGATATAGGCCAGGTTGGGCAACTCGATTTGCACATTCTAACCGAACTTTTCGGCGGAGAAGCCGCGGCCGGTCCACTGACTTCGGCTTGGGACGGCGGCATCTACTGGGCCGGCCAGCGGCGCAGCGCCACCACCCCCAGCGAGCAGGCCAGCACCAATTCCATCGCCCTGCTCTATCTTTCGGCCTGGAAGAACGCCGCCTCCGCCGAGCGCTTCGCCCGCCTTTACGCGGATGCGCTAGGGCGCAAATACTCCGGCCTCAAAGTCAGCCGCCCGCACAAATTCAACGTCTTTCCGCCTTCCATCTCGTCGCCGGATTCCGCGCCCTCGGCTTCCGCATCGCCGGACTCCACATCTTTGCCGGGTGAGCAGGTATTTACGACCAGTGAAGGCCCGGTGGTCATTACCGCGCGCGGCAAGCTGGTCTTCGTCTCCGAGAGCTTCGACCTCGATCTGGCTCGCAAACTCACCGCGCTGGTCCTCGATGGGCAAGGAGCGGGGGAGTTGAAGTTAGCCGGCAATGCGTATGGCGCTGCTCCGTTCGCCGTGAGTTTGCCGAATAGCATGGATTCCAAGATTCTGGAACCTCTCACCGGCAGACTTGTCCGCTTCTTTTCCAATTGCGGAGTCATGAAAACCGAAGTGGACGCGGCGCGGGCAGTATCCTTGCAGATTAGGTAATGTAGCTTAATGCACCGGTTTAGCTTCCGCCTCCAGGTTTAAGCCCAGCGCCTTTCAGTCGGTCAGCTTCCAGCGTCCGTGCTGGATAATGCGGAAATGGTCGATTGCCAGA
>CAZMHC010000089.1:0-11919 GCA_964565955.1 uncultured Occallatibacter sp.
TACTCGCAAGGGTGTGGGGGTTCGAGTCCCTTCTTCGGCACCAAAAGTCCCACAACGTATTGATTCAAGTGGGCTTGCAACAGGTTGAGAAGGCTTCCTAACATTTTTGCACAAAGATAGCCTTGAGGTTTCTCCAAACCAAGTACTTGGTTCCGGAGAAGAAACCTTGGCGAACCGTACAGTCCAACTTTACAAGTACACCAAGCTGCCGACCGCGTGGCGCTATTGTATGGCGGCGTTCTATCCGAACAACCGCATCAAGCGCCATGCCGTCCTGACACCGGACGGCGATCGAATTATCAAAGACGGCTACAAGCATCACTGCATTCTCGCGGCAGTATTCGGTGTGGCACGCAGACTCCAGTGTCCCTGTGCTCCATTTTGCCGTGAGCGGTCATTCCCCTGCTTGGTTGGCGTAACTTCAACATTGTGAGAAGATGATGGGCGTTCTTGGTCTTGAGATGGTTCCCTAGATGTCAACAACACTTTTGAACCGGAAGGAATAGATGTGAGCCGTGGTCGAAGCTAAGAATCAGCTATCGTTTCGAAGTTATCCACTACAAGCAGAATCTTAAACGTCCTCATACAATCTACAATCTCCTCAATCTCTCTGGGGCTGATTCCCCGCCGCTTGCGGCGAGGTCGTTGATTATCGCCCGCGTGTCGGCCAGCGGACGACCGCGCCCGCCGGGCAAACCGCAACAGCGGTTCCACAACCGCCCATTCGGCAACCGTCACCTCGCCCCGTGCCCGCTTCCATGTTTTCGCAGAATCGCCAGGGCTACCTCCTTTGTGCCGCCATCGACCCGAAAAATACAAGCGAAATTCGCCCTCAGATATTTATCGGATAGGTTTCAGCGTCCGGTTGAATTTGCCATGGCGCCGTGTATGTCGTAGATACAAATATGTCGATCCAATACTTATGCGGCCGCGATTTGAAAACAATCTTCACTCGGCGAGTGCCGTTCCAGCCTTTCTTCAAGCCGTCATCGTAGGGGGCACAGGGCGGCATTAGAATTATCTGTAGTTCGTTCAAATCGCCATGAAGATATGCCGCACACGGATTCAAAGTGGAGGTGTCATGCGAACGTTCAGTTTACTAGCCATCCTTGCCGTCGTCCTGTTACCTTTGCCGGGCCGCAACTTGGCTTACGCCGCATCGGATGGGATTCCGGTTCAATACAACCCGCGCTTGAACGCGATTTCCGGCGCCGATTTGGATCGGCGTCTACGCGCCCCGTTTGCCGAAGGCGTTGCGCATCCTAAAAGCATCTTGAACTGCGCGCAGTGGCTTGCCTCAAGAAATCGCGCGACGCGATCGTTGGAGAGTGAATCCGGCGCGCGACGCTCCGCCTTGGCAGATTGCGTGATGTTGCAGGAACTGCACAAGGCAGTTCCCGCCCACTCTTCCTACTTGCATGATCTTGCTTGGGATGAGCGGGTGCTGCCACTACTGCCGCCTCAACTTGCGATTGCCATTTCCGCCGAGTCGAAAAGCGCAGCCGAAACGGCTGCCAGTCAAGGCCACACCTGGCGGGATTTCGATCCCACTGCCACAGCCAGTCCAGGGTCAAAGGGGCCGGAAGAAATCGTAGTGTCCGGAAACGGATTCAGCGAACGGCTCGTCCTGTGGGGCCGCGGCGATTTCACCGGAGATGGATTGGAGGATCTGCTGGTTCAATCCTTCGATACTCTCACTGAGGGAAGTTACCGCAATACCCGGCTCTTCGTACTGACCCGCCGTTCCGCGAATGGGCCGCTCACGCTTATCAGTTCGCCGCTTTGATTACTTGCCGGCGGCCTTTGGCTTTGCATCGGCCGCAGCTTTTTCCAGCTGCGACTTCGTCCACGCATTGCGCGAATCAGGTATTCCGAGACGATTGCATTGCGCCGCCGCGGTTGCCCAATCCTTAGCCTTGACGGCTGCGCAGAAGGAGGGGAACTGCGAGGTGAGCTTGCCGAGGCCAAGATTGTATGCCATGTCGAAGATGGCTGCACAGGCTTCTTCCGGATAAGAGTTGAAATCGGGGAACGTCGCTGAGAGTGTAACTATAAAATTCTGTACACGGCTGTTGAGCAGTTCGTTGATGACATATTCTGGAAGATTGAGCTTGGTAAATTGTTTGTAGTAACTAGCGAACCTTCCTGCCGGTTGTTTATTAACATTATCAAAATCCGTTTTGATTTCCGCAGCAGTCGCCGGACCGGCGAGCACGGGCGGTTTAGCTTTAACGTCAGGCCGTCGGACAAAGGCCAGAGCTTGTGCCGCCGCAACGTTGGGCAGCATATTTCCAACTCCGACCGTGACGTTTCCCGCAGTATCCAGGTACATATACGGGATCGAACCCTCGAACTCCTTCAGTTTCGGCAAATAGGCAGTTTTGTTGAGCATATAAAAACCTCTGGCAATAGTATCACGACCGCGCTTCTCATCCGCGCAATCGCCTGCTAGACACGCTGCTGTTACCACGCGCCGTTGGTCAGATACTCATGAATGGAGGCGGCGGCTTTGCGTCCAGCGCCCATGGCCAGGATTACTGTAGCTCCGCCGGTAACAATGTCGCCGCCGGCGAAGACGCCGCGCTTGCTGGTGCGCAGGGTGGAAGGATCGGCGACGATGTAATTGCGCTTGGTTGTGGCCAGGTCGGGCGTGGTGCTCTGGATCAACGGATTGGCGGTGGTGCCGACGCCGATGATGGCCACGTTGGCGGGGAGGATGAACTCGGAGCCGGCAATCTCGACCGGACGGCGGCGGCCGCCGGCGTCCGGCTCGCTCAGTTCCATGCGGACGCAGCGGGCGGCGGTCAGCCAGCCCTTTTCGTCGCCGAGGAACTCAACCGGATTGGTAAGCAGGCGGAACTCGACGCCTTCCTGGCGGGCGTGCTTGACTTCCTCGGCGCGTGCAGGCATCTCGGCCTGGGAGCGGCGATAGACGAGCGTTGCCGTCCGCGCGCCCAGCCGCCGCGCGGTGCGCACCGCATCCATCGCCGTGTTGCCGCCGCCCACCACAATCACGTCGCGGTCGCGGCAGTCGTAGATGGGCTGGTCGTACTCTTCGACTTGATAGGCGCGCATGAGGTTCACGCGGGTTAAAAACTCGTTGGCGGAGTAGATGCCGTTCAGGTGCTCGCCGGGGATGCCGAGGAACTGCGGCAGGCCCGCGCCGGTGGCGACGAAGACCGCGTCGTAACGCTCGTCTTGCATCAATTCGTCGAGGGTGACGCTCTTTCCGACTACCACGTTGGTCTCGAATTCGACGCCCATGCGGCGCAAATTGTCCACCTCACCCTTGACGATGGACTTGGGCAGGCGGAACTCCGGAATGCCGTAGACCAGAACGCCGCCCAGCTCGTGGAGGGCCTCGAAGACGCGAACGCGATGGCCCTTCTGAATGAGGTCTCCGGCGGCACTGAGGCCGGCGGGACCGCTGCCGACGATAGCTACGCTCTTGCCCGTGGGCGGCGCGTTGACGGGAAGGCCAAGTTGGCCGCTCTCGCGCTCGAAGTCTGCGACAAATCGCTCGAGGTTGCCGATGGCCAGGGGCGCGCCTTTTTTGCCCAGCACACAGCCGCCCTCGCACTGATTCTCCTGCGGGCAGACGCGGCCGGTGATGGCCGGCAGCGCATTGTCCTCGCGCATCTTGGCGGCCGCGGCCAGGTATTCGCCCGCATAGATGAGGGCCACCACGTCTTTGATCTTCACGCCCACAGGGCAATCGACGACGCAGGCGGGCTTGGCGCAGGCCAGGCAGCGAGTGGCTTCTGCGATGGCCTCCAGCACGGGCAGGCCGAGATTGACCTCTTCAAAGTTGCGGCTGCGCGCCTGGGCATCCAACTCCGGCATATGGCGGCGCAGCAGCTTCATGCGCTCCTTGAGGGGGAGAATGTTCATGGCGGAGTTGGGGAGCGGGGCTTTCTCAGGCATGGCGCGTCTCCCCGGTCAATTCTTCGCGCAGCGCGGCCACTTCCCGGTCCTTGTTTTCCTGGAATCGCTTGAGCGACTGGCACTCCTTCTCGCGATAGATGGCGTTGCGCTGCATGAGCACCTCGAAGTTCACTTGCGAGGCATCGAACTCCGGGCCGTCCACGCAGGCGAACTTGCTTTGATCGCCCAAGAGCACGCGGCAGCCGCCGCACATTCCCGTGCCGTCCACCATGATGGAGTTGAGGCTGACCATGGTCTTGATTCCCAGCGGCTTGGTCGCCTGGGCGACGGCGCGCATCATGGGCACCGGACCGACGGCGAGAACGAAATCGATCTTGCGCCCGGCCGCGATCAGGTCGTTCAGCTTCTTGGTGACCAAGCCTTTCTCGCCGGAGCTGCCGTCGTCGGTCATGATGTAGGTCTCGTCGCTTGCTTGGCGGACTTCGTCCTCGAAGACGACCATTTCCGCGTTGCGCGCGCCTTCGATGAAGACGACACGATTGCCGGCCTGTTTGAGGGCGTTGGCGGTGGGCAGAGCCATCGCCGTGCCCACGCTGCCAGCCAGGATCACGACGGTGCCGTAGTTTTCGATCTCCGAGGGACGGCCGAGCGGGCCGACAATGTCCAGAATGGCATCGCCCGTCTCCAGGCAATTGAGCAGCGAGGTGGTCTTGCCGATGGCCTGGGCGACGATGGTCACGGTGCCGGCCTCGGGGTCGGAGCACTTGATGGTAAGCGGGATGCGCTCACCCTTCTCATGCAGGCGGAGAATGAGGAACTGCCCCGGCCTCTGCTTGCGGGCAATGCGCGGCGCCTCAATCACAAACTGCTTGATATTGAGGCCGACGGCGCGGGCTTCCACAATCTTATACATAAACGACGACTCCGATTCCACTGGGTTGTTCGCAATTTGCCTCGGCGCGGCTGGGAAGGCCGGAGGCATCGCAGGCCCATTTATGCCAGTATCCAGCTATCTCAGGTCTTCAAAATCGAGGCCTGGGCCACCCGCCGCGAGTCACTGCCAGAATGAGGCGCCTTTGGCAATCCAGAGTGAAACGCGATCTGCAACGTCGAAGAAATCGCGATCCGGGTAGCTATAACCCGTAATCTCGTCGAAGAAGGTTTTGGTATCCCACAGATCCATATGCCCTAAAGCACGTGTCCCATCAGCGTTCTGCCCAAAACAACTGATGTCAAAGAGAATGATGCCTTTATCGTTCCTGAAAGGCTGGCGCGAAACAGGCCTTCCCTTCACATTGATATTCGGCTGCCCAAAGGTGGTCGTCAAAAAGAACCGCATCTCCTGCACGGCAAATGCGTAGTGGAGATGATCCGCTCCGGGCGCTGTTCTAAGCCCCTTGAATTTCGCGGGGATGTGTACGCCGGAATAGTTGAGTGCTCTGCTCATGCGAATCGTGCAGGTGTCGCCGTGAGCCCCTCCCAGCCATTGGTCTCTTGGAGGGCTGTTTGTGTCATCGATACTGCCGCCAATCTTCCGCTTGAGAGCGACAACATTTCGATCGTTGGGATAGTTTTTGAGCAGCAAATCAAAACTTGGAACCTGCATGAGTTCTCCTATCGGGGCAGTCTATTCGCCTCAAACAGAATATCGTCGATGTGAACCGGTATCCTGGCACCATTGAGCCGATCGTCTTTTTCGATGTCGATACGGCTGATCTCGATGAGATTCAGGCTGAAACCGTGGGCATGAAACGCCTGCGCCAGTGGCGCCGCAACATTATTGTTATTGAATACTGTTACAATAACGTCCCCTAGCCGTCCATGCAGCGGTCTTCCTCGCGAGGCATCCCACATTTTGGACTTTATAAGCGCCTGTCCCAGGACTGGAAATAGTGATTCCCTGCCACCGCCAAAACCCAAATCTAGACGGGTTATGTCCGGGTGGTCTTGAAACAATCGACCTAATAGAACATTGAGGAGCTGACCTTGGATTTCGAGAGGCACAATGCTTTTTTTGTCGATTGGCTCCGCATCGAAAATCAGGGTTGGGGTTGGTCCCAAGTCTTTCAGATAAAAGTTGATCGTTGCCACAACCCCGCTTCCTCTTTCCTCGTAGCTCTGTTTGTGTAAACGAATCAGATCATTCCCGTTGGAATCGGTGCCGGGGTGCATTGGCGCCGTAACCTGCGCCCCGAGGCTGCTGGCCCCAAAGAACAATGAGAAGGCGGTCAGCAACGCTTGCACATAAAGTCTTCGATAGGTGGTTGCAAAGACTTTGCTCAAAACGGACGGTTCTCCTTCACGCTCGGACCACACTGCCATTTTAACTCTCCTCGCCGGGAACTGCGCAGTTCAAGTTCAGCGAATCTCACTTGGCAACGGATTGGTATTGTCCGGAATCTTCCCTTTTCGACAGCTGCGGGTGGCCTACGCCCGACCATCCAAACATGGATTATTCAGAAGCGGGGAGGGGCGTCGTGTGATGTGGGTCACCGGGGGAAGCGAAACCGGATCCGGCTTTACTCTCGACTTTTTCGGTTTCGAGAATTGACCGCTATAATTCCCGCATCTTTTCAAGGGGCAAACGATGCAAGCTAACCCACAAACTCTCGATGCGCTGTTCAATCCACAAATCGGATATGCGGTCCCGAAAGCAAGATCAGCGAAAGAGCGATGATTCCGGATATCCAGCACCGTCGATGCCCAGGACAAGGTACGCGACTACTTCGCCGTCTCACGGCTTGCTGAAATCGATCGTTTTCCTTCCTGAGTTGCAGGAGGCTCCTCCCGCGCCGGCTCAACCCGCACTCTGCCGATGCGCCGGCCGTCCATTTCGACGACAGTGAGGCGGCGGCCCTCGAACTCGACGCTCTCGCCGGCTTTGGGAATATGGCCGAGGCGCATGAGCAGAAAACCGGCCAGCGTCTCGACGCCGCCCTCGCGGGGCAGCAGCCATTGGGTCTGGGTTTCCAGGTCGCGTAGGTTCACGCCGCCGTCCAGCAGCAGCGCGCCGGCGGCGGTGGTCAGCAGCGGGCGCGCCGGATCGTCGAACTCGTCTTCCAACTCGCCGGTAAGCTGCTCGATTGCATCCTCGGCGGTGACCAAGCCCACCGTAGAGCCGTATTCGTCCACCACAATGGCGATATGGCGGCGGCGCTGCTGAAAGTCGCGCAGCAGGTCGAGGACGGTCTTGGTCTCCGGCACCACCAGGACGTCGCGCATCACCTGGACCAGTTTCAGTTCCACAAACGGAGCGCCGGCGGTGCGGAGTTTGGTGCCATCCCAGGTCCCAAAATCGGGACCTGGGGCACCCGCGGGACGTTGGCCCTGGGCCGAAGGACGAAAGAACATCAGCCGCGCCAAGTCCTTCGAGTAGACCACGCCCACAATATGCTCCGGCCCGCGCGTCTCGTCGTAGACCGGAACCCGCGAGTGCTGCCGGTCGATGACTTCGGCGCTGGCCGCCTCGATGGAGAGATTCGAGGGCAGCGAGAAGATCTGTTGCCGCGGAGTCATGATCTCGCGCACCGGCAGATCGTCGATCTCCAGGGTTCGGTGGATGAGCGTCTCCTGAAACTGCGGCAGCAGGCCCATGCGCCGCGCGGCGGTGGCGATCAACTTCAGTTCCTCCGGCGAATGCACTTGGGCGCGCTCGGTCATGGGAATATCGAAGCCGCGCAGCACGATGGCCGCCGAGCCTTTGAGCAAACGCACTGCCGGACGGGCGATTGCAATAAACAGCAGCATCGGCGGCGCCACGGCCACGGCCAGCGCCTCGGCCCGCCGCAAGGCCAGCGACTTGGGCACCAGTTCGCCCACCACCACGTGGAAATAGGTGATGATGGCGAAGCCCAACGAAACGGCGGCTACGTGGGCGTAGATGCGCGCGTGCGGCATTGCACCGAACCAGTCGAAGAGAATCCCCGCCGCCAGCGGTTCGCCGATCCAGCCCAACGCCAGCGAGCAGAGCGTCACACCCAGTTGCACGGCGGGCAGAAAGTCGTCCAGGTCCTGTTGCAGGCGGCGCACCGCTCTCGCTCCTGGAACCCCCGCTGCCAGCATCCGCTCGATGCGCGTATCGCGGATCGAGACCAGGGCGAACTCTGCGGCCACAAAGAAGGCGTTGGCCAGAATCAGCAAGGCGACGGCGACGAATTGCAGCAGAGGCAGACCGTGCATCTCGCTGTGAGGATAGCATTTTGCGGGGATGGGAAGGATGAAGGCGGCCGGAGGAGAATTCCCTGCAAAGTTCGCATCCCATCCACAATCCCGCGCTTCCCGCTTGCTATCATCGTCTCAGGCTCCCGGCGCAATCCAATCCGGGATCTCCCGCCGAGGTTTCGTGCCGATGAATTCCGCTCCCCAGGCCGCTGTTCAGGCAGAGCTAACGGTTCCCTCAGCGGAGAACGACGCGCACGGCCACGGGCACATTTACGCGCCCAGCCCCGGCGCCACCGCCACGCTCATCCAGGACCTCCGCGAGCTATTCAAAGTCAAGGTCGTGACTCTCGTCCTGGTCACCGGCTGGGGCGGCTTTTACTTGGGGTCCATGCAGTCCGGCATCGCCACCTTTCAGCGCGGCCTGCTCGATGCGCTGCTCGGCATCGGCCTGGTTTCGGCCGGGGCGGGCGCGCTCAACGAGGCGCTTGAGCGCAAGATCGACGCCCGCATGAAGCGCACCGCCGACCGCCCCCTGGCGGCCGGCCGCTTTTCGCTCCCCCAGGGAATTCTCGCCGGCCTGGCCGCGTTGGCCCTCGGCTCCTGGTGGCTGCTGCTTTACACCAACCTGCTCACCCTGGCCCTGGCGCTGCTCACCGCTTTCGCCTACGTGGCCATCTATACCCCGCTCAAGCGCTTCACCTCGCTGGCCACCTTCATCGGCGCATTCCCCGGCGCCATGGGTCCGCTGCTCGGCTGGACCGCCGCCCGCGCCCGCATCGAGGCTCCGGCGCTGGCTCTGTTCGCCATTCTTTTCGTTTGGCAGTTTCCCCACTTCATGTCCATCGCCTGGCTCTACCGCGACGACTACGCCCGCGCCGGCATCAAGATGCTGCCCGTCGTCCACCCCGACGGCCGCTCCACCGTCGCCCAAGCCCTCTTCTTCGCCGTCCTCATGATTCCCGTCAGCCTCGCGCCCTGGCGGCTGGGAGTGGCCGCTCCGCTCTACGCCGCGCTGGCCGCCGCGCTCGGCCTGCTCTACCTCGCCTACACTATTCGCTTTGCCCGCATTCTGCGCGTAAAGGATGAAGACGAAAGCCGCCGCCTAGCCCGCGACCTGCTCAAAGTCAGCGTTCTCTATCTGCCTCTGCTCTTCACTGCGCTCATGCTCTGCGCAAAAGCCAAACGTTAGGAAGTTATGACCGCCTCAGCCCCATCCGCAAATACCCGCCCCGCCATCGCCGTCATCCTGGCCATCAGCGCCTCGGCCACGGCCTTTCTCTTCTGGCTGATCTACGTCCATCCCCCCGCCGACGCCGCCGGCGACCTCCTGGGTTTTCTGCCCGCGCTCAATGCCTTGCTCAACGGCCTCAGCGCCTGTGCCCTGCTCCTCGGCTACACCTTCATCCGCGGACGGCGCATCCCAGCCCACCGCGCCGCCATGCTCGCCGCCTTCGCCTTCTCCACGCTGTTTCTGGTCAGTTACATCCTCCACCATGCCCTGCACGGCGACGTGCGCTACCCGGCCCACGCCGCTCTGCGCTCGGTCTATATTCCTCTATTGGCCAGCCACATCCTGCTGGCCATCGTCGCCTTGCCTATGGTGTTAGTCACCTTCTTTTTCGCGCTTACCGGCCGGATTCCCCAGCACCGCAAGCTGGCCCGCTGGACCTTGCCCCTCTGGCTCTACGTCTCGGTCACCGGCGTGGTCACCTACATCATGCTGCGTCTTGCGCAAGGATAGGAACGGTTCGCGCCTCGCCGAAAAGCCCCGAGTTTTCGTACCCGGACGGCCAAAGCGCGCCGCACGATCCTTGAACTGTCTCACTCCCGAACACCCTCTAGTAACTCAAATCGGTTTTCCATAATTCTCCAAACTTGCTCGACATGCGAACCAAGAAGGATATACACTTCTCACGTACCTTTTATCTTAGTCAGAGTCAACGCGAAATGCGCTCCCCTTCGGTGCGCCCTCCCAACCCGAAAGAACGAATCCGGAATATGGATTCAGGAGAAAGAAGATGAAGAATTCAGACTTGGACTCATCGTCCGCTTTGCAGTTGCCTTCGCGCCCAGCCTCCAGACACCTAACCGCAAGTTCGCTTCCAACCCTCTTCCTGCTCTTCGCCTTTGCCCTGCCCGCCCATTCCCAAACCACAGCTCCGGGCGAATGGACCTGGATGGGAGGAAGCAGCACTGTCCCAAATAGCACATCCGGCATTTACGGAACGCTTGGAGTCCCCGCAAGCGAAAACTCTCCCGGAGGAAGGGACAAGGCAAACACTTGGACCGATGGCAGCGGCAATCTCTGGCTCTTTGGAGGGATAGGATTCGACGGCTCCGGAAACCAGGGCGATCTCAACGACCTATGGGAGTTCAATCCCGCCACTGGCCTTTGGACATGGGTGAGCGGCGGCACTGAAATCGCACAAACTGGAGTCTATGGCTCACTTGGATCGCCTGCCGCCGGAAGCGTTCCGGGAAGTCGCTACGGCTGCGTCGCCTGGACGGACAGCGACGGCAACTTATGGCTCTTCGGCGGAGCGGGCAGCGACGCCTACGGAAACGATATCGAACTCAACGACCTTTGGGAGTTCAATCCCGTCACGAACCTTTGGGGATGGATGGGCGGCGACAGCGCGACTGACATGGCCGGCATTTACGGCGCGCTGGGGACGCCACTTTCGGGAAATCTCCCCGGCGGACGCCATGATGCCTCAAGTTGGACAGATAGCAGCGGCAATCTCTGGCTCTTTGGCGGAGCCGGCGACGATGCCAACGGAAGTTATGGATGGCTCAACGACCTTTGGGAGTTCAATCCCGCCACCGGCCTATGGGCATGGATGGGCGGAAGCGAGACGATCGGCGATGTAAGCGGAGGCCAGGCCGGCGTCTACGGCACTCTGGGAACGTCCTCTGCCGCAAACGTTCCCGGAGGACGCTACGACGCCGTCGATTGGATCGACAATGGCGGCAATCTCTGGCTCTTTGGCGGAGTCGGCTATGACGCCAACAACAATTGGGGATGGCTCAACGACCTTTGGGAGTTCAACCCCGCCACCGGGCTATGGGCATGGATAGGCGGAAGCAGTACGCTCCTGAGTGGCGGTGTGGGCCAAGCCGGCGTGTATGGCACGCTGGGAAGCTCAGCTTCCGGCAATATACCCGGAGGCCGCTACGATGCCGCCGGTTGGACCGACAATTGCGGCAATTTCTGGCTCTTTGGCGGCGACGGTTTCGATGCCAACGACCAAGCAGGCTATCTCAACGACCTTTGGACATTCAATCCCACCGCGAACCAATGGACGTGGATTGGTGGAAGCAGTTCGATCGGCGATGCAAGCGGAGGCCAGTCCGGCGTGTACGGCACTTTGGGAATCCCCGCGGCGGGAAACATTCCCGGAGGGCGTCTCGCTTCCGCAAGCTGGAAGGACAACAGCGGCAATTTCTGGTTTTTCGGAGGCGAGGGAATAACTACCGAGGGCATCTTTGGCTGGCCCAACGACCTCTGGGCCTATCAGCCCCCCATCCCCATCCCCATCATCCCTTATCTCCAGGTCAATGGCGCCGAATGGCAGGCAGGCAACACTGCTAGCGTGACGCTTGGCTCCACGGTCAACCTCGGCCCCTGGCCGGCGAGCGGCGGAAGCTGGAGTTGGACCGGCCCCAACGGATTTACTGCCACCGCCCGCGAAGTCGATGGGATTCCGCTGACATTGGGAGCCGATACCTTTGTGGCAACCTATACCGTCGGCGGAATATCAAGCACCGAGACCTTCACCATAACCGTGACCGCCTGCAGCCCCATCGTGCCGTACGTCGAGGTGAACGGCGTCTGGAACGCAACGCCGCAAAGCGCTGTCACCGTCAACTCGG
>CAZMHC010000090.1:0-11624 GCA_964565955.1 uncultured Occallatibacter sp.
TGTTTCCTGGATTGAATTGCGCTGGATGAATCGGAGCGACCACTGGCAGAATCTACCTCGATGGGCGAGCGCTGCTCACGCCCGGTTCGGTTCTAACGCTGGGGACAGTATAGCATCGTTCTGAAAAATCAGCGCATAAAATGCGCGATGTGTCCCGTTTCGCGAGTGACGATTGTAAATTTCCCTGCATTCTTAGTCTTCAAATTCATGGGCGCGGCGGTGTTATCGTGAGCGGTTGCCGGCTTCCGGTTTTGCCGCTCGCACCGAGAGGTTGCATTCGTTGCCGGGCAATACGGCCGGTCCTCGACCACGATGCAATCGGCGTTGGACTTCGGACGGGGGACGAAAACACATTCTGGCTGGTCAATTGCGCGTACCGGTCGTAGTTCTGTATAGCCGCGATCGAAGACCACGATAGCGCCAGGCGCAAACTCCACTGGCGAGTTACAGTGACTTCGTGCCGCTTGCCGTCGGCGATAACTCCATGGCAAGGCGGAAGGCCTTCGCTATCTAACAACAGGTGTAACTTTACGGCTCCTTTGGTGGGCGGAAATGTATTCGATGGATGTGTTGCGGGATGTAACGAAAGATATCGCTCTCGGCGAGTTGAAACGCGGCATCGATCCTGCAGGCGCGGATGAACACTTGGAAGACGGCAAGGGCCGCTCTCGGTCGAATCGGAGAGGCATTCTCGAAACTGAAGCAGAAGCCATCTCTGTTTTATGTCGGGGGCGCGATTGAAGCCAAGATGGCGGATGAAATCTGGAATTGGCTCGAAGCAGGAAATCTGGCCAATGCCGCCAATCTTACGGACAACGACCAGCTTTCAGCGATCGCGCCATGTATTTGCACGGTTTGGCCGTATGTATAATCGATTCTCGATTGCGCGCTGTCGCGTTCATTGAGCAGTTGTCCTGTTGTGATAGCTTAAAAAGTGGGAGCGAACGCCGGATATATGCCTTCGATTACTTCGTTCATCAAGCATCATTATCGCCATTTCAACGCCGCCGCGCTGGTGGATGCGGCGGAAGCCTACAACGCCTTGCTGGCTTCGGGCGGCAAGATGTTCGTCACCATCGGCGGCGCCATGAGCACGGCGGAACTGGGGCTTTCGCTGGCCGAGATGATCCGCCAGGAGAAGATTCACGGCATCTGCTGCACCGGCGCGAACCTCGAAGAGGACGTCTTCAATCTGGTGGCGCACGACTTCTATGAACGTGTGCCGCACTACCGCGACCTGACCCCCGCCGACGAAGCCGCGCTCCTCGCCCGCCACATGAACCGCGTCACCGACACCTGCATCCCGGAGATGGAAGCGATGCGGCGCATAGAGAACGAAGTGCTCAAGGAATGGGTGCGCGCCGACCAAGCCGGCGAGCGCTATTTCCCGCATCAATTCTTCTACCGCATCCTGCTCTCCGGCGATCTGAAGGCGTCGTATCAAATCGACCCGAAGAATAGCTGGCTGCTTGCCGCCGCCGAGAAAAACCTGCCCATCTTCGTGCCCGGCTGGGAAGACTCGACGCTGGGCAATATGTACGCCGGCCACTGCATCTCCGGCGACGTGAAGAAGGTCCACACTGTGCGCACCGGCATCGAGTACATGATGGAACTGGCCGAGTGGTACACCAAGACCACGGCGGAGACGCCGCTGGGCTTCTTCCAGGTCGCGGGCGGCATCGCCGGCGACTTTCCCATCTGCGTGGTGCCCATGCTGCATCAGGATTTGCAGCGCGAGCACGTGCCGCTATGGGCTTACTTCTGCCAGATCAGCGACTCGACGACGAGTTATGGAAGTTACTCCGGCGCCGTGCCCAACGAGAAGATCACGTGGGGCAAGCTGGGCGAGAAGACGCCCAAGTTCATCATCGAATCCGACGCTTCGATCGTCGCGCCGTTGATCTTCGCCTACGTGCTTGGCTGGTAGCCGCGAGAACTTCACGGCTGTCCGGCCATTTATCTGAACAATCTCGTAACGTGTTTCACAGCAGCACGATGCCGCCACTCGCATCGGGAACGACTTGAAATTCGGCTTACCCGGCGGCGGCGCGGATTGTGAAGGAATGACCGTCAAGGCTCTAGGAGCCTGTCGGGCATAGCGATTTTGCCAGGGCCGATTCCACTGTTTGCGGATTAGCTTTCGAACCGGGCTGCGCAGGCACTGACCCTGTTGCTATCCCATGGCAGGCTTACCGCTCCGTTTTGGTTGAAGAGGCCTGCTTTGCCCGCCGCTTTATGCCATTTGCATGGCCCATCCAGACCGGAAGAGCTTCAGCAGGTTGCTGACAGCGCACGCCAGCTTCCACTCGCGGCAGACATTCTCTTTGCCACGCAGGCTGAAGCGGCGAAAACCTAGTATCTCCTTGATCTGCCCGAAGACGGGTTCGACGATGGTTTTGCGCATCCTGTACACGGCGCGTCCGGATTCGCCGCTCAGCTTTTTTCCGCATTGCCTACTTGGGCGTCTCATCCGTTCGCGGCGGATCGCCGCTCGTCTCCACCACATCGCCATGCTTGTCGCGGCCCGTTGCCACGTATAGGTCAACATCAGTTACTAATTCATCGGTTACATTGGCCTCGCTGAAGCAACCCGTATCGGCGCCGATCTTCTCCGGCTTCCGGCCCAGATTCGCCGCGATCTGCGCAAGCATCGGAAGCAACTGCCGTCTGTCGTTCGTCTCCTGCGTAATCTAGGCGGCCGCGCATTTTCTTGCCCGTGCGCCGCTCTTGTTCTTCGCGTTCGGCCAGCTTTTGCGCGGCCTCGGCGCGTTGCTGCGCGGCCTTTTCTCTTGCTTTTTCTTCCTACGCCGCCTTGGCCTCGCCGATCTTTCGCAAGCGGCTAACTCGGCGGATAGCTATATGGCTAACTATGATGGTGACTAGGCGCGTAACTCGGCGATGGTGGCATGGTCGGGGTGTCGGTCGCCGGAAAGATGGCGGAAGGCCACGTCCTCGAAGGTGCGCGTCTGAATCTTGCGCGAACTGTAAACTCCGGTCGCATAACCGTAGAGAAGAAGGCGAGCCATCGTCTCCGGCGCATAGGAAGCCTGACCGCGGCCATCCTTCTCCGCGTACGACTTGCAGATGGCGCTCAGATCAAGTGCGGCCACCGCATCGACAAGAAAGCGAACCAGATGGCCTTCGGGGAGCCAGTCGTGAAGCGATGGCGGGAACAGAGTGTCTGATTGACCGCGTCAGGAAAGAAGCTCTGGCCCATGAGTCGAAGCTAAAACAGAACCAGATGCCCCCGCTGTTGCCGCCGTCACGAATCTATGCCTCGTGGAACAAATGTGGCTTCCTCGAGGCGTCAGAAACGGCATGATCGATGGCAACAGCTTGCAGGACTCCCGCTCCCTGCCGCTGGCTTGCCGCTGCGATAAGCTCACCGCCAATTGAAAACCTGAGGCGAGTTCAGGCCGTGGGCCCGCGTACCTGCGAAAGGCTCGCTCCAAGCATCAAGGTCTACTCCACGATCCGGCGATTTTCTGCCACCGATCAATAGACTTGCGCCGTCCGCACCACCCGCTTCCCGTCCGCACAATCCATGTACTTATCGTTCAGCGCCGCACCACGGCTGGTCCAGAGGGGAACTCCGGACGCTTACGGATTCCAGCGTCGCTTCGGCGTTCAACTCCGTCATGCGCGCCCGCACCAGACGATTGGCATCCCACCTGCCCTCCAGTTCCAGCGGCAGAAAGTTCTCTGTAAGCGCCGCCGTGCGCCCACGCGCCACCAACTCCGTCGGAGTATGCAGCGTGATCGCCTCCAACTCCCGCCCCACCATGCGCCTGCGATGGGCTTCGCTTTTTTCCGCGGCCAACGTTCGCAAGGCGGCCATCCGCTCCTCGACCGCTCCAGCCGGCACGGGCCGCTCGGCGTACATCGCCCAACCCGGCGTTCCCGGTCGCGGCGAAAACGGAAAAAGATGTAGATATCCGAAAGGCAGCGTTTGCACCAGCGCCAGCGTCTCCTCGAACTCGCCGTCGCTCTCTCCCGGAAAGCCCACCATCGCGTCCGCGCCCAGGGTCAGTTCCGGCCCGACAGCCCGCAACAGCGCCTGAGCCTTTTCCACGTAGTGCCAGGGTCGGTAGCGCCTGTGCATCCGCCGCAGCACCGCATCCGACCCCGATTGCAGCGGCAGATGCGCATGGCGCGCCAGCTGCGCTCGTCCGCCCTTGGCATTGCAGAACTCGGCCATCAGGCCGATCAACTCCGCGTCCCAGTCCATAGGCTCGATGGAACTGAGTCGCAGCCTCGGCAACTCCGTGGTGCGGAAGATCTCCCGCACCAATCCAGCCAGCGTCCGCGGAGCCAATCCATCGTCTTCCAAGGCAAGAAACCCCGAAGAATCACGTCCCCAACGCCCTAGATTGATCCCGGAGAGCACCAGTTCGTTTCCGCCCGCCTCGACAAATCCTCGCACCTGCTGGAGAACGGCCGCGGCGGGCAGACTCTTCGAGGGGCCGCGCGTCTGGGGGATCACGCAAAACGCGCAGCGATTGCCGCACCCCTCCTGAATCTTCAGATTGGGCCGCGTCCGCGCCCCCGGCACGACCTGCGTCTCCTCCAGAAACGAATGCGCAAACAGGTCGTCGGCCCAGATCGCCCGCGGTAGTGGCGAAGCAGTCGGCACATTCTGGATTTGTATCAGTTCGGCGCCTGTAGGCGGCACCGCGCGCCCCAACAGGTTCAAAGCAATCTGCGGAGCGAAAGCCTTGTAGCTGTTGCCCACGACGGCGGCAACCCCGGCCAGCCCCGCCAGCTCCCCCGGAGCGCGCTGCGCATAGCATCCGGTCACCACAATCTTTGCCGCCGGATTCAGCCTATGCGCGCGTCGAATGAAGGCCCGCGCCGCCCTGTCCGCCTCCGCCGTCACACTGCAGGTGTTCACCACCACCACATCCGCAGCGGAGGGCTGCCGCTCGCAAAGCCCCGCCGCGCGCAGCCGGTCGCTGACCGCCTCGCCGTCCGCGCGAGCCGCCCTGCAACCGAAATGTTCCACGTGGAAGGCGCCTGCCATGATTTCAGTCTATTGCCTGCCCGCTTCTGTACACTTGCAGGGCGACAAACTAGACCGGCGAATCTCGATTTTAAGAAAGCTCCATTCGCAAGTGTACGGAAAACGGCAAATGCCGACCCGCACGTCTTCGATTTTGAGAAAAACAACTCAAAAAGACATCGTTTTGGGCGCGAAACGAGGTGCTTCTTTCCGCCGCGAAGAGCGGTACGTTCGCCCAACCGCCGCGTACGGAGCAAAAGCGGGCCTTTTCGGGTAGCGGGGAAGTAAAGGCGGAATGCGGGCGGGACGGGAGCCGGTTTTTCCCGGAGCGAAGCAAGTTCTTTCCGAATCCCGGCGAGTTTTTGGATGAAGTTTTTGTCCTGTTCCCTCGCCTGCCGGCATCTCAAGGCTCCGCATCGCTAGAGGGGGCGAGGATTTCTTGCACCCGAAAGGCGAGACATGGCAGGGAAATAGGACATGGACGTTTGAGGTTCACGCTTGCCCCACCCTTTCCGCGATGAGACTGCGGAAAGGATGGGGCGCCTTCGTGAATGAAACGTTAAGCTGAGGTGCCGGCACCCTGTGTCAGTTAGCCGAATGCGTACAGGCCCTAGTACTACAGTTGTATATCTGGATTTCGGCTGAGATTGGCAAAGGCCCGGGCCTAAAGGCCCAACATTTTGGTATCAATTTCAGAGGCCTGAAGGCCTCCGCTCCCTCCGATCTCGCAATCTACAACCGTAGTACTAGTTGACTGTGCAGGCGGTTCCGTTGAGCGAGAACGCGGTGGGTATTGCGTTGGTCGTGCCGTTCCAGGTTCCATTGAATCCGAGGCCGGTTGCGCTTCCACCGGCGGCGATATCGCTGTTATAACTCGCATTGATCACGGTCACGTTGGCTCCGCTTTGGCTTTCAGTGCCGTCCCAGAAGGTCGAAATTGTCTGCCCGTCGGCAAACGCCCAAGTCAGCGTCCAACCGACCAGATTAGTCGTTCCTGTGTTGTTGATGGCAATGGCCGCTCCGAAGGCACTCGAGTTCTGCGGCGAGATCGTGTAGTCGATGGTGCACGCGGCGCCGCCAGAGGGAACGACGGTGAGGGCGATGGTGGCGGTTGCAGTCAAGCTCCCGGAGACTCCGGTGATGGCGACTGTAGCCTGTCCGGCAGTGGCCGTGCTGGTGGCCGTGAAGGTAAGCGCGCTGGTCGATGCGGTGGGGTTGGCGCCAAACGACGCGGTTAGACCGCTTGGCAGGCCGGAGACGGAAAGCGTTACGCTGCCGGTGAACCCGTTCAGGTCCGTTATCGCTACTGTCGTTTTAACAGTGGCTCCTTGAGCTACGCTCAGAGTTACAGGCGAATCATTGGCCGAGTGTAGGACGCTTGGACGGAGCGTTGCGCCGGCTATCGAAGCGCACATGGCTTCGCCGACGCCATTCCGACGCGGCGAAACCGGGCCGGCGAGACGCAGAGGCGCAGTAATCGGCCCATGCGTTTTTCCGGGCTATCCTCGGCATCGCGGCATCGCGCTTTTGACTCTCAACGCGCCAAAATGATTCAAGGGCAGGGAACTCCTGTCCGGCGCGGGAGAGAGCCAAATCGCCTATCCAAACCAACCGCTCACTCCGCCTCCGCTATACTTCAGAAGTGACCGAGTCAGGCCGCAAAATCCCACCCCCGGCAATGCAATCCTCCTCCACGGCCGCCCCTCCCGCTGCCTCAACCGCGGCTGCCAACGCCGGTACGCTGCAGATCGTCAGCTTCACTTACTTCACTTTCATCTGTTATCTCTCCGTCGGATTGCCGCTGGCCGTGCTGCCGCTTTACGTGCATCTGAGGCTGGGCTACAGCGCGGCGCTGGCCGGGCTGGTCATCAGCATCCAGTACGTTGCCACACTGATCAGTCGCCCCTGGGCGGGCCGCATCTCCGATCGCGCCGGGGCCAAGGTCGCGGTGCTTTGGGGCATGGGATTCTGCTCCGCCAGCGGCGCGCTGCTGGTGGCTGCCGCCGCGCTCCATTCTCTGCCGTGGCTAAGCCTTGCCACGCTCATACTGAGCCGCCTGATTTTGGGCGTGGGCGAGAGTCTCGGTTCCACCGGCTCCACGCTCTGGGGCATCGCCAGCGCCGGAGCGTCCAACACCGCCAAGGTCATCTCCTTCAACGGCATCAGCACATACGGCGGCATGGCCCTGGGCGCTCCGCTCGGGGTGGTCCTCGACGGGCAATGGGGACTGTCTTCCATCGGGCTGATCGTTCTGCTGCTGGGCGCTTTCAGCCTTGCCTTGGCCAGCCGCAAGCGCCCGGTTGCGGTGGCGCCCGGCGAGCATCTGCCCTTCAGCCACGTGGTGGGCCGCGTAGCGCCGCATGGAATGAGCCTGGCTCTCGGCGGCGTCGGCTATAGCACCCTGGCCACCTTCGTCACGCTGTTCTATCTAAGCCGCCATTGGAGCGGGGCCGCGCTCTGCCTGACGGCCTTTGGTCTGGCCTTCATCGCGGCGCGCCTGCTCTTCATCCAGACTATCGACCGCTTTGGCGGATTTCCAGTGGCCATCGCTTGCCTCTCGGTCGAGTCCCTCGGAACCGCTCTGCTGTGGAGAGCTTCGCAGCCCACGATGGCCCTGGCGGGAGCGGCCTTGGCCGGATTCGGCTTTTCGCTGGTCTTTCCCGCCCTCGGCGTGGAAGCCGTCAAGCGCGTTACCCTCAACAATCGCGGCGCCGCGCTGGGCGTCTTCACCGCCTTTGCAGACGTTTCCTTCTTCCTCACCGGCCCCTTGGCCGGCGCGGTCATCGGCCTCTGGGGATACCCAAGCGTCTTTCTCTTCGCGCTCATCTGTGTGCTTGCCGCGCTGGGAATTGCCATCGCGCTCGAGCGGATGCAAAACGATCGGTAAGCTCGAAACTGCCAATCCGCAAGCGGCCCGTTTACTGTTGGTCAAACCTCCGTCGTTCATCGGAAGATGGGGACGGACGAAGCGCAATGTCCATTGCTCCTTCGGTTACTCGCGTACCGGCAACGATGCAATAATGGATACAGTCGCTCCCAGAATTGGGCGGTAAGCAAGCGCATGATCTACAGTCACCGAGAGTTTCGGCGGTTCTCACGCTGCCGAATCGGGATCGCCGTCCGCCGCGGCAGTTCCCCGCGAAGAATCTGCGCAATCCTGCTTGGCGCGCTCTTGTTGAGCCTTTCCGTCTTCGCCCAGGATCGAGAGGAAGGAGATAAACAGGACGCAAACGATCAGCCCGGATTCAATGCCGAGGCGGTCGTTTCTTCTCCTTCGATTCCTTACCAAGTGAGGCTCGATGCGGTACGGCAACGACTGGCTGAGGCGGAATCGAAGCAGACTTCCGACCGGCGGGAGCTTGCCGACGCGCTTCTGAGTCTGGTGCGTTTGTCCAACGAAGGGCATCTGCTGGACAACGATACCCTGGCTTTGGCCGTGCGTTCCGAGCAGGCCAACAGCGCCGCTTACGGGGCGAACAGCAGCGAACATCTGCGCGCTCTTACGGCTCTCTCCGTCGCCGATTACTTGCGAGGGAAATTTTCCGACAGCCGCAGTTACGGAGAACAGGCGATCGAGACGGCGGAACGTCTGGGACTTTCCGGCCGCGATCTCGCCGACGCTCTGGATGCGGTCGGAACCGCCTGCATCGACCAGGGCGACTATCCCTCGGCCGCAAGAGCCTTCGACCGCGCCGTGCTTCTGCTGCGCGGAAACCTGGATGAAAATCCGCTGCTTGCGGAAATTCTCGCCGGCCGCGCGCATGAGCGTTTCCTCTCCGGCGACATTCCCGGAGCGCGGGCCGATCTGGAGGAAGCGCTCAAGATTTCATTGAGCAAGGCGAATCCGGACGATCTTCGGCGCGCTCAGGCGCTCAACAACCTCGGCGTTTTTCTCGAAAGCACAGGTCATTCCAAGCAGGCGATTCCACTGCTCGAGCGTTCCCTCGCCATCCGAATCAAGTCCTTTGCCCCGGAGAACGCGCTGGTGCTCAGCACGACAACCAACCTGGCCAACGCGTATTCGGGATCTTCGCAGTTCCGCAAGGCCTGGCCTCTCTTTGAACGCGCTCTGCCCGCCTACGACAAGGTCTTCGGGCATATTCATCCCAGTACGGCCTATGCCACCGGAACCTACAGCGCCGCGCTGGCCGCGGGCGGCGAACTTGCGCTGGCCACAAAGACGGCGCTCGAAGCCGAGCGCCTGAGCCGCGGCCACTTCATTCTTGCGGCGGAGACGCTTCCTGAAAGCCAGGCGCTCGCTTATGCCGAATCGCGCGGTCATGGACTGCATATTGCGTTGAGCATCGCCGCCAAACTGCCGGCAGCCGCTCTGGACGAAATCTACGAGGAAGCGATCCGATCGCGCGCCCTGGTAGCCGACGAAATGGCGGCCCGCCAGCGCGACATCGGCCTAATCCGCGATACCGGGATTTCCCGCCTGGCCCAACAACTGGCGGATAGCAGAAGAGCGCTGATGAGCCTTTTGCAGCAGCCGCCGGGGACTCCAGGACTCGCCGATCGGATCGCTCGGGCGGAACGCGAGATCGAGAACGTTGAAAGCGATCTGGACCGCTTGAGCGCCTCGTTCCGCCAGCGGCGGCAAGCCGATCGGGTCACGCTTGCCCAGATACGCGGCGCCATTCCCGAGGGTGCCGTCTTGATCTCCTATGTGCGTTATCTCCGCTATCCGGTTCGCCCGGAGAATCCCGACGCCGCAAGGGCTTACGCTTACGCGGCGTTTGTCGCCGAAGCCACGGGACCGATTCGTTTCTTCCCGCTCGGAGACGCCAAGTCGATAGACAACCTGGTATCGGCGGTGCGAGCCTCGGTTCGGAATGAAGCGGCATCCGGCGGGTTGTCCTCGCTCCGCAATGAGCGCCAATACCGGGAGGCGGCGCTTCAGTTGCGCAAGCGCATCTGGAACCCTTTGCAGAGCGCCGTCGGCCGCGCACCGCAGATATTCATCGTTCCCGATGGCGTTTTGGACCTGGTGCCGTTTGGCGCCTTGCCGCAAGGCGCATTCGGGTATCTCCTAGAAGGAGCGGGAAAGATTCATTATCTGTCGAGCGAACGCGACCTGCTGCCGGTTGCGGGCAAAACCGAAAGCGCGGGGATACTCGCCATCGGCAGTCCGGAGTTCACATCCCAAGCGGAGATTCGGGAATCAGCCGCCCTGCGCGGAGCCGAGGGCGGTTGCAGCGCATGGAACGCGATGCGCTTCCCACCCTTGCCGGCCTCGCTCGACGAGATCGGGGATCTGACGGAAATTTGGAAGCGATCGGGCGCGGATGGACCGCTTCTGGACCTGAGCGGCCCCGCCGCGACCCGCGCTTCCTTTTTGCGCGACGCAACCGGCAAACGCCTGCTGCACATTGCCACCCACGCCTATTTCATTCCGCCCGAATGCGCAGGCGGCAATCCACTGCTCCGCGCCGGCCTGGCTTTTTCCGGGGCCAATCTTTCCCAGGATGGAGAGCGCAAGGGCATCGTCACCGCCCAGGAGATTGCCGCCCTCGATCTTTCCGGTGTGCGCTGGGCGGTACTCTCCGCCTGCGACACCGGCAATGGCGAGGTGCGCAACGGCGAAGGGGTGCTTGGCTTGCAGCGTTCCTTTCGGCTGGCCGGCGCCGAAACCGTGGTGATGAGCCTGTGGCCGGCGGACGACGAGGAAACCCGCGCCTTCATGCGCCGGTTTTATACCGCCCTGCTGGGCGATCGCGAGAGCACCGCCTCCGCCATGCAGACCGCCACGCTGGAGCGTCTCAGAGACTTGCGCGCCGCCGGCAAAAGCACCCATCCCTTTCATTGGGCGGGTTTCATCGCCTCGGGGAACTGGCGCTAGAGGTTTGAGTCTGACGCCAAGGCATAGTCTCAGCGGTGATGAATGCGGCCTCGCCTTTCGATGAGCTTCTGGGATTCCCTGCGGTTGCCCCTTGGCTGAGACAAACAGTTAAGACTTACGTTGCCGTTCGCTGCAAAAGGCTCGACCGGCAAGACCACTGTACAGCATTCCGAGATAAGTTCTTTGCACTTCGAACTTGAAACCGGCGATTGAAAAACTTACCGTTTCCACTTCAACAAAAACTCCGTCAGCGCCGAGGATTGCAGATTGCGCATACTCTCGAACTCGCCGCTCTGCTGGCTGTAGAGCAGCTTTCCCTTCTCGTCGAGGACAGCCAGCGCGGGTACGCCTTTGTGGAGCGGAATACCGTACTTTTCGGCGAGGTCTTGGTTGGCGTCTATGTGGCCGACGTTCACGTCGACCAGCACGAAGTTGGCCTCCAGAATAGGCTGGTTGGTGGCATCGTGGAAGTAAAAATCGAGCGCCTTGCAGTCGGGGCACCAGTTGCCGCCGAAATCGAGCAGGATGCGCTTGTGGGTTGCGGCCGCAGTCTTGAGGGCAGCGGCAAGATCGGCTTTGGCCTGCGCGGGTTCGGGATAAATCTCTCGTCCGGCGGAGTGAGCGGCGGCGGGAGCCAGAACCAGCAGGACTGCGAGTGCAAACAGCTTGATGTATTTCATGAAGACCTTCCCTTTCCAGTCTGCCATAATCTGACGAATCCGCGCCATTTCACTCTTTTCCAATACAAGATGAGCCTGAAGAGGGGAGCTGATTCCAACACAA
>CAZMHC010000091.1:0-11284 GCA_964565955.1 uncultured Occallatibacter sp.
AGTGCCACTTGCCAAACTGTTCGGGAAGCCCCCGCCATTTGCAGCCCCGCCTGGCCGCCTCATTCAAGTGGAAGCGCATGATGGATCGACGATTCTATTTAGCGTGACAGGGCAGTTCGCATCGATCTGCCCCTCCGGGAGTAACGAGGGATCTTCCACCTGCGTCCATGCGATACACTTCAAGCCGTGGGGGACTCTCGTTGTTTCTGTTTTGCCGTCGTTTTGCCTGCTTTCCGATCGTCGTTCTTGCCATCTACGCGGCTTGTCAGGCGCCGCAGCCGCCCAAGCCGCAGCCCGCGCAAGGCATGAGCAGCGGCATTGCCGGGGGCATCGGCGCGGCTCCGGTCTACGACGAACAAAAGCGCCCCATCACCGCCGGCGGCTTCGTCGATTCCGGACCGGTCGTCTTTCAAGACATCGCCAAGGCCGCCGGTCTCTCCGGCTGGACGCACAAGATGGGCGCGCCGGAGAAGAACTTCATCGTCGAAACGAACGGTTCCGGCGTGTGCCTCATCGACTACGACAACGACGGCTGGCTGGACATCTATCTCGTCAACGGAGCGACCTTCGATTCGCTGGACGGCAAGGAGACTCCGCCCCATGCGGCGCTCTTCCATAACAACCATGACGGCACTTTTACCGACGTAAGCGCCAAAGCCGGCGTTCAGAACGACCGCTGGGGTTACGGCTGCTCGGTCGCCGACTATAACAACGACGGCTGGCCCGACCTATACGTCGGCAACTACGGCAAGAACCGGCTCTATCGCAACAACCATGACGGAACCTTTACCGATGTGGCCGAACAGGCCGGCGTGGCTCTGGGCAACTGGTCGCCCGGCTCGGCCTGGGGCGACTACGACGGCGACGGCCTGCTCGACCTATACGTGACCGGCTACGTTCACTTCGACCGCGATAACTTGCCCATCTCCGGCTCGAAGGCGATGGGATACGCCACCTGCCAGTATCGCGGCGTGGAAGTGAACTGCGGCCCGCGCGGCCTCAAAGGCGAGCCGGACCATCTATTTCACAACAATGGCGACGGAACCTTCACCGACGTTACCGTGAAGGCCGGCGTGGAAGACAAGGAACGCTACTACGGCTTCACCGCGATCTTCGCCAGTCTCAGCGGCAACGGCAAGCCTGACCTTATCGTCGGCAACGACTCCGAGCCGAACTATCTCTACATCAATAAAGGCGACGGCACATTCGACGACCAGAGTTACGTCTCCGGCTTCGCGCTCAACAAGGACGGGCGCGAGATCGCCTCCATGGGCATCGCCGCCGGCGATTACGATCACTCCGGCCAGTTAAGCCTGTTTGTCACCGACTTCGGCGACGACTACAAGGTTCTTTATCGCAACGACGGAGACGCCAGCTTCAGCGACGTGAGTTACAAAACCGGAGTCGCCCAGGCCACCATTCCCTTCGTAGGCTGGGGAGACGGCTTTCTGGACTACGACAACGACGGCTGGCTGGACTTGTTCATGGTCAATGGCCACGTTTACCCGCAAGTGGACCGGCACGAGTGGGGCACCAGCTTTGCCGAGCGGCCTCTGCTCTTCCATAACGTGCCCGACGGAAAGGGCCGCAAATTCGAATATGTGCCGGCAGTGAAGGGGACCGGGCTGGCGGAGGCGATTCCGGCGCGCGGGGCGGCCTTCGGCGATCTCTTCAACGACGGCAAGATCGATGTCGTTGTCAATCCCATCGACGGCCCGCCGGTGCTGCTAAGAAACGTGAATCCGGACCGTCATCATTGGGTGGAGATGAATCTGGTCGGCGGACCGAAAAGCCCGCGCGACGCCACCTGCGCCACGGTCTACCTGACCGCAAACGGAATGCGCCAGCGACAGGACGTGCTGGCCAGCGGCAGCTATATCGGAGCCAACGACCGCAGGCCGCACTTCGGCTTGGGCGACGCGACCGACGCCGGGAGCGCCGAGATTCACTGGCCTTCCGGGGCCAAAGAGACAGTCAAGCTACCCGCCGTGGATCGCATCTACACCATCGTCGAGGGCCAGGGAATTGGAGCGGCGCTATGCGGAGGCGCACCCTGCCCCGCCGAGGCCTTGCCCACGGCAAAGGGCCGAACGAAGCCCGCCAAACCGTAAGGTCGAGCGCGATCGCGGGAAGCAAGGCGACGCCCTGCCTCCCGCGATCGAATCCCTCTAAAAAACCCCCGCTAAAAACAGTTCCGCCGGATGTCTCTTTCCCACATTCGATGCGCACTTCTCCAGCACCGCGGGCGAGAGCGTAATCGCAGGGCAGTGCGCGTGGGCCAGCACCTTGTACACCACCCCGTGGCGGGTGATGGCGGCAAAGGCCGATGCGCCCTGCGCGCCCATCACGATAATATCCGCCTGCTGGGCACGGGCCTGATAGAGCAACTCCTCGGTCGGATCGCCCGGCGCCACAATCGCCCGCACCGCTATCTTGTCCCGCAACTCGCGGGGAATCAGCGAGAGCAATTCGCCTTCGATTTGATCGATGGAGCGTCCGGCGAGAACTTCAACGCGATCCTGGGGCCGTATCACGTGCTGCAAGATCAGCCGCGCATCGTGCTGGGCGGCCAATTCAGAGGCAAATCCGGCCACAAGATGACTGCTCTCCATCAGGCTCACGGCGCATAGAATCGTCCGGGTGGCAAAGCGGCGATAGGTGCCGTCCACCGCTTCAGGACCGACAATGCAGACCGGAACCTTGGCGGTGCGCAGAACAGCTTCGGCGACCGAACCCACCAGCAGTTTGCCGATCGGACCGGGCGAGTGAGTGCCCATCACGATGCGGTCCACCTCCCGCTCGCGCAGGAAAGCGAGTATCTGCTCGGCGGCCAATCCCGGCCGGACCGCAACTTCGCAGCGGATGCCTGTCTCCCGCGCCCGCTCGGCAAGCGGCTCCAGATGCTCCATCTCGATGCGGGCCGCGGCGGCGAAGTCGTAGAAACGGATGCCCGAGGTCTGCGATACGGAAACCGCCAAAGTATCGTAAGTGTGAAGGAGAATGAGATCGGCGCCGAACTCCAGGGCTTGCATCAGAGCGTACGTGAAGGCTTTGTCGTTGGCGGGAATCTCGGTGGCGAAAAGAATGGTGGAGGGCTTGCTCCAACCTGGCTTGATAACGGCGGCCATAGGAACCTCCTAATTGATTGTTGGGTAATTCATGATCGGACGGGCCATCGATTGCTTGCTTTCGGTGGCAAGGATAGGCGTACCTGACGTTCTCTTGTTTTCAGAGGTTTCCGGGTCTAGGATCGCCGTTAACCCTCTCATTATCCGAAAATCAGTCGCGTTTTGGGGAGAATCTATCCGTTGCGATAGAATTCTCCTCTCTTTATGGGAACTTGTCCAGTGGGAAGTTCCAAATCGGTAAATTGAGCGAGGTGATGTGATCCAAATCACAGCCCGACGCTCTTCAATACTGATCTTCTGGATTTGAACCGTGGCGCTACGAGACGGTCTTCCAATCCACCGCGCTCTGCCGCAATCTTCCAAGAGGGTTGCCTCACAAAGTCAGTGAAACTATCGGCGGGGGATTGGAATTCTTTAATTTTTTCTGGAAGCGCGCCTCATCCCCAGCACGGAACCGCTTCCCTTCCCCACCCGCCGCGATTCCCGGAGGCCTCATGCAACCGATGCGCACGATTCCCGCCCGCGGCGGACTGAACTTCGACGAAACGCCCTTTCTGGCCATCTGGGAGATCACCCAGTCCTGCGATCTGGCCTGCAAACACTGCCGCGCCGCCGCCCAGCCGCTTGCGCACCCCGATGAGTTGACGCACGCCGAAGGCAAGGCGCTGATCGACCAGATAGCCGCCATGGGGGTGCCCATCTTCGTCTTTACCGGCGGCGACCCCTTGAAAAGAAAGGACGTATTTGAACTGATCCGTTACGCGGCGGACAAAGGCGTTCAGGTTGCGCTCACTCCCAGCGCCACGCCTCTCTTGACCCGCGATGCGATCTTCAAGTTGAAGGAGGCTGGCCTGGTGCGGTTGGGCGTCTCGCTGGACGGCTCGACCGCCGCGATTCACGACGCTTTCCGGGGACTTTCAGGCGTTTGGGCGCGCACCATTCAAGCCATCGAGTGGGCCAACGAGGCGGGCATTCCCATCCAGGTCCACACCACAGTCAGCCGCCATAACGCCGGCGATCTGGACAATTTATGCGCTCTCTTCGAGAAGCTGGCCATCGTCATGTGGAACGTCTTCTTCCTCGTCCCCGTGGGCCGCGGGCAGCTCGCAGACCTGCTCACTGGCGACGAGTTCGAGCAGGTTTTCGGCAAAATCTACGCGCTCTCGCACCGGGTAAACTTCCAGATCAAGACCACCGAAGCCATGCACTACCGCCGATACCTCTTGCAACACAATCTCGAAGAGCGCCGCATCGGCCACGGGCATCCGCGCGCCGCCGCAGCGGCACAGAGTTATGAAGCCGGCGCGCCCACCGCCGATGCGCAATCCCGCACCGCAAGCTGGGCCACGCGCCGGGTCAACGACGGCAAGGGCTTTCTCTTCGTCTCCCACCTCGGCAACGTCTACCCCAGCGGCTTTCTGCCTATCCATGCCGGCAATGTGCGCGATACGCCGCTCGCCGAAATCTACCGCAACGCGCCTATCTTCAAATCTCTGCGGGATACAAGCAAGCTGGAGGGCAAGTGCGGCGCCTGCGAGTACAAGGAGATATGCGGCGGCTCTCGCGCCCGCGCCTACGCCCTCACCGGCGACCCGCTGGCCCCGGAGCCTTGCTGCATCTATCAGCCCAATAACTGGGACCCGCAATTGGAGAACGAGGCGGCGGCCTTCGCGGAGTAATTGCACCGCCCTCAGACCAGTTCGTTGATGCCCGCGGCTAACTCAAAGTCCTTCGCGGTCAGGCCGCCGGCGTCGTGAGTTATCAGGCCAAGCCGCACCCGGTTGTAGCGAATGTCTATATCGGGATGGTGGCCGGCAGCTTCGGCAAGATCGCCAACTTGGTTCACGAAGCCGAGCGCGGCGCGAAAATCCTTGAACGCAAAGGTTCGCGCCAATGCGCCTGACTCGACCTGCCATCCTGGTGGCGTCAGCCGCGCGGCGGCGTCTGGGGCGTCTGGATCGATAATTGGGGACATGATTCCGCCTCCTCGGGGAAATTTCGTCTCGCTGCCAAGCTCAATGCGGAGCACTTCGCAGTTTTTCCATTGTATTTCTTATTTGGCTTACCCAGGCGGAGCCAGCCCGGACCTGCCGGCGTTCCTGAGTTCGCCGGAGCCTTTCCGCCCGTTTGGGAGTGAACGCGGGTTCCAGTCCGACCGCCCGGTTTGACCCTCTCCGGCCTATCCAACTAGCTTGGTAGAAAGCGGGAAGCGGAATTGCGCTTCACCGACAAGGAGCTTGGATGCAACTCAGAATGCGATGGACGATGCTGGGACTGGCGGCGGCGATGGCCTTTGCCGGCGCGCGGACCTCACAATCTCAAGACTTGAAGAGTTTCGAGCGGAGGATCACGACCAAAGTGCTGCCCAACGGGCTGACGCTGATCGTCTGCGAGCGCCCCGAGGCGCCGGTCTTCAGCTATACCACCTTCATCGACGCGGGCGGCGTGAACGATCCCTCCGGCGAAAGCGGGCTGGCGCATATGTTCGAGCATCTGGCCTTCAAGGGCACCAGCGAGATCGGGACCTCCGACTATGCGGCCGAAAAAGTGGCGCTGGCCAAGGTCGAGGCCGCCAACGATGCCTACGAATCCGAGTATTTGAAGTCCGTGGAACGCGACGAGAAGAAGCTGGCCGAGTTGAAGCAAGCCTTTCTCGATGCCCAGAAAGAGGCGCACAAGTTCGTGATCCCAAACCAGTTCACCGACGTGGCCGAGCGCAACGGAGCCAGTGGACTGAACGCCCAAACCGGCATCGACCAGACGGAGTACTTCTGGTCGATGCCGGAGAACAGGCTGGAACTTTGGGCGTGGCTGGAGAGTGGGAGGCTGGCCGATGTGGTTCCGCGCGAGTTTTACAAAGAGCGCGACGTGGTCAACGAAGAGCGGCGCATGCGCACCGACTCCAACCCTATCGGGCGGCTGGTGGAGCAGTTTCAGGCCACGGCCTTCGTTGCGCATAACTACAAGCGCAGCGTCATCGGCTGGCCCAGCGAGGTAGCTCAAATCAACGCCACCGAAGCCATGGAGTTCCACAAGAAGTATTACGTGGGGTCGAATATCGTCGTCGCCGTGGTCGGCGACGTGAAGGCCAGCGAGGCTCTGCCGGTGCTCGAGCGGTATTTCAGCAAGGTTCTTGGCGGTCCCAAGCCGCAGGAAATGACCACCGTAGAGCCAAAGCAGTTCGCCGAGAAGACAGTCGCTATCCGCGAGCAATCGCAGCCGTTTTACGTCGAAGGCTATCACCGCCCCGACTATCGCGATCCCGACGATGCGGTCTACGACGCCATCGGCGACATCATGTCCAACGGGCGAGTCTCGCGCCTCTATCGCAGCCTGGTGCGCGATGCTCAGATTGCCGCCGAAGCGCAGGGCTTCAGTCCCTTTCCCGGCGACAAGTATCCGGGACTCTTCGCTTTCTATGCCGTTCCGCTCCCCGGACACTCGCCGGCGGAGATGCGCGACGCTATCCACAAAGAGATCGACAAACTCAAGACGGCCGATGTTACCGACGACGAGTTGGCGATGTATAAGACGCGGACGCGCGCCGGTTTGCTGCGCGGGCTGGCCGACAATCAAGGCTTGGCCAACGATCTGGCCGAGTATCAGACCCGCTACGGCGACTGGCGCGAGTTATTCAAGCAACTGGAGCGCGTGGATAAGGTCACCAAAGCCGATATTCGCCGCGTGGCCAATCAAGTATTTGTGGCCAGCAACCGCACCGAAGCCTGGATCGAAACGGAAGCTCCGGCAAAGAAAGATGGAGGCGCGCAATGAAGAGTTTTTCTCAGTTTGCGAAAGAGTTCCGTGCGGTGAAGGGTACGGGCTTCAGCCCGTACATAAGTGAATTGAAGAAATTGCGGGCTTTAGCCCCGGCTCTTTCTATGCGGTATCTATCGAGAGCCTTTGCCTCGGCCTCTCTCTTAGTTGCGCTTCTAACTCCTTTTAACCTCGACGCCCAACAAGCCAAGCCATGGGAAAAGATACCCATTCCGAAGCTGCACGAGTTCAAACCGCGTCAGCCCAAGCGCATCGAGTTAACTAATGGGATTGTCCTGTTTTTGCAGGAGGATCACGAGTTGCCCTTCGTCTCCGGCTCGGTGCTGATACCGGGCGGCGGGCGCGACGAAGACTCGGCCAAGGCTGGCCTGGTCGGGATTTACGGCGAAGCCTGGCGCACCAGCGGCACGGCCAAGATCAGCGGCGACGCCCTCGACGATCTGCTGGAGGCCAAGGCGGCGCACATCGAGACGGCGGGCGACGAGGATTCCACAGCGGTCTCCTGGGACTCGCTCAAAGGCGATGCGGATCAGGTTTTTTCGTTGGCTTTGGAATTGCTTTTGCATCCCGCATTCAACGCCGAGAAGCTGCAACTGGCGCGGCAGCAGGCGGC
Organism: uncultured Occallatibacter sp.; assembly: GCA_964565955.1. Lineage (GTDB taxonomy): Bacteria > Acidobacteriota > Terriglobia > Terriglobales > Acidobacteriaceae > Telmatobacter. The sequence continues at coordinate 7,519 of CAZMHC010000091.1, forward strand.
CACCGGAATCGTTCGCCGCAACGACGACGAGGAGGAGATCGCCCAGCGCGAATCGGCCAAGCTGGTCTATGGGCCTAACAGTCCGTATACGCGCCAGCCGGAATTGGCCACCGTCGGCGCGGTTACCCTGGACGATCTGAATGACTGGCACGACCGCACCATCCACGGCAAACTGATCGTTGGCGTCAGCGGCGACTTCGACGCGGTAGCGATGGAAGCCAAACTGCGCGCGGCCTTCGAGAGCCTGCCTGCTGCGCAGCCGTCTCCCGCCCGCCACGACGTTTTTGCCGGACCAAAGCCGGGCATTTCCTTCATCGACAAGGAGGACGTGAACCAATCCAACGTGGAGATCGTGGGCCTGGGCACCGACCGGCACAATCCAGACGTTCCCGCGCTGGCGGTGATGAACGAGATACTGGGCGGCGGCTTTGCCGGCCGTCTCTTCCAGAAAGTGCGCACAGAGAAGGGATTGGCCTACGCGGTGGGCGGGAGTTACGGCTTCGCTTACGACCATCCAGCGGAGTTCCGTGCCATGGTGATGACCAAGAGCGCCTCTACCGTCGATGCCACCAAACTTGCGCTGGACGAGATTGCTGGATTGACGACCAGGCCTTTCACCCACGAGGAACTGGCGCGCGCCAAGGATAACATTCTCAACTCCTTCCTCTTCCGCTACGACACGCGGGAGAAAGTGCTCGCGGAGCGGGAGCGGCTGGAGTTTTACGGCTACCCCGCGGATTATCTGGAGAGTTACCGGGCCGCTTTGGAAAAAGTAACTCTAGCCGATCTGGATAGGGTGGCGAAGAAGTGCATTCATCCCGACAAGCTAGCCGTTCTGGTGGTGGGCAATGGCCCGGAGATCAAACCGGGTCTCGCTGAGTTGAAGCTAGGTCCTGTGCAGACGGTGGATATTGCGATTCCCCAGCCGGGAAACCCGAATGGAGATGGGAAGAAGCAATAAGGTAGTCGTGGAATGAGTCTGAGATTGTTCGCTCCTCCCGCCGTTCTTTGAGAAAGTAGTGAACGGAATCCTGGAAGCGGTAACAAATGGTGGAGATGGGCTATCGCCAGCCGGTTGCCGAAGAGGAATCTCATGGAACTCAAGGAATTCAATGAACCCCTGCCCCGAAGTTGAACTGTCGGCAGGGGTCTAAGTGGAGCGTCAAACTGGCGGGTAGCGTTGGCCTGAGCATCCAACAAGATTGGGTGGTCCAGATCTCGTTTTGTGACCAGGGATTTTCGCGCGGTCCGTCACGGCGGCGAACGGGAAGAACGCGGTGCCGCCGCTCAGGGGCGGATCGATATCCGTAGACGAATAGCGAGGCGTTTTGTGCCCAAAACGAGCCTTTTTTGAGGTGTTTCTTTCAAATCCGTAGACGCGCAAGCCGATCTTTGCCAATTTCCGTAGACCTGCAAGTCGATCTTTCTTAAAATCGAGATTCGTCTGCCTCGTTCATGCGCCTGCAAGTGTACTAAATCTATTGGCCCAGTGCCCCGAAGCCGGATTCTCGCACCCATCGCCACACCACTCATGCAGTCCCATAGTGCCGGAGCAATACCGCTTTTTCGCAGCCCAGCGACTTGGACGGAGAACTACAATGGGAGGGAAAAGTTTCTGGATGGGGGGAGCGGAGCATGGAAGGGAACGAAAAACTGGCCGTGGTCATCATGGCGGCGGGCAAAGGGACGCGGCTTAAGTCGCGGCGGCCCAAGGTGCTGCACGAGATCGGCGGCAAGCCGCTCTTGAGCCACGTGATTGCGGCGGCCAGCCGGATCGTTGCGCCGGAGGAGATTTACGTCGTCGTCGGCCATCAGGCCGAGAGGGTGAAGGCGGCGGTTGCGGCCTCCGGCGTTCCCTTCGTCGAGCAAACTGTCCAGCGCGGCACGGGACACGCCGTTCAATGCGCGCGGGAGGCCATCGCCGGCTATGAGAATGTTCTCGTGCTCTCGGGCGACGTGCCGCTGATTCGGCCCGAAACCATCGCGGAGCTTTGGCGCTTTCATCGGGCCGAGCGGGCGGCGATGACCATCCTGACCGCCACGCCCGCGGACCCCACCGGCTATGGCCGCATCCTGCGCCAGTCGCCTGACTCGTCTGAGGTCGAGGCCATCGTCGAGCAGAAGGCGCTTACGGCAGAACAACACGGCCTGCGCGAGATCAACTCCGGCATCTATGCCTTCAGAACCGCTCCATTGCTGGCGCATCTCGACCGGCTCGACGACAAGAACGCCAACCGCGAGGTGATTCTTACCGATATGGCCGGACTGCTGCGCGCGGCAGGTGAACGCGTCGTTGCCATTCAGGCTGCGGAGGCGGCGGAGGTGCTCGGCGCCAACAACATTGCCGAACTGGCTTCGCTGGATGCGACCGTGCGCGCCGCGACCGCGAATCGCCTGATGGCAGCGGGAGTGACCATATTCCGGCCGGAGACCTGCGTGATCGATGCCGAGGTGGAAGTTGCGCCGGATACGGTGATCGAGCCGTTCGTGCAATTGCTGGGGCGGACGCGCATCGGCGGCGATTGCCTGATCCGGTCCTATACGGTGGTGGAAAACTGCACCCTCGGCGACCGGGTTCTGCTTCGTCAAAGCTGCATCCTAACCGACAGCACGGTGGCGGATGGAGCCAAGATCGGGCCGTTTGCGCATCTGCGCCCGGCTAGCGAGATCGGCGAAGACGCGCACGTGGGGAACTTCGTCGAGACCAAGAAGGCCAAGCTGGGAAAGGGCGCCAAGGCCAACCACCTCACCTACTTGGGGGATGCCGAGGTCGGCGCGGGAAGCAACATCGGCGCGGGAGTCATCACCTGCAACTACGACGGCGTCCACAAGCACTTGACGCGCATCGGCAAGGGCGTTTTTGTGGGCAGCGACTCCACGCTGATAGCCCCGGTCGTTATCGAAGACGGGGCATACATCGGTGCGGGTTCCTGCATCACGAACGACGTGCACGCCGATGCTCTGGCCGTGGCTCGTGCCCGGCAAGTCGTCAAAGAAGGCTGGGCCGCCGCCCGCCGCGCCCTCCAAAACGCTAAAAATGAGCCGTGAGGCCCCCCTCGGAGCGCCCGTCGGAAGGCCGGGAGAGAATGGACTCCATGGAATGGTTGAGGCAGAAACGGATCGACTTGCTGGAACGGACGCTGGACGGCCTGGACTGGGTGGCGCAGTGGCGCGGCACCGCGGCAACCCTGCCTGCCCACTTGGTCACCGGAATCGAAGGCGAGGACGCGGCGTTCTTTTACTTGCTCCGCAAGGGCTACACGGTGGTGGCGCGGCGCTGGTCGTCGGGCAATCGGCCAGGCGATCTCGACCTCATTGCGTGGCATGGGCCGATGCTTTGCTTCATCGAGGTGAAGACCCGCACCGCCCATGACTTCGCTCCCGCCGAGGCACGCGTCGACTCGCGCAAGCGCCACATTCTGCGCCGTCTGGCCCGCCAGTACGCGCGCCAGTTGCCCCAGGAGACCTTTCCGCCGGTCCGCTTCGATGTGCTCAGCGTCTATCTGGTGCCTGGGCAGGAAAAGGAGTTCGTCCACCTTGAAAATGCCTTCGGCTGGAACGAGAGACGGCGGGATTTTGACTGATTCTTGCCCGCTGGTCGAGGGTTCACTACGGGGAAAATGCCATTTCTAGGAGTCTGTCGGTCATAGATGCGTGACGGAGCCTACAGCGTGGTTCGCGGGTTCCGTTTTAAGTTCGATTTATGGGCCAGAACTTCTTTCCCGACACCGTCAACCAAACGTTGCTGTTTCCGCCCTCGCTTCAC
>CAZMHC010000092.1:0-11226 GCA_964565955.1 uncultured Occallatibacter sp.
AAGTCGGCGCGACGGCGATGGTATAAGTCGCCGAAGCGACGGCGCTGTTGGTGTAGCCTGTCTCAACCGCGATGGCCTGCAGGGTCTCCGTCGCGCTGACCGTAATTGGGCCACCGTACTTCGTCGAAGAAGTCGTCGGCGTGGTGCCGTTGATTGTGTAGTAAATCGACGCGCCGGCCGTGGCGTCCCCGATAGTTACGGATTGCGGCGAGGTGTAAGTGCCGGGCGCGGGCAGGAAGGTGGGAGCGGGCAAAGTCGGCGCGACGGCGATGGTATAAGTCGCTGAAGCGACGGCGCTGTTGGTGTAACCTGTCTCAACCGCGATGGCCTGCAGGGTCTCCGTCGCGCTGACCGTAATTGGGCCACCGTACTTCGTCGAAGAAGTCGTCGGCGTGGTGCCGTTAGTGGTGTAGTAAATAGTGGTCCCGGCCGTCGCATCGCCGATCGTCACTGACTGCTGCGTAGTGTAAGTTCCCGCCGCTGGCGAAAATGTGGGCGAAGCCGCAATCGGCAAACCCGACACCGAGTAATCGAGCGCGGTGACTGAAAAGGGCGGCAACGTGATCGATCCTGAGCTGGAAAGTGTGGAAGTATTGATCGCCACGGTAGCCGGCGTCTGGTAGGTGGGGTATCCGGTAGGCGCCTCGTTCATGTCGTCGAGCGCGCCGGGAGCGTACTGCCTCTGCGTCACTGTTCCCTGCGGAGGATTGGTTCCCGCAAAGCCGATCGTGCGGCTGTTGGAAAGATCGGTGTTGATCAACACCAGGGATCGGCTGGCTCCGTTCTCGAAGCAGAAGGTGTAGATATAGGGGACTGCGTTCATCGCCGGCAATTGGAGGGGCGTCGTCTGGCTCGATGAAGGCGAGTTGGAATAGACTCCATTGATGGAACCAGCGAAGTTATAGTTAGGATAGGTCGGATTGACGGTATCCGGAAAGTTGCCGATCGCGCATGAGTACATGGGGCCGATGATCGACTGGTTCACTAACTGTACTCCCAGGAACGTCGGTCGCACGTTATTGGTCGCGCCGCCCATATCGACGGTATTTCCCCACAGTTTGGCCCATAAGCTGGTGGGCTCGCCGCTGCCGCTCAAGCCGTTGTTGAGGCCGCCGTTGTCGAATTCGGCCAAGGCGAAGAACGACTGAGGGCCGATGCCGTAGTACTGCATATTCAGCAGCGGCTGCAAGGCCATCACCACGCCCTCGCCGGCTCCGGCATTGATGTAGTCCAGATGCGTCTGGTCGATGACGTCCGCGGCCGGAGTCACGCCGGAGACGTCGATGCTGCCGAGCGTTCCCTGGCCCCACTCGTAGATATTGACTTTGCAGGTTGCACTGCCCGAGGCTCCGCAGTTCGTCTGCGACTGATAGTCATTGACGGACTGGTAAAAGTCCACGATGTCGTTGGGATTGGTCACCTTCTCCCAGGGATCGACCATCGCCGGCAGCCAGAGATTCGAGTCCGAGGTGAAACTGCCTACATCCCCGTAGGTGTAGTCCTCGATCTCGATCGAGTCAGGATGTGCTCTGGCAATGGCCGGGTGCATATTGATGGGACTGATGGCCGTCTGCGCATTCATCACCAGGTCGAACGAAGAGGCCGAGTAGTAGCTGTCGGCGCGCATGGCGGCAAAAATGTCGCGGGCGCGCACACTGTAGTCGAAGTAATACTCCCCATCGGTCACTCCCGCCCGCCACGGAAGCGACTGGCCCGCGAAGGAGCCTCCGTTCCAGCATTCATTGCAGAAGGCGAGATGAATCTGACTGAAGACGCCGGTCCAGGGCGCCCCTTGGCCTAAAGCCGCGCGCCGCGCGCCATAACTCGTGCTCAAGGGGCTGGCAAGAAACTCGATGAGATTCGCCGCGTCCGCCGTGGAGAAGGTGACCGGAACCTCAAGATAAGGCTCGGCGTTCAGCAATTGGCAGATGACCAGATAGTCCTCGAGCGAAAGACTCTCCGCGCCGGCTCCCCCCGGTCCGATATAATATCCCATCCCCGCGCCGGTGGGCGCGTGCGCGTAGTCGGGCTGGGTCCAGTTGCTCACGGTTTCCGCGTTCTGGTTCACCCAATAGCGAAACATACCGGGATTGCTGCCGATCGAGGGACCGTAGAACTTCTGCAAGGTTTCGATCACTTCATCGCGCAGAACCGTATTGTTGGTGAAACCGGCGCCAGTTGCTGGGTTGATGGGATTGGTCTCGATCTTCTCGAAGCTGACATTGTCCAGATAAACCGATCCTCCGGTGACGCCAATGGACACCTGGGCTATGCCCGGCGAGGTGGCCGCAGCCGATTCCGAGGCGGTGCAATTCCATGTGTATTGCGCCCACTTCGAGGTCAGTGTCGGCGTGTACGATCCGCAGTTGAACCCGCCGCTCGAGAGCCGCAGGGCCGTGGCGGTCAGCGCCGGAGAGCCGGAGGCCGATTTTGCCCAGAAGGAAAGCTGATATGTGCCGTTCATCAAGACGAAGATGTTGGGAAATAGCTTGTAAATGTAGTCGTAGTCGGTATCGAAGTTCCAGGCTGCCGTCGCCGAGGAGCCGCTTGCCGTGGCGTTCATGTTCAAGGCTTGGGCGCCGCAGTTGGCGCAGAGATCGGTGGTGTCGGAAAGCAACTGAGCGCCTCCGCTAACCGATCCCGATATCCCGCCATATCCTCCGCTTTCCCACCACGACTCCGGTGTGGAAGGCCAGGACTTACTGACGATAACGGTGTCGTACACGCTAAATGGAGCGTTGCACGCCGGAGAAATCGTAAGCGTCGGACCTACCGTGTCAGGCGGGTTGGCCCCTGAATTTGGGCCGGTATTCGATACAATGGAACCTGTGCAGCCAAGCTCGGGGCCTGTCGATTCGACGATTGTAACCGTGCCTCCGGCCCAGTAGTCGGCCTGAACGGGATCCCATTGATTCGGAATTGTGAATGTGGTCGTGGTGCCGGCCGCGGACAAAACCCATATCTGCTGGGCTTGCAAAGGCTCGAATCCCGGATTGCTGGAGCCGATCAGGTTCTTGAGAATTTGACCGTTGTCCCAGTAGTCGATGGCTCCGATGTTGATTCCGGCGCGGTGCGTGTCGCTCTGCACAACGGTTGCGTCGTTGAGCGACAAGGTCGGTATTTGCGCCCACGCGGAAAGGGGGAGGATAGCCATACAGGCTATCGCAAAAGTCCGGTTCATGAATCGACTCCTCAGGCAAACGCCTGTTTACCAGTCGACGGCGTCCTGGCCAGTCTTCGAGCAGGCAGATACGCCGTCTTCCTTGGCAATCGCATCAAGAGCAAATCCACGGGGAATCGGCGTTCGGTCTTGGCCGAACCGAACGATTCCCGTCAACGCAATGCCAGGGCGGTCGTGTCTATTCTGTCTTGCGTGCCGCCGAAGCCGATCTGAAGATTGCAAAATAGCATTCGCACTTTCGTCCGCAAGCGGAAGCAGAGCCCATCTTCCAGGGCCTTGCGCTTCGCATTCCACGGGTATGATTGCCCTCTTGGATCAGGGGCTAACCGCACCCACCGCACTCGGTTTCGGTATCTTCTGTTATCCTCTTCAAAGATATAGAAGTAGAACCTATCGGTCCTCACGAATCCGCGACGTATCGAATTGTACAGCATTTCAGAAAGAATTGTGCAACCCACAACTCATCCGTCAGGACCATCTCATGAAGAAAAGGCGAAGACGGTTGGGGCGGGATACGCGAAGGCACTTTCGGAACATCCCTGAAGCGTTTTTCTGACCTCTTGGAGGCGTTCAAGGAGTCGGAAGGCAAGCCGCGTTCGGCGCATGCGTTTGTGTCCATTCACCATCCTCGACAAAAGGGCAGGGCGCGCACGATCTTGTCGAGTTGTCGATAGCCACGCTCAACGCGGCATTGGTGGGCGTCGATATCTTTGTCGAGATTGAGTTATAAGCCACTCCATATTTTCAATGACGGCGCAAACGCATTGTTGAACGATCCATGTTGAACTCGCGATTCCAGCCGGATACCCCGCCCCCGTGAAAACTCGATTCCCGCGGTTCGCATCGCGTAAGCTGGTGTCAGCGATGGTCGATTTCCCTTCCAAAGCGGAGCTATACGATGAGGCGGCTCAAACGGACTTGAGCTTCTGTTCGCAATCCGACCCGGTCGTCTCCTTTCGCAACGTTTCGGTCTCCTTCGATGGGCGGCCGGTTCTCGACGAGGTGAGCTTTTCGGTGGATCGCTGCCAGACCCTTTGCATTCTGGGCCGCAGCGGGGTGGGCAAGTCGGTGGCGTTGCGGCTGCTGATGGGCTTTCTCAAGCCCGATGCCGGCTCCATCCGCGTGGAAGGCGAGGAAATCACAACACTCGACGAAGATGGATTGCGGGCCATCCGCAAGCGCGTGACCATGGTCTTCCAGAACGGCGCGCTCTTCGATTCGCTGAGTGTGCGAGAAAACGTAGCCTTTCCGTTGCGCGAACGCGGCGGCATGAGCGAAGAGGAGATTTTCGAGGAAGTGGATCGGCTGATCGGTTTGGTAGGCGCCGAGGACGTTGTCGCTTCCTTCCCCTCCAGCCTCTCGACCGGGCGTAAACGGGCGGTGGCCATCGCCCGCGCCCTGGCCGCGCGGCCCGAGGTGGTGCTCTACGATGAGCCAACGACCATGGTCGATCCCATCATCGCCCGACATCTCGGCGATCTGATCCAGCGGCTCAAGCGCAAACTGGGATTCACGAGCATCGTGGTTACACACGATATGCGCTTTGCCGAGCGTCTTGCCGACCTGGTTCTGTTCCTGGACGGGGGGCGAGCCGGCTTCTTCGGTCCGCTCAAAGAATTCGTGGCTTCGCCGGAGCCTCAAATTCAGCAATTTTTGATTCTGGACGATTATCGGTTACCGAAGTAATGATAAGGTAATCGAACCGTAATGGACCGGCAATGATATTTTTCTTGCCAAGAAACGGCATTCGGGAAGATGCTGTGTATGCGGTTGTCTTCGCATCCCAGATATCAGGCAGTAGGGCGCGAACGAATTTTGCGTTTTCGCGATGGCGAATGGATTCGATCTAGAGAAATATAGAGGAATCGACCGGCGCTTTTCGTTCTTCATGGTAGATGGCAATCAGGTGACATTCGAAATGAGATTCAATTCGATAGTTTCGATACGAGGGTATCGAAATCTTGGTCGCGTCGATGCGCGTTCGAGTCCGTAAGTCGATTCGCCGCCCACGGGCGCAAGTCCGCATACAAGCGAGTTGCAGTTTCGGTTCACAGCCGCCGGGGTTTCAGGCTTGCCCGCGGATTCATTCGTGGGAACCTGTATCCCAGCCTTACCTATCGTTATGGAACGTTTGAGGTCCGCGGAACGTCGATGGCAACTACAGAATTCTGGCAAAGACTGTCCTCTACGGTCGCTTCCACTCCCGAATGGATGGGGGAACCGGCCCGGGGGGCTGCCGCAAGCTCATGGGGAACGGTCTGTCTCTGGATGGCTCTGGATGGAATCACGGTACTTGGGGCGGCGGCGGCGGCCACGCTTTACAAGCTGCGTACCGGACCGCTCGAAGGTCTCAGGGAAATTTGCGGCGGATCGCTGATTCACGGACGCTCGACGGGGGTGGTGCTGGCCATGCTGTGCGGCTTCTTCCTCTCTCTGGCGATCGTAAGCCGGGAACTCCGCCTGTACTCCCCCTTGCGGCTCAACAACATTCTCCATGAGCAGCGGTTGAGCATACAGGCTTGCATCCTCTCCGGCCTGATGCTGACCGGAACGCTCTATCTGGTGAAAGCCGAGAACATCTCTCGCGCCATTGTGCTGGTGACGCTGGGATTGGTCACGCTTGCACTGAGCCTGCGCCGGCTGGTCTACCGCATCCGGCTTTACCATCGTTTCGATCGCGGCATCGGCACCCGCAACGTGCTCATCGTGGGCACCGGGCCGGAGGCCCGCGCCCTTCGCCACCATCTGGAGAGCATTCGCCGCCTCGGCTATTCTTTCAAGGGATTCATCGATCTCCCCGGCTCCGAGAGCAGATCGGATTCCGGCCCCGCTGCCGGCGGCGATGTCGTCGGTTCGCTGACGACGCTTTGCGACAGCGTCCGCACCCGATTTATCGACGAGATATTCTTTACCAGCCCCGGCGAACGGGAAGTCGTTCAAGGCGTTCTGGAGCAGGCACGGACCTGCGGCGTGGACTTGCGAGTAGTGCCCGACATTTACGACGGCCAGATATGGAACAGCCCCATCGAATACATCGGTCAGTTTCCTACTATTCCGCTTCACCGCGGTTTCGTGCCCGAGTCTGGCCTGCTGCTCAAGCGAATTTTCGACGGCTTCTTTTCATCTCTAGCGTTGATGCTGCTTGCGCCGCTGCTGGCGTCCATCGCCATCGCCATCAAACTGGATTCGCCCGGTCCGGTCTTTTATCTTTCCGAACGGGTGGGCAAAAAAGGGCGCGTCTTCCGCTGCATCAAGTTCCGCACCATGGTCCGCGACGCTGAGAAGCGCCGCGCCAGCCTGTTGCATCGGAACGAGCGGGACGGCATCCTCTTCAAAGTCGCCAACGATCCGCGCATCACGCGCCTGGGCCGCTTCCTGCGCAAGTATTCGCTCGACGAACTGCCCCAGTTCTTCAACGTGCTGCGCGGCGAGATGAGCGTCGTCGGGCCGCGTCCGCCCATCGCCAGCGAGGTGCAGAAGTACAATTTGAGCCATCTTCGCCGCCTCGACGTAACTCCCGGCATCACTGGGCTGTGGCAGGTGCAGGCGCGTCAGGATCCCTCTTTCGACAGCTATATCTCGCTGGACATGACCTATATTGACAACTGGAGCCTGTGGCTGGATATTCAGATCGTTGCCCGCACTGTCGGAGTGGTTTTGACCGGGACCGGCTGCTAGGGCTTGGTGGCTTAAGTTGCGATCGCATTTTGCGCCAGAGCAAGTCTGCGCGCGTGACAGAGGACTGACTCCCCAACTCGAGCCTAAGCAATTGCCATCCGCCAGACAGAGAATCCCTTGACGAAAAGCCGGGGGCAGCCCTTTGGCCAAGTTATCTTGCCGAATCGCCCGCTCACTCGCTCTTCCCGCCCTTGTCCCCGATGCGGGCCACGCTGAATTGCGCCCCGGCAAAGAGGATGAGTCCTGAAACATAGGCCCAAAAAAGCAGGCCCACGGAGATAAAAAACGGCCCGTAGAGCGAAGTTAAATCCAGGTACGGCAGCGCCAGCACAAAGACATATCTTGCCGCCAGCCAAACGACCCCGGTATAGATCGAGGCTTGCAGCACAGGCCGCCAGGGGACTTTGCGGTTGGGCAGAATCCAGTAGATCGAAAAGAAGAACAGGATCGACGCCACGCCGGTGGTCGCGGTGAGCAGGACAAAGCTGGTTCCCTGATAAGTGAAGTTGAGGACAAAATCGATGATCTTTATATTTGTCTGGTGAACGAAGAGCAAGGCAAGCGCCTCGCGCCCGCCCGCGTTGAGCAGAATGCTGCCCATGCCAAGCACAACCATCAGGATCGCCAGCCCGAAGGCGACCGCCTGATTGGCCAGATAATTGCGGCTCTTGGTGACGCCCCACGCCTGGTTCAAAGCCACCTCCAAAGGCAGAAAGATGCCGGTGCAGGCCACAAGAATCATCAGCAGCGAGAAGAATTGAACGCCCTGGTGCGCGGCCGTGCCTTGCAGGTGGACCGCCACCCAGTTTTTGGTTGTCGTATCCGAAGGCAAAAAATAGTTGACCATATCGGTGACTACGTCCCTCATTCCATTGGATTGCGAAACCCAATGAGAGAGCGTATACAGCAGAACGGTGAAAGGAATGAACGAGAGAATCGCGTTGGCCGCCACGCTAAAGGCGAAGGTATGCACTTCGCTGTCCAACAGGTACTTGACCAGCGCCACGCCGTCCTTGCGCCAGCGGTACCACTTGGACCCCGAGGCCGCTTCCCCGGCCTTGATGGAATCCATCACTTGTTCGGCTTTGGTTTCCCGAGCGCCGATCTCCGCGCCGGAGTTCGATACTTCAATCACGCCTTGCTCCCTTGCTGAATTCTCAGAATCGCCGCGCTTCAAATGCCTGCAAGCGCATTCCGCGAGACGGTTGCTGCTTCAAGGATACCCTCCCGCCGCCATGCGACCTCGCTTCCAGCCGAGCGTAAAATGCGAATCTGGCTCCGCCAAGCCGTCAAATTCAAACGCTATAAGACGAGAGCGATCTTTCGCGTAATCCCGTCGGGTCCGATCTCCGTCCATCTCCATGAGGAACCCCGATGTCGCCCCGGTTTCGCTGCCCATGCTGTGGATTCAAGACCCTGGAGACGCCGGGCGCGCTGGGGCTGTGCCCCGTCTGCTGGTGGGAGGACGATGGCCAGGAGGACGCGGACGCCGCCGAAGTCCGCCTGACCGTGAACGGACAGCTCAGCCTTGAAGAGGCCCGCGAGCACTTTCTTCTTTGCGGCGCGGCCCATCCACGCTTTCTGCCTTACGTCCGCAAACCGGAAGTCACCGAGCGGTAAGTACCTTCAGCGATGCTCTTCGCCATCGGAATGCCCCTCCGGTTTGACCCTACAGGCAAACCCCCTTACCATGTGAATTAGACATTTTCCTGGACTCGCGCCGGTTTGCCTTGCCGGTCCACTCCGCGCGTCGGGCAGACGGAAGCACCATCCGGAAGCCAGGGACGGTATTCTAAGATTCAGTTCGATTGGCGCAGCGCGCCCGGAAGGCGAGACGTTGAGACCCACGGATACCCTCGAAGCCACTCCCGATACCGAGGCCGCAGAGGCCACGCACCAGCACGATCATCTCCATGAACACGACGGCCACGATCATGGAAGCGGGTCGGTTCATCGCCCCGCAGACGCAGAGCCGTCGACTGGGATTCAGACGTTCAATCCGGAGTGTACCCGTGAACTGGTGCTGGACATTCCCGTCGAAGAGGTCTCGAAGGCTTATGGAACGGTGACCGGCAACTTCCGTAAATACGCCAAAATACCGGGCTTCCGAGCGGGAAAGGTGCCGGATTCGGTGATCAAGCGCCGCTACGCCTCCGAGATTCGCAAGGAAGTGGTGGACGGCCTGCTGCCCCAGCGATTCAACCGGGCGGTGCTTGACCTGGGCGTGAAGCCGGTCGGGCAGCCGCAGGTCATCGAACTCACCGTGGAGGATGGCCTGCCGCTCCACGTAAAAGCGGTCTTCGAGTACCTCCCTGAGTTCTCCATCGACGGCTATCAGTCGGTCATCGTGGAGAAGCCTTCGGTGGAACTCGCCGAAGAGGAGTTTCAGCGCGAGCTTGCCCAACTGCGCGAGTCGCGCGCCACCATCGAGCCGGTCGAGGAGGATCGCGCCCTGGTAGATGGAGACTGGGCCGAGATCGGCTACAGCGGCCTGGTGGAGGGCGAAGCCGAAGCGGCCCCGCTGGACGGCGAGAACGAGCTGGTCGAGATCGGCGGCAAGGGTACGATAGAGGCATTCACCGCCGTCCTGCGCGGCGCAAGGCCCGGCCAGGAGTTGAAGGCGGAGGTGGTCTACCCGGCGAATTACGCGGAGCCGAAGCTGGCTAGCAAGACCGTGGCCTATACCGTTCAGGTCAAGGCTATCAAGAAGCGCATTTTGCCCGAATTGGACGACGATTTTGCAAAGGAACTGGGCAACTACGAGAATTTGGCTCAACTGGAAAGCGGCATCCGCCAGTACGCGGGCAACCGCAAGCGGCGCAGTGTGGAAGGCGAGACCAAGGACCGTCTGCTGGCCGCGCTCTGCGCGCGCTTTGCGTTCCCGGTTCCCGAGGCGCTGGTGCAGGAGCAGATCGATGCGCGCCTGGAGCGCGGTCTGCGCGCCCTGGCCGCCCAGGGCATGGAGACCGAGCAGATGCGCAAGCTGGACTTTGCCCGTCTGCGCGCCGCCCAGCGCGACGGAGCTGTTGCCGAGGCCAAGGCCTCGCTCTTGCTGGACCGCATCGCCCAGGAGGAAAACGTGACGGTGGAGGAGAGCGAGGTGGATCGCCAGGTGACTTTGATTGCCCTGCAATCCGGCGAACAAGCGGAGGCCTTGCGTGAGCGTTTGACTCAGAACGGCGGACTGTCTAGAATTCGGGAGCAAATGCGCCGCGAAAAAGTTGCCAATCTTTTGTACGAACGACTGCCCGCGTAGGACGTCAGGGCGGAACAATTGTCGCGCCACGGAGACCGTACTGCCGCGCGGCCACATCAACGGGGAACGAAGCCCCCAACGGAAGATCGAGAAGAGACTCTATGGCATTGGTTCCCATGGTGGTAGAGCAGACGAGCCGGGGCGAGCGCGCCTACGACATTTACTCCCGTCTGCTGCGCGACAACATCATCTTTCTTGGCACCCCCATCGACGATCAGGTGGCCAACCTGATCGTGGCGCAGTTGATCTTTCTCTCCAGCGAGGACCCGGAGAAGGACGTCTCGCTCTACATCAACTCCCCCGGCGGCTCCATCACCGCGGGTCTGGCCATCTACGACACCATGCAGTACATCAAGAACAAAGTGGTGACCTACTGCATCGGCCAGGCGGCCAGCATGGGCGCGTTTCTGCTTCTGGCCGGCACCCAGGGAAAGCGTTTCGCCCTGCCCAATTCGCGCATACTGATTCATCAGCCCTCCATGGGCGGACTCAGCGGGCAGGCTACCGACATCGACATTCACGCCCGCGAGATTCTGCGCATCCGCGAGATCACCAACAACCTGATAGCCAAGCACACCGGCCAGCCGCTGGAACGGATCGAGCGCGACGTCGAGCGGGACTTCATCATGAACGCGCAGCAGGCCAAGGAATACGGCATTGTCGACGAGATCATCGACCGGCCGAAAACGTAATAAGCGTCCAAATTGCCAATATGCTGAATGCAGAAACTGAAGGCGGCATGAGCGCAACTGGGAGACGGATTGTCCGAGAGGGAGCGACACAATGAAAACGCGCACGGGACCTGAAGAAGCGCTACGCTGCTCGTTCTGCCACAAGTCGCAGGACGCCGTGGCCAAGTTGATCTCGTCGCCCAGCGACTACCCTCGCGCCTACATCTGCGACGAGTGCGTGGCCGTCTGCAACTCGATCCTCGAAGACGATCGCGGCGATCCGGCGCATCCCGCCCCGGCGGCCGGCCACCTGCCCAAACCGCAGGAGGTGAAGGGCTTTCTCGACGACTACGTAATCGGCCAGGAGCTGACCAAGAAGAAGCTGGCCGTCGCCGTCTACAACCACTACAAGCGCATCCAGATGAACAAGATGCGCAACA